>CAVURJ010000002.1:0-500284 GCA_963743885.1 Candidatus Moraniibacteriota bacterium | reverse complement strand
TCTGGTGAGGGTATTGTGGAAGCGCATTTCGGAAAAAGGAATGTGTGACATTGCTTTAGGTGTTATGTACTCGGTATGGGCCCTAAGGCAAATACGAGCCGCGACCATGTCGCGGCTTATACATACTACAGATACTCGAATACGAAGATACTGGCCGTCTACAGCCATTTCTTCCACTTGAAGATAGCCATGGTCGTCAGTGAGAGTACTACCATGAAAGAAACATGTATCCAGAAGGCGTGCGGGCTGTGTCCGAAAGGAATCTGCGCGCTCATGGCGAGCGTGTTGGAATAGACGGTCATGGGGAGTGCGATGGCCGAGAAGATGGTGAGCACCTTCATGGTCAGGTCGAGCTTGTTCGAGAGAAGGGAGTTGTTGGTGGCCTCGAGTGCTTCGATGGTCTCCTTCTGGCTCTCGAGCATATTCCAGAGGCGAATGTTGGTGCCGATGAGGTCCTGGAAGTAGATCTTGAGCGAGGAGGGCACGAACGGATGCTCTTTTTGGACGATGGATTCGATGATGGAGCGCTGCGGCTTCAGTGTGCGGCGAAAGTTCAAGATATCGCGCTTGAGTACGGAGATCTCGAAGACCATCTCCTTTTCCTTTTCGGCGAAGACCTGGGCCTCGATGAAGTCGAGCTTCTCGCTGATGTGGTTGAGGCGGGGGAAGCAGGAGTTGAGGAGGATCTCGAGGAGATGATGGAGCAGGTGGGCTGGCGATTCTTCGAGGAAGAGCTTGCGCCTACCTTCGCTCTGAAGCAGCTCATCAAAGAGCTTGGTCAGCTGGTAGATGTCCTGCTTGTGGCTGGTGATGAGGTGGTGCTCTGTGAGGATGATGTCGAGCTCGCCAGCATAGGTGGTCCGGTGCTCCACGTCGAAGAGCGGGATATGGATCGAGAAGAAGAGGCAGTTCTCGTACTGGACGACCTTGGGCTGGTACGTCGGCGTGATGAGCTCCTCGATGGCCAGGGGATGGATGTTGAAGTTTTCCTGCAGGTAGGTGATATCGTCGTCCTGCGGATTCTCAAAATCGATCCAGGTGATGTGCTTGTGCTGGATGGTTTTCATGTTTGTTTCTCAATCCGAATCATAGCGATCCGAATGTTACGAATTACATCCGAATACTACGAATTTTGATCCCATTCGGATCATTCGGTCTTTATTCGGGTCATTCGTATCGGTAAGGGTGCCTCTATTATACAGTGAAAAACTCGATTGACAAAGGCCTTGGAAAGCGGTATGGTGCATGCGTGTTTAAACGAGCTATCCTTTTCTCCATACGCATCTACCAGAAGACCCTGTCATTCGATCATGGGGTCGTGGGTATGCTATTCGGAGAGCGATTCTGTCGTTTTCACCCGTCTTGTAGCCAGTACACGTACGAAGCCGTCGACAAGCATGGCGTCGTGCGCGGCAGCTGGCTCGGATTGAAGCGGGTCGTCCGCTGCCATCCATGGAATGATGGCGGCTATGATCCGGTCCCGTAGAGTTTTTTGACAATCAATTCAGAACAAGGAGGGGGAGCATGAAGAGGATTCTCGTGCTTGGCTCGGGGCTCGATGCAGCATTGATTGCAGAAGCTTTGAGGGCCCGTGGTGTCTGTGAGGTCTATGGCCTCGTGACACCGGAACAACCCGATCCGCCGCCGACTATTTCGGAAATGACGCTTTCGAGCGTTCTGCTGAAAATGAAGTCGGAAGGCGGTCCCAGACCCGATCCGCATGTGATGCCGGAGAAATCCGTCCGCATGCAGGTTAAGAGTCGTTGAAAATCCATCCTGAAGAGAAGAAAGGAGTTACAGATGCATCTCAGCAGACTGTTTTTGCATTTGCTGGCCTGTTCTAATCATGCTGCTTTTCCCATTTCGTCTGGCCATGAACGTAGCCGTTTGGTTTCATCCGGCGGCACCGATCGCATGGCAGCGGTCCGGCATCATCCTCTCAGGATCATGTTTCCGAACAGAGCAGTACCGCGGATCCGCAGCAGCGAGCAGGAGCGGCGAGCCATTCGCCGTGAGAGACGGATTCAAGCGTAGGTTTCTTCGAAGTAGCAATCCGACAAGGAGAAGATCATGACAGGAACAGTTGGTTGTGTGTTCATGGATGATTTCAGGCGGCATCCGAGCGTCAGCTCGGATGACCCAAAGCATCCGAAGCTTCCGGAAACGACCGCGAAACCGTATCCACCCGGTGTACACGTGTTGTGTCATCAGGCGGGTAACAATCATCATCCGGCCAAGGTGTTCTTCCGCGACGCGCATCCGCATTTCGATATCGACGGCTGCAACGGCTGTGAGCGTTTTTCCGATTGCCTGCAAGCCAATGGTGAATCGTATGAAGAGGGGGGCGACATGAAGAAAGGTAGTCGTGGCAAGCATCGTGGAACGGATGGGAAGTCTGCAGCGAAAAAGGGCATCCGTTGCCTTCGCGCCGGACAGAATCGTTCTACTCCTCAGGAAGCGCGACAGAGGTGGTATGACGCGGAAAGTACGACGTGCACCTCTTGTGGAGAGGCTTGCAGCAAGCCGGAAGGATGATTGGCTAGGACCAATCAGACCCGGACCGTTGACAGAGAGATCCTGAATGTCCACTAGAAACGAAGGAGCTTGATCATGTCACTACGAGTAGGAAATGTCCCGATCGGTCCGGCAGGATTGGTCGATAGGGCCAATGTCAACGAAGAGTCTTTCCAGGGGTTTAGCGAGAACAGCGAGCCAGGAGAGTATTGTCCTGTCCATCGCCACACCATACCGCTTCCGGAAGCTGCCGAGAAGTACTGCTGCAGAGATCCGGCTTGCACGCACTGCGATTTGCATGACGAGTGCAGTAAGTTGGCCGAGAAGATGCAAAGCAGTCTCGAGCATCATTGAAGTTTTCCGGAAAAGGAGATTCGCATGAGTCAAAGCGTTGTTGTCGGGATTGATCCAGGAAAACCGTTTCTGCACTCCGTGTGGAACGTCTGTGAGTGCGGTGGTTTTCCGGAAAAGCCGTTTCCGGTACCGGTGATTTCGGTCATCGGGCCGATACCGCTTCCTGACGATCCCGTCTATTGCCCGACGATCCGCATCGAGGGTGGTATCGCGAAGATCGCGAGGGCGCATTTCAACGGCATGAATCCGGAGGCTTCATGTAGCAGGTGCTATCAGAGTCAGCGTTGCTGCAATTCGAAATACGGCGGCCAGCATTAGCCGCATATATCCGACCCCGACAGAGAGAAAACAGCCAACCAACTATTCCAAGGGGTTGAAAATGCCAGCAAGTACAGCTGTCGCAGTAGCACCCGAAGTTTCCGCCGCCATCCAGCGCGCGGAGGTTCCTGAGGGTTACACCAACGAGCAGGATGTCTTCTGCCCGCGATTTCCAGACTTGAATACCCACGTTGAGATCGCTCAGTGGTATGACCCTACCAGCTGTCAGAAGTGCTGTAGCGAGGCCAAGCGGGGAAAGTGTGCCCGTGAGAAGCGCAAGAATTGCGGGTGAACTCACCCGTTTGACCGAATGAAGCCAGGAGCGCAACGCGCCCTGGCTTTTCCCTTTTCTATCTTTTAAATACCATTAAACCTTAAATTACAAAACTTTCTTTTTTGTCATCCCGGGCCTGCCTGCCCGCCTATGGAGGGACCCGGGATCTAGTCCCTTTGGCTTATATCTCTATACCCTAAACCCTGTTATATTAGCACTCTCTCTTGACGACTGCTAAACCATATTTTATACTGTATATATCGATACGAATGATCCGAAAATTTGTAATTTTGGTCATTCTGAGCGAAGCGAAGAATCTCGCATCTTATACATGATACATAATACCGGATACATAATACCGGCTTCCCTATGAACTCTCGTCAAAAACAAGTCCTCTCGGCCATCGTCGAGCTGTATACCAAGACCGCGCTGCCAGTCGGCTCGCAGGCGCTCCTTGAGCACTTCGAGTTCCCGGTGTCTTCGGCGACGCTTCGGAACGATATGGTGGCGCTCGAGGAGGAGGGCTACCTCTACCAGCCGCACACGTCCGCCGGCCGCATCCCGACCGATCAGGGCTATCGCCTGTATGTCGAAGAGATGATGGGTGATGAGGACCTTTCCCGCGAGGATCAGCGCAAGCTCCAGAAAGAGCTTCTCGTGATGAAGGCCAAGCAGACCCGCATGGGTCGCAGCACCGCCAAGCTCCTCTCGGCGCTCTCGGGCAACCTGGCTGTCTCCGGCATCATCGGCCGCGACGAGCTCTATGACTTCGGCATGAAGGAACTCATCGAGAAGCCGGAGTTCCAGGAGATCGACGAGCTCTGCCGTCTGGTGGAGACGCTCGACTCGCTCGATGAGAAGCTCGACGACGTCATGGTCAAGCTGAAGAGCGGTGAGACCCGCATCTTCATCGGCGACGAGAACCCTATCTCCGGTATCGACAATTGCTCCATGATCGTTGCGCCATATGAGAACAAAGAAGGTGAGCGCGGTATGCTCGCTATCATCGGTCCCAAGCGCATGGAGTACGCCAAGAATAAGTCCCTGATCGAATACATGAAGAAACTGCTCTCCTCATCGTTGATACTTGTCCTTTTTATCCCATTTTCCTGATGAAGAGAGTCGGTAATCGTAGCGAGCTGTCAAATGTCAAAATCCAAAATCCCAATTTCCAAATAAATCAAAAATCACAATTTCAAAAGTTTGAATTTCGGATTTGAGATTTATTTGGAGCTTGTAATTTTGAGTTTAGAATTTATATAAGAAGCCTATGCCGCACAAAAAGAAACAAGAAGTCGAAGAGTCAGGCGACGAGAAGATTATTGATACAGATGAGCCGACGACCATTACCGAAGAAATGAAGGAAGAATCGGAGTGGCAGTCGAAGGCCGAAGAGTATCTGAACGATCTCAAGCGCTGCCAGGCGGACTTCGAGAACTACAAGAAGCGCCAGGCGGAATCCCAGAAGGAGCTCGGCGGATACCTGATAGAGAAGCTCGTGCTCGATATCATCCCAGTCCTCGACAATTTCCGCTCCGCCACGATGCACGTGCCGGCTGAACAGAAGGAGAGCCCGTGGGTGGTCGGCATCCAATACATCGAGAAGCAGCTCGAGACCGTCCTCACTGACAATGGTATGCAGACGATCGAAGCGAAGGAAGGGGAGGCGTTCGACCCTACCATTCACGAGGCCATAGACAGTGAACAGTCAGCAGTGAACAGTGAACAGGAAGAAAGCAATCACCAAATCTCCAAAGTCATCCAAAAAGGCTACCGCCTCGGAGACAAAGTAATACGAGCAGCAAGAGTAATCGTCCGTTAAAATTAATATGTTAACGCGTTAACGGGCTAACGAGTTTAATTAAATGCAAGGTCTGTATTCCCAACCCGTTAACTCGTGAACTCGTTAACCGAACAACTGATACGTTGTTATGAAAATACAAAAATTCGAAGAGCTGAACATTTGGAAATCGAGTTTGGCTTTGACAAAGGATGTATACGATATTACATCACAAGGAAAGTTTGCCAAAGACTTCGGTCTGAGAGATCAGATACAGAGAGCTATAGTGTCAGTCAGTTCCAATATAGTCGAGGGATTTGAGAAGAACAATAACAATGAATTCATCCGTTTCCTGAAGATAGCCAAGGGCTCGGCGGGAGAGACAAGAAATCAGATGCATATAGCATTCGCTATCGGATACGTCGCAAAGAAGGATTTTGACAGAATTATGGATGAGTTGGAAAAACTTTCCGGTCAAATAGGAGCATTCATCAGTTATCTCGAGAAAAAAAGAAAAGAAAAAGAATTTATCCAACGTAAATAAGCATTTAATTCATCGCATTAATAAACTCGTTAACACAGTAACCTGTTAGTTGGTTTCTTAAGAACCCGTTAACCCGTTAATTCGGTGTTCGGACTCTTACAAACCCGTTAACTGGATAGTAAATTATCTAATTCATCGCATTAATAAACTCGTTAACGCGTTAACCCGTTAACTGACTAATAATTACGAATATGAGCAAGATCTTAGGTATCGATTTGGGAACAACTAACTCCTGCATGGCCGTGGTGGAGGGTGGCAGCCCGACCATCCTTGAGAACAAGGAAGGCAACCGCACGACCCCGTCGATGGTGGCTATCTCCAAGACCGGTGAGCGCCTGGTGGGCCTCCTGGCCAAGCGCCAGGGCGTGACCAACCCGGAAAACACGCTCTTCTCCGTGAAGCGCTTGATCGGCCGTCATTTCAATGACGAGGAAGTAAGCCGCGACGCGAAGACCCTCCCGTACAAGATCATCCAGGCCGGTGAAGGCGTGAAGATCGTCATGGGCGGCAAGGAATACACACCGCAGGAGATCTCCGCTATGATCCTCGCCAAGCTGAAGGCCGATGCCGAAGAGAAGCTCGGAGAGAAGATCACCGATGCCGTCATCACCGTCCCGGCGTATTTCGACGACTCGCAGCGCAAGGCGACCATGGAGGCAGGCACGATCGCTGGCTTCAATGTCCGCCGCATCATCAACGAGCCGACCGCGGCCGCGCTCGCCTATGGTTTCAACAAGAAGAAAGACGAGAAGATCGCCGTGTATGACCTCGGTGGCGGTACCTTCGATATCTCCATCCTGGAAGTAGCCGAGGACACCGTCGAAGTGAAATCGACCAACGGTGATACACACTTAGGTGGTGACGACTTCGACCAGCGCATCATCCACTGGATCTTGGGTGAGTTCAAGAAGCAGGAAGGCATCGACCTAGGCCGCGATCCGCTCGCGCTCCAGCGCATCAAGGAATCCGCCGAGAAGGCCAAGATCGAACTCTCGACCGCGCAGGATACCGAGATCAACCAGCCGTTCATCACGAGCGATGCCAATGGTCCGAAGCACCTCCTCATCAAGATGACCCGCGCCAAGCTCGAGGAGCTGGTGCATGACCTGGTGGAGGCGACTTTTGAGCCAGTGAAGAAAGCCCTCGCTGATGCCAAGCTCTCCCCGAGCGACATCAACGAAGTGGTGCTGGTCGGTGGTATGACCCGTATGCCGCTCGTGCTCGCAAGCGTCGAGAAGTTCTTCGGCAAGAAGCCGAACATCACCGTCAATCCGGATGAAGTCGTCGCCGCCGGCGCGGCCATCCAGGGTGGTGTGCTCGAGGGCAGCGTGAAGGATGTGCTCCTCCTCGATGTGACCCCGCTCACCTTCGGTATCGAGACGCTCGGTGGTGTGCGTACGCCGCTCATCGACCGCAATACGACTGTGCCGGTATCGCGCTCCCAGGTCTTCTCGACCGCGGCTGACAACCAGCCGTCCGTGCAGATCCATGTGCTCCAGGGCGAGCGCGAGATGGCAGGTGACAACAAGTCGCTCGGACAATTCATCCTCGATGGCATCGCTCCCGCTCCGCGCGGCGTGCCACAGGTCGAGGTAACCTTCGACATCGACGCCTCCGGCATCCTGACCGTCACGGCCAAGGACAAGGCGACCAGTAAGTCTCAGAACATCCGCATCGAAGCGTCCACTGGACTTTCCAAGGATGAGATCGAGCGCATGAAGAAGGATGCCGAGCTCCACGCCGAGGAAGACAAGCGTAAGAAGGAACTGATCGAAGCGCGCAACATGGCTGACACGCTCTCCTATACGACCGAAAAGGCAATGAAGGATGCGGGCGACAAGCTGACAGCCGAAGAGAAGAAGCCGGTCGAAGATGCTATCGCTGAGCTCGCCAAAGTGAAGAATGGCGACGACCTCGAAGTGATCAAGAAGGCGACCGAAGCCCTCTCCCAGGCAGCCCAGAAGATTGGCGAGAAACTGTATGCCGCGGCACAAGCCGCACCACAGGGTACAGGGGATAGTGGACAGGGTACAGGCGAAGCCGGAGCCTCGGGTGCTACAGAGCAGCCTAAAGATGCTGAAACCGAGCCCGCAGCCGAAGCCAACGGCCCTGAGCATGTCGAAGGGAACAAGCCAGCTGACGAGGAGAAAAAGTAACTAATAAGCGGGGCCATTTTGGCCCCGCTTTTTAACTAATTTTATGGGTAAAGCATATAAAGCTTCTTATATAGAGTTGCAAAATGAGAAACGAAATCTAGAATCTCAAGTCGCTAAATTATCAGAAGATAATTCTAAACTTGAAGAGGAATTAGTATCCTCCAAACAAGCGTTTACGGATGCCAAGTCTGATTTTGATAAAAGAATTTCTGATAAAGAGTTGGACTCTAGTTTAAAGATAAGTGGATTGGAAGTAGAGAAGGAAGAATTAATAAAAAAAGTTTCTTCCCTCGAGGAGGCTAATAATCAAAAACAGAGCGAGATAAATAAAAGAGAATTAAGAAAGATGGCTGAAGCTTACGCGGAACAAGAAGAGGAATATAAAAAAAGTATTATAAACTGGCTAGTTGTTATTTTTCTTTCTTTTTCTGCGTTAGCGGGATCATTTTTTTGGGCGCTTCATCAAGCAAATGGAAAACCTTGGTTTGAAAGGTTTGAATTTTACATTTTGGATTTTATATTTATAAGCGCTGTATGGTTTTCTGCTGCCCAATATTCGTATTATGTGAAGTTGAGAAATGACTATGCCAATAGGAAAACACTGGCGCAAACGTATCACAATATACTTTTGAGTATTGGTGAAACAAGTGAGTCTGAAGAAAATACAATAAATACGGAAATTAAAAAAGAATTTATGAAAAAAGCAGCAGATGTTTTTTGTGCACCTAGTATTTCAGAAACAAAAGAGCCAATTCTTTCAAAAGAGTTGCTGAAAAATGCAGGAAAAGCGGCAGAAATTATTATCAAATCTAAATAATTTATTTAATTATATTGTGTTAATCGAAAAACCACAGGTACAGTCAAAAAGTTGGATATCGATTGGGAAAGTCTATCCGTATATTGACGCGGTTGTTTGTCGGGTCTTTGATATCCCTCATTTTGGGAGTGATATTGAAGTTGTATACATAGATGGAGGCAAGACAATAAATACCGGTGTTGTTTGGTGTGAAGAGGGTTATTGGCAATTTGCAAATGATGGCCCAAGTGGTGGGTATGTTGATGACTCTTCTAGACTTTCCGAATTTGTTGCTATTTTAAGAGCAGGACGCTCTCGTTTCTAAATTCATATGAATCTCACAAAAGAAAAATTAGTGGAAACTTTGGACGAATATCTCCTTGGCTGGGAATATGGGGATATTGAAAGAGCATCAATTGCCGGAGAGGCTAAACTGGCCGGTTTTATTTTAGGAGCATGTTTTATAGATGCTATGGCTGGGTTTTTTGCTGGCTTGGAAAAGGGAAGTGTGAAAGGCGGTTCAAGAGCGAGGTTTATTAATTTTACGGAAAAATATCTTCCGAATTATAACTCTGAAAAATTATGGGAAGATCTTCGCTGTGGACTTGTCCATTCTTATGCTGAAGGAGGAACGTATGTTTTTACTGACGCAAACAAAGCGGGGCATCATTTTGAAGCTACACCAAATGGGAAAATAATGTTGAACTTGGAAGACTTCGCTTGTAATTTGAGGATGGCGTACCATGGACTCAGAAAAGACATTTTGAACAATGATATTGTTTTTTGTAATGCAAAACGAAGGTATTTATCAATGGGCTTGATGGGGCGCGTAAACAAAGAAAAATCTTAAATTTTATGAGAGAAGAAAACAAGAAGAAAAGGGGTCAAGTACCTTTTTTAAGGGAAAATGATATACTTGAGGCATAAACAAACACTTTCTTGATTTTTTCTTTCGTTGTTTCTTTTTTTGTTTGTAAACATTATGAAGATTAGAACAACTCAAATATTCCTGTGGATTTTCTTGGCGCTTGGAGGCGCTATTATTGTTATGGCTAGTATGAGAACGAGCTCGCCAGCCATTGTATTGGATCAGAATTCTGGCAAGTTAGAGCAAAGAATTAAAGAGATGGTTGAGTTATCAGATAGGGGTGATTATGGGAAAATATACGATTTATATTTTACGAATGAAGCGAAACAGAAAATCTCTAGAGAGATATATTTAAAACTTAATGATAAGTCGGGGAATCTTGCTTTTGTTGAAAATAGCGCGGTTGTAAGAGACGGTAAAGGATATGCGATTCAAACGATACGAGATTGTTCTGTGGTCGAATGTAAAAATGGAGAGAGCAGCTTGCGGCGCTATGCTGGTTTCATATATGAAAATAATGATTGGTTCTTTGACGATCTTAACCCATTTTATTGCATAAGAGATATTGGATATGGTATCCCGGACGAATTTAAAAGGGCAATAAGTCTGATTTCGCAGCGCATGGAACAATCCGGAGATAAAGGTAATATTGTATATAGCGAAGGAGTTAGAGCTGTATCAAATTGTTTAAATATACAATATGCCAAATCAGATCAGGAAATGGCCGGGGCTGAGGGTATGTTTCTTTTTCTCCCACCCAATCTTTGGATGAGTATGATATTCTTGTTTCTCCGAAATATAGTGCCAAAGATGATTTGCTCACTGCGATATTGTTAGCTCACGAAATAAAACATGTTTTGAATCATATTGACGGATCTGTTTTCGTAAATATGGGTAGCGATTCACAAGAGATAGGAAAATCATACGAAACGTTTCCTCAATGCTATGCTGATGAAGCGAGTGCTTTTAGTACCCAGAATGCTTTTATTGGAACCTTAAATAAGGAGGAGTTTAATTCTTTGGTTTCCAGAGTTCGAGCCAATAACTCTTCGGGGGCTTATCAGGCAATGCTTACCTATACTGTGATTCCTAAATTTCAAGGCGCCTCGTATTTGGAAAAAGCATTGAATTTTGTAAAATCAAATCCAGCGTATCAAGAGCAATGTAGGAATAGATAATTTGTATGAGGATTTATTCTACAACTTTGAAATATTTTAGGATTGCGATTTATCGTTTTCTTAAGGATATACAGGATTTAAGACACATATCTGTCAATGATGATGTTCGTGAGCAGATCGATGATTTGCTGGAAGCATACGTTGATATTGGAAATAAAATTGATAGTTTTAACTTGAATTATGAAGACCCTAACAAGATGTGTGACGGGGAACCTCATGCTGTAGAAATTGAGATACCAGAAAAGATGATTGAGAGTTTATCAATGCTTACACATCGCATGTTGATTTCTTGGCGAGATGAGCTTGGAAAACTAGAGAAGAAAGATTACAAGACCCAACAAAATAATGAGAGAATCTATAAGCTTCGTAGTCTTATAGGTCCATTGGAAGCCCTATTTCAAAATAAAGGTTTTCTTTTGAATAATTATATGGATAATGGCCCATTAATTTTTCCTGGTGAATTAGAATCTTCAGAAAATGTGGATGAGCCTACAGACAAAAAAGTTGCTACGGTAACAATTTTCTCCGCCACTCTTTTAAAGGCGGTTCCGAAAGATATTGCGGCATTATGTGAAGAATTTAATTTTAATTACGAACATGCTAAATCAAATGCATGCATTCTTCTTTTAAGACGGATACTACCATTGGCCGTTGTTAGAAAATTTCAAGCGGAAAATCTTGAGGAAGAAATTAAAAAGGATGGTGAATTTTTTAATACAAAAGAGTTATTGGGCAAAGTAGAGAGATTTTTGAGTGCGGGCCGTTTTTATAAAGATATTGTTAGTTATAAAATTCTTATAGATAGTTCCCAGCATTCTTTTACAATAAAATTTGATATTACTGATATTACTGGTCCAGCACTTGCTATAAAGGTTTTTCTTGACGACCTGTTTTAATATAAGAACTGTTTTCTAAGAAGAAGAAAAGTGGTCCCTCCAGAGACGGGCAGGCAAGCCACGTCGTCCATGGACGACGGTGGTAAACACCTTTTTTAGAGAGGAAAGAAAGATAATTACGTAATTGATTACGTATTCATTCTTTTTCTGCCACATCTTTTCCTCCCTTTTTTCTCTTAAACAAAAAGTCTTACAATTTACGCAATCGCGAAAATAGTAAGACATATTCCAGATCACTCGCCTGTCTCCGGAAGGTGGAATTATGATACATTTTCAAAACCCCTGATTTCATGCGGAATTGACATGTTTTTGCGTGTAGGCTACTATACCCTGAATTCCTCTGCGGATGCGGAGGTGGCTGTCGTAAGGCAGTAACGGCGATGCTCTACGTCATGATAGGGCAGTTCTTTTTACAAGGAGAAGTCGGATGACCCATCCAAACAGCGATTCGTCGCAAACACACACACTTGGCGTATTCGAGGGATCGAACGCACAGCGCTGCCTGCTTTCGCTCGGATGCCTCACAGTGCTTGAATGCGAACCGCCCCCAGTTGTTTTTTGGTTCGGGAGGGAAGGCGGACCGAGTATCGACGTCTCACTCGTTATCACGGCTTACGAGATGGTATCGCCACCGTACAACGTGACGATGAAGGGGATGTTCCGGAAGGACCTCGTATTACTCTACACGAGAAGTCATCGGAGGCCCGAATCGGAGTTTATCTTTTCGAACTACAACACTAGTACGAGAAAGGGCTCTGTCATCGTGCCTGTACGCTATGTCGACGAGATCCGGAAGTATCTTTCCGGTACCGCTACCACAGTCGTCTGAGGAGGTCTACCATGTCAGATTGCAAGTTTGTGTTCATGCCAGGTGATGCATCTGATGCGCTGTTGTTCGCCAGCATCAGAAAACGGATGGAATCACCACTCGGGATATTGATAGCATTGGATGCCGGCCAGATGTGGACAACGCCCACCGAGGCAGTCCAAGAAGTCTTGTCCTTGCTCTACGCCGTCGATGCATCGATGGCCAAGTGCCTGGTGGAGTTTTCTGGCAATGCTGATGTCACTACCATGGCAAGGGAGTGGGCGCTTTCTTCACCGAAAGCCTTCGCATACCTGAATCGGCTGCTCCAGATTCCGAGTGCTATCGATCTCAACGAGATTTCCAACTGGTATGCCTTTTTTGAAGTACGGCGCCAGACTATGGAGCTCAATGGTATCGAGGTTCCGCTCGGAGTTGAATGCCCAGTTAGCGGATAGCGCCTCGCTTCGATTAAGCGCTAAATAGGGGGTTTGTCAGGATCTGACGGACCTCCTTTTCTTTACTTAAGAAGAAAATTAACTAAACACCTTTTTTAGAGAGGAAAGAAAGATAATTACGTAATTGATTACGTACCTAATTTGTCCTCATCCCAAAACCTCACAAATCAGAATTGTTACCCCAAATGACGGCCGTCGGCTCGCGTCACCTTTCCAAAATCATTCGAAATTGACTTCTTGGCTATTTCTTGCGATACTCTACGGAAGTTCTTTTACGTTTCTTTTTTCTGGCAGGAGGTGGGACATGCAAGAGAAAGTTCTGTTTTACGAAGGTAAGCGGTATTTCCTTTCCAATTTCTCGTCGTTTGCGATTTTGCAAGATGGTGTCATTTGGATGACCGTCGAGCATGCATATCAGGCGGCGAAGTTTACCGATCCGGCTATTGTCGAAGAGATCCGGACGGCGATGTCGGCGCATGATTCCAAAAAGATCGGCCGGAAGTATCAGGACAAGGTTCGTGCTGATTGGAACGATATCAAGCTTGATATCATGGAGAAGTTTCTCCGGATGAAGATTGAACAGCATGCGTATGTCCGCGAGAAGCTACTCGAGACTGGTAACGCCGAGCTTGTCGAGGATTCGCCCAAGGATTCGTTCTGGGGGCGCGGTCCGGACTGGCAGGGGCTGAACCATCTCGGCAAGCTGTGGATGAAGCTTCGCGGCGAGCTTCGGGAGCGTGGCTGGGAGGTTTTGGTTTCGGCTTGAACGCAAAGATCAGGCAATGACTTGCAAAGGATGACCGTAAAGGCCATCCTTTTTTCTTGAGAGGAAAGAAAGATAATTACGTAATTGATTACGTACCCAACCCAGCCGTTTTCCTCTCAATCTTCTCATTTCCAAAAAGTAACCCCAAATGACCAGCCTCGCCGAGTCTAGGCGGGTGGCCGTTTACCCGCCTCCGGAGGGTCGGCTCGCGTCACCTTTCCAAAACACTAGATTTTGTGTCAAATTTGAGAACTGACTAGGTTTTTGGATGGGTGTATACTGGTAGTGTAAGTTTTCTATTTGAGCGTATGAGCAGTGATCAAAATCAGCCGATATTTCGTTTTTATGCGCGGGCTATCGTTTTTGATAAGACCAAGGAACGCGTGTTACTTTTGAAAAAGAAATCAGATCAAAGGATTGGCGCGGGAGCATGGCTTTTGCCTGGCGGAACAGTTGAATTTGGAGAAGATATTGAGTCTTCACTTATTCGTGAAATTCTAGAAGAAACCAATCTTCGCATTACGAGCCTAGAGCTTTTGACGACGAAGAAAATGATTATTCAGAATACGCACTGGCTCGGATTGTATTATGTAGCCGAGGTGGCCGATGAAAGTGAAGCGCGCAACATGGAAGAAGGAAAGCATGAAGTGGTTCAATTTGTTTCGTTGAAGGAAGTGCCGGAGTTACGAGACTATACTGTTTTGCAATTCGTTAAGAATATTTCGTCGAATAAGGAACATTTCGATGTTTCAACCTGTCTATCAAGTGAACATTCTATGGGGGATGCTCTTCATCGGTATATAGAAATGAAGATGCATCATCTTATTCGGTCGAAACAGGATGAATTTTCGAAAGTGCGCGTTATAGGTAGTCATGATCGGAGTGCGCATGTCTCGACCGATGAGAAGAATGATAAGTTATTTAATTTTGAAAGGCCAACGGTTTTCTTAGATGGAGATACGCTTTATCTCTGTTGTTTCCCTGGATATGATTATATACGTCATTATGCCAATCTTGTTGCTACTTATTTTTGCAATCTGAACAAGAAGAAAGAAGTGTCCTATATCCATGCTGATGATGAGAGGATTTTTCAGGCGTTTAAAGATACCAACTTGGAGAGTATTCCGACGGCAGATGTTATTCTTTTTGGGAATATTGATCGTATTGGGTTGTTTGAAGGTGTGGAGTTTGATGGAGATGGAGATTTTAGATGGAAAATTGGAAATATTGGTGCTTGCAGAGTGCTTTTGCTTGGGTGTCAATTTAGTATCTGGGGAGACGCTGCTTATTTTATGATAAAATTTTTAGCTCGGTTTCATTTATTCACAACATTTGTATATATAGGAAAGCTTGGGAGTCTTAAATCTGGTATTGTTCCGAACGAATGGATAGCGAGTGGTTCAGAGAGCTATGTACATGGAGATTCTATTACGTGGAGCAATATTTTTGAAAATGAAATTTCTGATCGTCAGGATGTTTTGTTTGGAAGCCATGTTACGTGTGGATCAGTAATTGATGAGACAAAAGATGCTGTTGAGTTTTTTCAAAAGCATGGAGTTTTTATTGATCCAGAAATTGGCCACATGGCGAAGGCTTGTAATGAGACAAAGAAAAGATTTTCTTATCTTCATATAGTTTCTGATAATGTTGTTGATCATTATTATGAAAATCTTTCAAATGAAAGAGACGAAGATACGCAAGAGAAGAGAAAAAAACTTTTTAAGGAGATAGGGAAAATTATTAGCCAGCGACTGGAAAGAAATCTTTAGGAGAAGAAAAGTGGTCTCTCCAGGGGCGGGCAGGCAAGCCACGTCGTCCATGGACGACGGTGGTAAACACTTTTTTAGAGAGGAAAGAAAGATAATTACGTAATTGATTACGTACCCAACCCAATCGTGGCATCCGATTCCCTCCTATCTCCCCAAAACCTCCCCAAATCTTCCCCAAACCAATTGTTACCCCAAATGACGGCCGTCGGCTCGCGTCACCTTTTCATGATTTAGTATCTGTTTTTGAATTGTTACCTGAAATGACGGCCGTCATTTCGTGTTACAATTTGAAAAGGTGGGAAAATGAAAAAAAACGTAAAGTAAAATCATATGTTCAGGGTTGGACCAGTGCAGCAGAAATTGCTCATCCTCCTTGTGGGAGGAATTGCTCTCGGTATGGAGACTTCATCCATCCGGTACTATCGGAAGCTCGGGATATTGATACGGGAGTGGAAGGAGGTCGATAAGCGGAGCATCAAACGATCCGTGAGGCGGCTTTGTAATGAAAAGCTCGTGAGGGAGGTCGTGCAGCCGGATGGGTCATTCAAGCTCGTTTTGACGGAGGAAGGAAAGCGCCAGGCGCGTATCCAGTTCCTCTTTGGTAACTCAATCAAGTTCAAGAACAAGCGGCAATGGGATGGTAAATGGCGCGTCGTGATGTTTGATATCCCAGAGAAAAGTCGCGAGTTCCGTACTATTCTTCGTGAGCACCTTTGGGAGTTGAAATTCTATAGGATCCAGCAAAGCGTCTTCGTCTCGCCGCATCCGTGCGAGAAGCAGCTCGCAGAGCTCGTGTCGCTCTATCGAGCGGATTCTTTCGTGCGTATCATGTCGGTCGATTGGATTGATAATGAGCAGAAGCTTAAAAAACATTTCTTTAGCTCCAAAAAATCTACAAAAACACAGAAACTCCACAAAACTAAAAAGTAACATAATCCGACGGCCGTCAGATTATGTTACATTTCCAAAACACCAGATTTTACTGAAAAAAGAAAAAAGGAACTCCGGAGAGTTCCTTTTAGTTTCGAGCGGTTGCTCAGAGGAGGGCTTTCTGGCACTTGGCGAGTGTTTTGTCGACTACTGCGAATGAGCATCCGCCAGTGCCATGATAGACTTCGAAGCAGATCTGATAATTCGTGATCCTCATCTCTTTTTCTATCCTTTGACGAGTTCGAATTTCGGCAACCGGTCCAGTTTTTCGAAAAGGCCGTCTACATAGACCTCTTCTACGAGGACATAGAATTCTAGCCCATCCTTTATGAAAGGGGCGGCCTGCTGATTACAATGATCATAAAAGAGTGGAACTGGCTTGCCGAGACGCACTTCGCTTCCGGCACTGAGATAATCATCCGTTTTCGAAAGTGTGTATCCGTAACGCTTGAAATATCGGACTGCGCGCGGCAGATGTACCTTGAGCGATTGCATAAGGAATTTCTCCTTTTCGCTTGGTTTGATTGGAAAAGAACTTCATGACAGAGTATATCCGAGAAGGAGAAAAGTCAAACAAGCCGGTAATAACGGGTATGTGCCGCGGGGCGAGTCCTATACCTGACATGATCTTTCTCTCATTCGTTTGGTAACAAACAAGAGAAAGAGAAAAGGAGGCGCGTTGCGACTCCTTTTTGTATAGGGTGGGGATTAGACCAGCCGTTTCGTTTTTGGTATGGCCTCAGAAAGAAGGAATGGGGCGGCGGCGTTCAGAGAGACGATCTGTATACCATCCGGTCCGGATGGCGATGCGATTTCCGCCCGTACGCCGTTAGCATCGATTAACACGGACCCTTTTTTCGCATCTCCTTCGCGTCTTGCTAGGATGCGTGGCGGTATGAAAGAATCAGAAGTTTCGTTGCCCATGGCGCTTCCTTTCTGGCTGGTTGTGAAATGTACTCATGCATATTATACACCTAAAATATAAAAAAGTCAATGTTTCGTAATGTTTCAATACCTTTGCATCACATGTATTTGCTTCATTAGAGCCGAAAGATGTTGCCTGTTTGTAACAAGGGTCAATGAGTCATTGACATGGCGGCCTTTGGCTGGTAGACTCTTCCCGCACGCGCTGAAGCTTGAAAAGTAGAGGGGATCGTACATGATTCCTGGAGTGGCACGAGGGAACTCTCTTGTGCGCTGAAAGGGCAGAGTTCGTAGCGTTATGCTACTCGACCCAGACCGAAAGCTAAGGTGAGCCGGCAGGTGAACGCCGAATCGAGAATCTCTGTTGAGAAGATCCTGACGCAGAGTACCGAAGCTTCGGGTCAAGCCGGGAGACGGATGTGGCATCGCCCAAACCGCCTATCGGACGTAGTTTCTTGACGGTAAAGTGGAGCGTGTAGGCGTCGACGATGAAGTTATCGCGACGCCTTTTTTCTTTCTCTTTATACGAGATACGGTATACTAAATACTAGATACCAGATACCATATACTGTCCTACATGAAAATCACTTCTGCACAATTCATAAAAGGTGTCATCGGCTCCGAGGGGATGCCGCAGCCGTCGCGTCCGACGGTCGCTTTTTTCGGCCGTTCCAATGCTGGAAAATCGAGCATTATCAATACGCTTGTGGGGCAACGTGATTTGGCACATTCCAATTCGCGTCCTGGCCGCACGACCGAGATCAACTATTTCCTCATCAATGACAGTTGGTATATCGCTGATCTGCCTGGCTACGGGTATGCCAAGCTGCCTGAGAAGCTCCGGAAGAAGATTGCGGGCTACCTCTCGTGGTATGCGGCCAATATGGCGATTGACCTCAAGTGGGCGGTGCTTGTCGTCGATGCCGAGGTCGGTGCCAAGGATTCCGATCGCGAGACCTATGCGCTCCTCCGTGAGTATGGCCGGAACGTGCTCATACTTGCTAACAAAGCTGACAAGGGGAGGCAATCCGATACTGCCAAGAACATTGCCAAGCTAGAAGAGGAGTTCGCTCCATCACCGGTCATCCGTTTCTCGGCCAAGACCGGCTCTGGCCGCGACCGGCTGCATGAGACGCTCTTCGGCGAGTGAGACGCCGCACAGGCAGAATAAGTGCTATACTAGAAGGAGTAATATCCTTAGTTTTTTGCTTATGTGGCTCTGGCAATCGTTCAAGGCGAGCGTGTACGATCCGGCGTTCTATCGTTCCATGAAGGAACGGAAGTCTTCTTTGGCACTCGGTTATTTCGCGCTGGTCGTCTTCGTCGCTTCGCTCGCCGTCTCTTTTCCAGCTATTAGCGGCATCTATTCCTTCGTCTTCCATTCGTCTGAAGAAGTCAACTCGATCAGACAGCAGGTGCTCGATCTCTATCCCGACTGGCTCGAGCTCAAGGTGGAGGGCGGCAAGCTTTCGATGAATGCCGAAAGCCCGTTCGCCATCCCGATGCCGCGCGGTGCTGCCGAGGACGAAGGTGATGAACCCCTGCCAGCTAATCTGATTGTCATCAACACCGAGAAGCCGATCGAAGTGTCTGATTTCGATGAGTACGATACGCTTATCATCCTCGGTGAGGATACGATCGGCGCCATCGAAGAAGAGAAGGGCAAGGTGCAGATCCAGGAGATCGGCCAATTCCTCGAGGACGGGCAGTTCACGCTCGTGAAGGACGAGTATGCGAAGTTTGTGGCCAAGGTTGAGAAGCTGATTAAGGGATTTAGCGTCGCACTCCTTTTCCTCGTCCCGATTATAGTCTTCGGCGGACTCCTCGTGTCGTATCTCGTCTACCTCCTCCTCGGAGCGCTTGTCATCTGGGCTGTGTCGCGATTATGCAAGACTAATTGGAGCTATGGCACGGCCTATAAGGCTGGCCTGTATCTTATCACAGTTCCGGTAGTATATGATGCGTTACCTATATGTTTGGGTATCCCGTTCGTTTCTACGGCGATTCTCTTTTGTCTTGCGCTGATCAATATCCGCCAAACCGATGAAACAGTATCCGTAGCGGCGGATTCGGTTCCAGAAGTTCCTGTTGGACAAGCGAAAGATTAGCGGGATCAGGTAGACGCATGAAAAAAGAGGAGATGTGATCATGCTCCTCTTTGGACGATAGTATCAAGTCCTGTTTCTGGTATGGTTGTAGCGATGGTGTTTGTGCGGGACAGCATAGAGACGGCTGCGGTAGTCTCCTTCGTTGTGAATCTGTGTTTTTGATTCAATCATTCCTTCCAGTGCGAGGCGATTGAGTATGACCAGGATATCTTTCCTTTCGATTCTGAGAAGTCGTTGCGTCTGATCCACGATCACTTCTTCTTCCCGCCAAAATGGACCATTGTCAGATGGCGGTCTGAGCAGGCGAAGGATAGCCTCCTCATAGCTGAGTGTAATCAGATTGAAATGCCGCAATATATCGCCTATCATGCGATACAGCCAGGATTCTTTCGTCATTGGTGCAACCCTCCTTTTCTTTGCCTGATGGATGTTGTTAAAAAGCATATTTTGTGATACCACGAAATAGTGGTCGTGTCAAAAGTTGGTGTCCTCGTATTGTAGTAAGGTATTTTTTATGTGGCATGATATTTCGGCGTTACGGGCTCATCTGCATGATCCGCACCAGGTTGCTAGACGAGCGACCATCAAAGTTTGTCTCGGCAAGAAGTGCTCTGCTCGCGGAGGCGAGGATGTTTTTCGTGTTCTCAAGGGCAGCTTCGCTCCAGAAGAGGCTGTTGTCTTGTCGGTGCGGAAGTGCTTCGGCTGTTGCGAGGACGGACCCAATATCGCGGTCAATGACAATATCATGCGCGGTGTGAAACCTATTTCCGTTGCGGAGGATGTGCGTACCGCGCTCGATGACCCATCGTGCAAGGCCGACGGCCTGGGGTCGAGGAGTATCGATGACCTAGACGATGTCCTCGATGATCTGGAGAAACTGTGAGTATCTGTGGAGCCCTTTCTGGGGCTCTTTTTCTTATCCCTTGCCGCCAGGCCGGAAGGTGTGATATGGTATCCGGATATACGAAACTGCCTATGGATCTCGAAATCATGAAGGGAAAGGTGAGGGCATGCGCCACAGAATGGCTCTTTCGGGCCGTGGCTGTCTGGAAGCGTCTCAAGGACGCTTCAGCTGGTCTCACGAAGCGGGAATACACTATGCGTGATGGTGTTGTCTTGCTCGTCCTAGCAATTGTCCTCGGGGCGGGGCTCAAGGTCGTGGCATCGGATACCTTCACGATCGGGTATGAGGATTATCGGCTCAAGCCAGCAGCGGCGCTCATCGATATCGATGCGCTCCAGAAGGAGATGATCCGGAAGGGCGGATCGATGCCGGTCGCGGATCAGGCGGCGGGCGCATCGTGTTCGAAGTGATACGGATAAATGATTAATGGTAGGCGATATGTCGGACATGGAACAGATCATCATCGGGAAGGCGGACAGTGATAAGCGAAAGGTGCAGAATCTCGTCGCGCTTGGCATCGTGCTTGCCGGACTCTTCATTGGCAGTCTCTTCGTTGATTTCGTCCAGCTCGCTACGGGTAAGGGGTTTTCTGGTCGTGCGATTCGCACGCACAATCTGCTCGAGGCTGAGGGTAAGACTTGGGTTGCGTATGCTGATCCGAAGGTCTCGGTCGAAGTCGTCACTGATCGTGAGTGCGTCGAATGCGACTATTCCGAAGCGCTCGTGTGGCTGCGTCGCGTCGCTCCGACTATTGAGGCGACCGAGGTGGCGGCCGGATCAGCGGAGGGGAAGGCACTCATCGAGCGTTTTGATATCGCCGCGCTGCCAGCGTTCGTTTTTTCCGATGATATTGAGCGGACTGATTTCTTTACGCAGGCGGGCAGTCTCTTCCGTCCGGTGAACGGTCGATATTTCTTCGATATGAGCGCGATCGGCTTGCCGGTCGGTAAGTACCTCGAGCTGCCGGAGGCGCGTGATGACTCCATCACGATCGGACCGAAGGACGCGAAGGTGCGCGTGGTCGAATTTTCCGATTTTCAGTGCCCGTACTGCAAGACATTCCAGCCGGAGCTTTCCAGGGTGCTCAAGGAGTATGAGGGTCGCGTACTCTTCATCTACAAGCATCTTCCGCTCACCTCGATCCATCGTCAGGCCGAGCCAGCTGCGCTCGCCGCTTCATGCGCGCACGAGCAGGGGAAATTCCAGACGTATGCCGATCACCTCTTCCGAAAGCAGGATGAGTGGAGCAAGCGGACTGATACGCAGCGTTTCAAGGATTATGCCTGGTACCTGCGTCTTGACGGCCGCGCTTTCTCGAAGTGTCTTGATGAGAAGCGCTATCAGGGTCAGATCGATGCCGATATGGCCGAGGCCGAGAAATATGCCGTGGGTGGCACTCCTGGTATCTTCGTGAACGGTCGGTTCTTCGGCGGTGTCATGAGCGCCCAAGACCTCAAGATAGCTATCGAGGAGGAGCTGATGAAGTAGACTTCTATCGCCGATTTTTGGTAAAAAAGAAAAAAGCGGATGCCTCACGTGGAGGGTCCGCTTTTCTTGTGTTGCACCGCATAGTCGGCAGTTCAGGCCGCCCTACTGATCTGATGTTCCTCGTTGCTAGCAGAGAACAGCGCCTGTCGCGCCTCTTCGACTAGGAACTCTACTGGGACGAAGACATCCTTGCCTTTGCGGAACGGCCTGGCCGGAAGTACCCTCATGAATTGGCCGAACTGGAGGAGAAGGCTCGCCTTGAATTCTTTGTGGATACTCGCGTACGTTTCCGGCGCGGTATGGTACATCTTGAAGAGCAGTCGGTAGATGCGTGTGGCATCCATCGTCGGTGAGAACCTGACCCGTAGTGCGCGAGAGAATTCGACGCTGTCGACGGGAGGATTGATTCCTGGAACATACCGTTCGATTGGAAGCGGCAATTCTTGGGTCTTGGTGATGACCCGGACTCCGAAGATGATCTCCTTTCTCTCGTTGATGGCGAGGACGTATACGGCAGTGTCGTCATATTCGTCCTTTTCTTCGGTTCCCGGTTTGCATCCTTGCCACTTTCCGAACTTATTCTTTCCACGTGCAAACCTGAAAGCGGTACGCAGTTCTTCTTGTTCGCCAGGGGGCAGTACGACGATAGTAGTAGCCGACATTTTCGTCTCCTTTTTAACCCCATAGATGACTCGAGGGGGTATAGGTTGGGGGGAAAAGCGGCTAGGGGCGGCTGCCCCGACTTAAGGTACTCGATTTTAAATTATACTCCTTTTTTATATTTTTGTCAAGCGCCCTGTTGGGGTGTTCACGTTCTAAAAACGAAAGTATAATTCCGTTTCGCTTATCTCGCTTGATAATAGATGCTTACCATCGTCAAGTTGCGCTTTGGTTGACAATTTGGTAGTATAGGGTTATGCCAAGACATAAAAAAGCTCTTCCTGAATGTCCGGTTTGCGGCAAGGAAGTTGCGCGGGCTCGGTATAAATATTGCAGCAATGCATGCCAACAGGAATACCAATATGGTATTTTCATTGAGCGTTGGAAATCGGGTACGATAACGGGCTTGAGAAACATAGGAGTAGTTTCCAAACATATAAAACGTTATTTACGTCGGAAGTTTGGCAATAAATGCTGTCTCTGTGGATGGGCGGAGGTCAATCCATCGACAAATCTTGTGCCGTTGGTAGCGGATCATATCGATGGTGATTGGTCCAATAACAAAGAAAGCAATTTGCGTCTGATATGTCCGAATTGCGATGCGTTCACTCCGACTTTTGCTGCTTTGAATAAGGGTAGAGGGAGATTGAATCGGAGACCTAGTAATCGGGCGCGGTTACGTGGTACTCTTACGTGAGGTAATTTAAAAGCCACCTTAGCTCAGTTGGCAGAGCGACACACTCGTAACGTGTAGGTCCGCGGTTCGATCCCGCGAGGTGGCTCCAGAAAAAAACAGGCTTTATAGCCTGTTTTTGTTTTGTCCTAGCGGAAGATATGGTATACTGAAATGCGTATGGATGCTATGCAAGACAAGATAGCCGTTCTTCGACAAAAACTCCTGCACCTGCAGGACTATCTTTGACTGGCCAGGGAAGACTGCCCGTGCGGAGGAACTCCGCGCTGAGAGCGGCAAGTCCGGATTTTGGGATGATCCCAAGCGGGCGGGCCGCATCATGCAGGAACTCGAGTCGATAGAGTCTGATCGCGCCTCTTTTGGTCGGCTGGATCGATCTTTGTCTGATATCGAAGGATTCGCGGCTATGGATGATCTCGATGAGGCGACACTCGCCGATATCGGGCGCGAATATGCCGAGGCCGAGAAAGCGATCGATGATTGGGAATTCCGCGCCCTCCTGGGCGGGGAGTATGACCATGCGAGCGCGCTCCTCACTATTCGGAGCGGCGCCGGCGGCGCCGATGCTCAGGACTGGGCCGAGATGCTCTATCGCATGTATATCCGTTATGCTGAACGTCGCGGCTGGAAGAGCGTCGTGCTCGATGAGTCGCGTGGCGGCGAGGCTGGGATCAAGAGCGCAACGATCGAGCTTTCCGGTGCGTATGCCTACGGCTACCTGCACGGCGAGGCCGGTATCCATCGGCTGGTGCGGCTATCACCTTTTAATGCGAACAGTCTCCGCCAGACGTCGTTTGCGGCGGTAGAGGTCATGCCGGTCATTGATGACGATAAGACCGTCGAGATCAAGACGGAAGACTTACGTATCGATACGTATCGCTCGCAGGGTGCCGGCGGCCAGAATGTGAACAAGACTGAGAGTGCCGTGCGTATCACACATATCCCGACCAATCTCGTCGCTGCCTGCCAGAGTGAACGTTCGCAGCTCCAGAATCGCGAGGAGGCCATGAAGATGCTCCGTAGCAAGCTGGTGCAAAAAATGATAGAAGAGCAGGAAGAGGAGAAGCGCAAGCTCCGCGGCGAGGTCAAAAGCGCCGAGTGGGGCAATCAGATCCGCTCTTACGTGCTCCACCCGTATACGATGGTCAAGGATCACCGGACCGCTGCCGAAACGAGCAATGCGCAAGGAGTGCTCGATGGCGACCTCGACATGTTCATCGAAAGTGAACTCCGATTTTTCAGTAAAAATAATAATGTATAAAATGCGTAATTGGTAATTCGTAACTAGTAACTAGGAATAAAGAGGGAATCCAAGTCGCTCATTACTGATTACTCGTTACTCGTGGTAAGAATCGCAAGCGCACATTTTTAAAAGACAAAAGAAAAAAGCTGTTTTATGCCAGAGAATACCCCCATCATCCGTTTCGAAAATGTCTCCAAGGTCTTCCCTGGAGATATTAAAGTGCTCGAGGATATCGATTTTTCCATCTTCCCGGGTGAGTTCATCTCGCTCGTCGGTCATAGTGGGGTGGGCAAATCGACGCTGCTCAAGCTTATCTATGCGGAAGAGATTCCGAGCTCCGGCGAGGTGTACTTCAATGGCCGGCCGATCGGCGCGATCAACCGCAAGCACTTGCCGTTTTTTCGGCGTCAGATTGGAACCGTCTTTCAGGATTTCAAGCTGCTGCCGCAGAAGACCGCTTTTGAGAATGTCGCGTATGCGCTCGAGGTGGATGGCAAGAGCACTGAAGAGATTCAGGCTGAAGTGCCGGAGATCCTCGAGATCGTCGGTCTCGGCAGCAAGATGCATCAGTTCCCGAAGCAGCTTTCTGGTGGCGAGCAGCAGCGTGTCTCTTTGGCGCGTGCTCTCATCCATCGTCCCAAGGTAATCATCGCTGATGAACCGACCGGCAACCTCGATCCCGTCTCGACCGCTGATATCATCAAGCTTCTGCTCGAGATCAATTCCTTTGGTACAACCGTGATCCTTGCGACCCATAACAAGGGTATCGTCGACAAGATCGGCAAGCGTGTCATTGCACTCGAGCAGGGCCGCATCACACATGATGATCGCAAGGGGAAATATATCATCAGCTGATAGGAAGAGATGAGAGGTAAGACGAAGGAGGCAAGAGAGGGGAGTGGATACCAGATACAAAATACTAGATACAAAATACAAGATACTAGATACATGCCTATGAAAACACTCAAGCTCTGGAGGACCTTCAGGGAGGGATGGCAGAACTTCCGCCGCAACGGCTGGCTCTCCTTCGCGACGGTCTCTATCCTTTCGCTCTCGCTCTTCATCGTCACACTTTCGGCGCTCCTCGGGGCGACGACGCATTTTGTGCTCGAAGGCATGCGCGACAAGGTGAGTGTGAGCGTCTCCTTCAATCCGGATGTGCCGGAGGAGCGTATCCTCGCCGTCCGCGATGAACTTACCAAGTATACCAGGGAGATATCTTCTGTGACGTATGTCTCGCGCGACCAGGCGCTTCAGGATTTCCTCGCTGAGAGTGGCAATGATCCGCTTATCGCGCAGGCGATCGACGAGATAGGGGAGAACCCACTGCTCGCCTCGGTCGTCATCAAATCGGTGCGTCCAGAGGATTATGAGGTCATCGTGAACCGTATCGAGAATTCGAATTTTCAGAGCGACGTGAGCCGTATCAACTATCAGAAGAACAAGCGCATCTTTGACCGGCTCGAGCGTATCGGCGCTGCGACGGAGAAGGCGGGCATGATTCTCGGAGCAGCGTTCATCTTCATCGCTATCCTCATCACCTTCAATACAATCCGCATCACGATTTACTCGCATCGCCAGGAATTCGAGATCATGCGCCTGGTCGGTGCGTCCAACACGTATGTGCGCATGCCGTTTGTTTTTGAAGGCATCCTCTACGGCCTCGCGGCGGCGCTCGCCACGATCCTCCTCCTCTTCGTTGTTGCGTACTATATCTCGCCGATGACCGAAGGGGCGGTCCCGCAGGGCAACTTCATGGGCCTCTACCTCGGATACTTCTGGATCGTCTTGCCGTCCGTGGCACTCCTCGGCATGGGCCTCGGCGTTCTCTCGAGCTATATCGCCATCCATCGCTATCTCAAGGCGTAGGAACGGCTTTTTCGGACCAAAAACCGACCCTTGACTCAGGGTCGGTTTTATCATATATTCGAATATTCAGTTTCTTACCAACTTGTTGAATCCTATCTGAAAGGGAGGTACATCGTGATACTCACTCGCCTTATCGCTCTTCTGCAGTCCGGTAGCGAAAACCGTGAGACATTCTTCGCTCGCATCGTTCTCTTTTTTCCGGTACTTGATCCGCGCTATCTGGCCATTGAGAGGGCATATAATGTTGCCAAGGACGCGTTCCGTGAGGTCAAGCGCGAGGGAGGGCAGCGATATTTTGAGCATCTTCGTGCCGTCGCGCTCATTCTCATCGTCCATCTGCGGGTGAAGAATCACAATCTCATCATCGCGGCTTTGCTTCATGATCTCGTCGAGGATTGTCCGGAATGGACCGTTCAACGGGTCAGGGCCGAGTTTGGGGACGAAGTAGCGCTGCTTGTCGATTTTCTGACGAAGCACAAGTTTCCAGGAAAGACCGACGAGGAATGCGTCGCCATCTATCACAGGCGTTTCCGTTTCGCGCCGCGGGGATTCTTTCTCATCAAGCTGGCTGATCGGCTACACAACTTGATCACGCTCTGGGCCTGCAGCCTTGAGAAACGTCGCCGCAAGATCGCCGAGACGCGCGACCACTATCTTTTCTGGGCTGAGGAGCAATGCATCCTTATCCATGAGATCGAAGGGGCAATCGAGCTGCTCGAGAAGCATAACAGTCCGCCGATGGACGGGCTTCAGTGCAATCTCGAGCTCTCGGCTTCATGAAAAGTCTCCGTATAATAGGCGCCGTCGATAGAATAGTATTCTGTCGATGGCGCTTTTTTCTTTGCAAAAAAAATCCGCGTACCCCTCATACGAGAGAGATACGCGGCTGAGACACATGATGTATCTCAGAATGACTTACGCGGCCGCTTGGAGCTCTTTGAGCTTTGCCATGCACGGGTCGATGATGCGATTACCGGACGGGTGCTGGTGACCCTGTTTGGTATTCCGTTTGGCAACACGGATGTCTTGGCAGCGCGGTAGCCCGTAGCTGAAGAATGGGCATGCCTGCTTATTGCGTGAATCACAGCTATTGCAGGCGTATCCGTCGGCTTCTTGTGTTGCGAAGCGCTTTTCGTCGAGAGCCAGGGTGGCTATCTCGAAGATCCGCTTGAATCCGATCTGTGTCGGATGCACCGATGGAGCCGATGGCGCACCATTGAGCAGACTCTGATTCTTTGCGCTGCGTTGGAATGACCAGACACTGCCCGGAACAGCCCCGTCAGGACTCAGTTCGCCGAATTTCATTTCGGCTACCCGTTGGTCCTTGCGGAGCTCAAGCTCAGCCCGGTTCAACATCCGCGCAAGACCAGTAAGGTCGATACGCGATTTGCCGCTGCTGAGTATGGCAACATGGCCATTCGGTTTCTTGACGATGGCTACATCAGCCTTAAGGAAGACCAACATCGCCCGCGCCATCATGGGATTGTCGCTTTCGAAGGCGGCAATTTTGACGGTCGAGTCGTTTTTCCGGCCGACGTGCTCCAGACGAAGGCGCTGTTTCTCGTTCTTGACTGACTCGATCGCTGCCTGAAAGGTGTTTTGCTCCCACACGATGGCCTCATGCCCTTGGAGGAGCCACTTGGTCGTGGCACCGTCTTTCTGCGACATGAGTGCACCTATCGTTTCGAGGTTGAAATCCGTCTGTGATGGGTCGCCATGCTTCAGATAGACATTGATGCCTTCCAGTACCCATTGAAGAGTCTGTTCCTGACCGCCGAGCCAGTTCATGTTCTTGACGATATTCGGAAGCGACTGCTTCGTCGCGCCGCCCATGAGGTCGATCTGGGTCGCATACGCGGAAATCGCGTCTGCTCGTGGATCGTTGAAATCCGGGATGCGCTTCTTGAGGAATCCGAGCACCAGACTCGCAGCTGATTCTTGGTGCTGTCGGATCTGGTTTTCCCCACGATGCTCGTCGAACGGGCCCCAGTCTTTCCAGACGCCGAACGGAACGATGTGTTCTTGTTCCCAATCGCGCCCAACGAGATAGCTGGGAGCATCGCTGCCGGCATCGACGAAGTTGACTGTGGCCGCGATGATGCCCTTGAGGCCGGCGGTCGGTCCGTACATCCGGAGCAGTGCCATTGCGACGTACTCGTCGAAATGAGTCCAATGATGCGTGACGAACTTCCAACCAAGTTGCTGCGTCATGGTGATTCCTTTCGTGAAGAGAAGGAGGAAAAGCCCCTTCTTTAGGGTGGTGTTGCGGAATTGTGAAACTACTATATCCGTATTTGCTCGGCGTAGCCGGAATCAAGTACGAACTGTATAGTATAGCGCAAAAAAGCTATTTTGTCAATGATAGAAAGGGGGGATTTGAGGAATGAAAAAACCGCCTTTTCAGACGGTTTTGTTGCTTTATATATGCTGGGGAGGAAGGGATCGAACCTTCGCATGGTGGGACCAGAACCCACTGCCTTACCGCTTGGCTACTCCCCAAAATCCGCTTTAGACCAATAAAAAAAGCCATCAAGCGACTCGTGGAAACAGTGTATCAAAAATCAGGATTCTTATCAAGAGGAATGGAAAAACTATTTCTTTATTATTGTTGACAAAATAATGAAAGTGCGCTATAATATTTCTTCAGCATTGATGCTGAAGAAGCTCTTTTCAACCATGAATGGGAGATTGAAAATGTTCACGAATAAGCAGTGGACGTGGGTGGTTTACTTCCTGCAAGCAGCCAGTCTTTTTGTGGGGCTGACCGCCATCCTTGGGGTCATCTTCAATTACGTAAAGAGGGATGATGTCCAAGATGATCCTGTCCTGGCCAGCCATTTCAGCTGGCAGATTCGGACCTTCTGGTGGTCGCTGCTGTGGTATGTGGTTGGATTCATCACATCAGTCGTCCTCATCGGGTTCGTCATCCTCTTCGTTGTCTGGTGCTGGGAACTGTATCGGGTAGCGAAGGGAATGATTCGCTTGAGCGAAGATCGGCCGCTTCAGCGTCCGGTACCGGTGATGGGCTCCTAGGGTTTTCCGTCCGAAACGAAGGCTTGTTGACACGCGTTGTCGACAGGCCTTTTCTTTTAAGCATTAAAAAACCGGCCATGAGCCGGTTTTGTTGTATTCGGTTGGACTATCTGCCGGCGCGACTGGAAGAACGCTCAGCGTGATCATCTTCGTCGTCGATTTCCTTGAGCCGAGCTTTCTCCGTCTCTGGATCCTGGATACTGCTGATGAGTTCGCCGCGGTTGAGGCCGCGATGACTGACACCGATTTTCTTTCGATAGAGTATCTCAAGTTCGTTATATCCGCGATTCTCGAGCGCTGGCTGACCTTCTGCTAATGCCTCTTTTGGTGTTTCCTGAATATTTTGCCTTGGGTTCAAATCAAGTTCGAATTGTTTCTGTTCCATAATCTTTGTGTCAGCTAAGGTAAAAGCCTTCAATGCAGGAGGGCGGCTGAGTCCCATGAAAATGAGTAACGGAAAAAATTACATTTTTCCCTGATAATCCAGGTGGGTCTCAATTCGGGGCCTCCCTCTAGAATCCATATCCTGCTGCAGACTCAGTATTGCGGCTGCAAAACATTCACGATTCGTCTGGTTATATTTTCATATAGCCATCCTCATCCTTTATGTTTTTCGCTCGCAATACTGAGTCTTCGCAACGGAAGAGATTCTCGAGGGAGGCCCTTCACTCTCCATTCTGAAGGCTTTCAACTACAGTGTAGCACTGGTCTGGGGAGCTGCCAAACATCTGCTCAGAGAAAGAAAAAGCCACCGTATCGGGAGCTTTTTTGTCATTTGCCCATGAGTTTGGCGGCGATGATAGCACCAGGACACCAGCCTGTGATGGCAAAATTGACGCACATCGCGCCGACGAATGCTGATCCCCAGGCGAAGCTAGGATGGACGAAGAGAGCGAGGAGCGCGAAGGTGAGAGCGAGTGATCCGCCGAAGGCGAACATGGCGCGTTCGACTGACCAGCTCGAGGTATCCATGCGATAGAGCATAGGGTTTTTGTTAGTAATTCTCTTAAAGTTTAGTGATGTTCTCTTTCTGTATGGTACCATGAATCCTTTTCGAAGACGTAGTAGACGAGCGGGAAGACGACGAGAGTCAGCACGGTCGAGGCAGTGAGGCCGAAGATGATCGACCAACCCAGGCCTTCCCAGACCGGGTCGCTAACGATGGTGAGCGAGCCGAGGATGGCAGCGAGGGATGTGAGGACGATAGGGAGGAGACGGATGCGGCCCGCTTCGACGAGCGCTTCTTCGATCGGTTTGCCGGCTTTCTTGAGCGGCTCAAGGTATTCGAGGTAGATGACAGCGTTCTTGACCGCGAGACCGGCCAGAGCGATGACGCCGATCATGGAGGTCGCGTTGAAGTACGTGCCTTTGACCGCCTGGAGGATGGCGAAGCCTGGAAGGACACCGATCAAGGAGAGCGGGATGCTGACCATGATGAGGAGTGGAATGAAGAGCGATTCCGTCTTGGCGGAGAGGACGAAGTAGATGAGGAAGATCGCGAGGCCCATGGCGATCCCGAGGTCGCGGAAGACTTCGAGCGTCAGATCCCACTCGCCGCCGATCTCGATGGAGGCGGTAGCGTGTGTCACAGGATCCTCGTAGGAGGTACCAAGGAGTGACCAGGAGGTGCGCTCGCCGGTCCCGTCCGGGAGGCGGTAGTCGAGAAGCGCGGGAAAGAGGTCAATGACGGCGTAGATGACACTCCGTCCTTCCATCTCACCAGAGAGGTAACTGGTCCGCTGCCGTTCATCGGAAGCGATGGGCGTATCAATGGTCTCGTCTGTTGGGATGAGGACCTCGGTGAGCGGGATACGGATGCCCTGTGTTCCAGCGAGCGTGATGAGTGAGAGGTCGCGTTCATCGTCGCGGCTTTCTTTGGAGAAGCGGACAATGATATGCTCTTGCTCCGGCTTGCGGAGATCTGGACGTAGGGAGGCATGGTAGAGACCGACCGATGATCCCGAGAGGGCGGTATGGAGTGCTGAGACGATCTCTCGCGGCGCGATGCCGAGGAGTCCGGCTTTTTCCTGGTCGATTCGATAGCCGAGCTGCATGCCGCGCTCGGGGAGCGAGGTATCGATGTCGACGATGCCGCGGGTCGCGCGGACCAAAGGCTCGAGGTCGCGGACAATCTGTTCACGCAGAGTGTCGTCGCTGCTTTTTACCTTGAGGAGAAAAGTCGCGAGGACAGGTGGTCCGGGCGGGTCTTCGACGAGGCGGATCGTCGCATCCGGATGCTCAGCAATAAAGGCGTCGAGATGATGCCGAAGTGATGTAGCAATCTCCTCGGAGGTCAGGTCGCGTTCCGTATGACGTATGAGGTGTGCTTTGATAGTCGCTTGGCTTTCAAGGACACGACTGGAGCTTCCTTTGAAGAGGCCGTTGAAGTCGATGACCTGCGATTCTCCCACGAAGCTTTCGACGCTTTCGATGCCATCCTCAGCGAGCATTTCGTGTTCGAGGGCTTTTGCGATGGCATCGGTCCGTTCGATGGAGGCACCATCTGGCAGGTCGAGATAGGCATAGAACTGGTCCTTGTCAGCCTTTGGTAGCATGCGGAAGGGAACGAGTGGCGTTACGACCAGGATGAGCGAGAGGACAAGTATAGCGAAGGTACCGATGAGGAAGCGGCGGCGCCTCTGCTCTCCCGCGATGAGCGAGGAGAGGAATGTGGCATAGCGGGCTTCTATCCGCTTGATGAGACGGTAGAAGAAGCCTAATTCGTATGCATGCTCATCTTTTTTTCCGAGACTGCCCTTGGCGAAGATATAGGCGAGGAAAGGATTGATGGTCACAGCGAAGATGAGTGACGCGAAGAGCGCCACTGGGACGAAGAACGGAATCGGCCCCATATATGGACCCATCATACCGCCGACGAAGGCCATCGGGACAAAGGCGAGCGCCATGGTGAAGGTTGAGAGGGCGAGTGCACCGCCGACTTCGTCTACGGCCCGGATAACGAGCGTGAGACGCTTTTCGTCCGGATAGAGGCGGAAGTATCGGGCGATGTTCTCGACGACCACGATCGCGTCATCGACCAGGAGACCAAGCGAGAGGATGAGCGCGAAGAGCGTGATGCGGTTCACGGTCTGGCCGAAGAGGAGGCCCGTCCCGAAGACGGCGAGGAGCACGAGCGGGATCGAGATCGAGGCAATGAGGGAATTTTTGAATCCGAGGAAGAAATACAGGAGTACGCCGACGATCGCGATGGATTTCGCGAGGTCGAAGGTGAGCTTGCCAATTTCGTCGCTCGCGGTCTTGCCCTCATCGTTTAAGAGAGTGACTTCTGTATCAGACGGGATGAGATTCCCTTTGAGCGCTTCGAGGCGCGCGAGCGCTCCAGAAGCGACATCGGTCGAATTGGCGCCCTTCAGCTTGGAGAGGGCGATATGGACGACTGGGGTCGATGTTTCATCTGCGCTGGTCTTGCGGACGTAGTTGGTGATCTCGCCAGGGCCATAGGAGACTGTTCCGATATCGCGTAAACGAACGATATCGCTTCCTTCATGACGGATGACGATATCGCTGAGAGCATCGGCATCCGTGATGGCGCCGATGACGTTGACAGTCGTATGGCGGCTGTCGGAACGGAGCGTGTCGGAAGTATAGACGTCGTTTGCTCCAGAGATGGCAGCGATAGCTTCATCCACTGAGAGACCGCGGGCTGCGAGGAGCGAGCCGTCGAGAGTCACCTCGAGATGATTGGTGCGGCCACCCTTGATCTCGACTTTGGAGATGCCAGTGGCGAGCTTGAGGTCGTCAGCCGCATCGAAGGCGAGCTTGCGGAGCGAGCTCTCAGAAAGGGCGGGGGAGGAAAGCCCGATGTCGAGGATCGGCACATCGTCCGGATCGATGGACTGGATCACCGGCTCGTTCGCTGCCTTCGGCTTTTCTGCGATGTTGTCGCGAAGCTTCTGATTGAGCGTGACCTTGGCTGCTTCACGATCTGATCCGACATAGAATTTGACGGTGACCATGCTTCGGCCACCAGGGAAACTCTGCGATGATATCTCGTCGACATCCGGCAGCTCGGAGAGCTTGTCCTCCATGGGACGGGTGATGAGTTCATGAACCTCTGAGGCGGAGGCGCCAGGAAAATCGGTCGTCACAAGGAAGGCCGGTGCGACGATTTCGGGATTGTACTGCTTGGGCATGAGGACGAATGAGAGGATGCCCCAGGCCGCGAGTACGATGATGGTGAGGACGGAAAGCTCGCGATTGCGGAGGAAGACTCCGACGATGCGGCCGGCTGGTCCGAGCGGGTTAGTCTGCATAGGATTCTTCGATAGGCTGCTGATCGCGGACGGCATGAGCGCCTTCTATGATGATGGAGGCATCGCCCTGGAGGCCTGAGAGGATCTCGCGGCGTCCTCCATCTGCTGGGGCGCCGAGCGTGACGGTATGGCGTACGGCGCGGCCATCTTCAGCCGTGTAGATAAAGAAGTTATCATACAGGGCGATGATAGCCTGTTCTGGTACGAGTAAGGCGTCTCTTGGTGATCCGACGGGAAAGGAGACGCGGACATGCTGGCCGATACGGAAGCCTTCCGGGAGGTTCGTGAAGCGGATGCGGGCTGTCGCGCGCTGCGAAGATTCACTGGCTGCTGTCGCGAGAGCGGCTATCGTTCCTTCGGCGCGGCCGCCGCGGCTATCCGAGACGGAGACGACAGCACCTCGTATAATGCGGGAGGCGATTGATTCTGGAAGTGCTACGGCGATCTCTATCGATTCCGGGGACGCGATGGAATAGATCGAAGTGCCGGGCTGGACGAATGATCCGAGCGAGGCATGCTTCATGGTCACGATGCCGCTCCAGGGCGCGCGTATGACGAGGTTTCCGGCACTCGCCTCGCTTACGAGGACTGAGCCCTCTACTCCGGCTTTTTGTGATTTGAGCGAGGCGAGCTCGGCATCGCGTAGACGCTTGGCGCTCTTCAGTGCTTCTTCGGCGCTGTCGCGTTCGTTCGAGCCCGACGCGTTGTCATAGGCGGTCTTGGCTTCGTCTACTTTCTGATCATAATATTCTTCGGCGGCGCGGATGGCCTTGTCAGTGGACTGGAGCGAGAGGAGCGCGCTCTGTCTCGCAGCTGAAAGCTCACTGCCATCGATAATGGCGAGCGTCTCACCGCGATTGACGCGGTCTCCTTCATCCTTGGTGAGGCGGACGAGGTAGCCGCCGGTCTTCGCAGCAATGTCGGCTTGGCGCTCCCCGCGGACGAATCCGGAGAACATAGCGGTCTCCTGGAAGGGGATGGGGGAGATGAGAGCTGTCTTCACGATCTTTTTTTCTGGATCGTTCTCCTGGCTCGCATGCTTGTCTGCGAAAACGTACCAGGCGGCAGCGATGGCTATGATGCCGACAACAGCGAAAATACCCTTTTTCATAGAGGGGATACGATTAATACTAGGGATCATTTGTTCTGGAGCGTCTTCACGACACGCAGGATCTCCGAACGGAGTTCGGTTGCGCGTTTGCTGGAGCCGCCAGGCAGGCGGTCCATCTCGCGTTCGATATGACTCTCGAGCATGAGGGCGTTGGCTGACTTGAGGAGGCCGATGACGGCGAGCGTCTGCTGCATGGCCGGGAAGCACTCGGCATCATCCTGTTCGATCCGATCGAGGATCTTTTCCAGGCTCGTCTTGGCCTTGCGGAGCGCGATTGCTACCTTGTTCTTCTGTTCTGTCGTACCCATACATGTGTCCGTTAGCTTGTTACAATGTTTAATACGTATACCTATGGTATAGGTATAGTAGCAGGGACAGAAAACCCCGTCAAGGGGATGGGATCATGCGGGATCAGATGGGTCATGTACGCTATTGACAGAGTAATGAAAGCATATTGCAGTATCAGATATTTGGTTATAGACTAGAAGTAGTGTAATCTATCATCAATGCGTATGAGTCTCATCGCGTGGAAAGAGGAATATAATCTCGGCATCGAGGAAATAGATAGTCAGCATAAGAAGATGTTCTCTATCATCAATGATTTATTCCATGCGATGGAGAATTCTGACAAAGAAGTCTTGAAGAGGGTGCTTGGAGAGCTGGTTGACTATGCTGATTACCATTTTTCTACAGAGGAAGCATATTTTGAAAAGTTGGAGTATCCGGAGAAGGAATCACACATCAAGACGCACGAGCTATACCGGGAAAAGATCATGGGATTCGTCTTGGAATATAAGGATGGGGAAAAACTGCTTCCATATGAGATACTGGATTTTCTCGAAGATTGGTGGATAGGTCATATCACTGGCGTAGATCAGAAATACGTCGATTTGTTCCATAAAGGCGGTGTTGCGTGACGAGATTTTGAAATAGAAAAAACCGGCCTCTAGCCGGTTTTTTCTATAGTTCTTTTTTTAGGCGGCGAGCTCGTCGTCTACCTCGATCGTTCGTTTCTTGACCGAGAGGGAGACGCTTTCCTTGTCGACCTCCTTGGCTTCCTCGGCGGCTTTCCGAGTAGGTGAGGGGAGGATGGCAAGGATGTTCCGAAGCGCAATGCCATCGACCTTCAGCACACTCTCCCATTTGTCGAGTGGTTCGAGGATGGCGCGGAGCTTCTCCTCGTCATACTTGTATGTGGTGCGCTTCGATTTGCCGACGATGCCCTGGTTGTCGAAGACGCGATCGACACCTTCCTGTTCCATGTAGTCGAGGATCATTGCCTGGAGCTTGCCAAGGCGGAGCTTCTCTTCGCTCATTCGGCCCTTGAGCTCGAGGTATTCGGCGATAGACTGCTTGACGTCTTCTGTCTCGAGCTTCCTTGTCTCGGCGAACTTGTGCTTCCACAGCGGGCAGATCTTCTGGTAGCCGCACCAGTCGCAGAGAGGCGAGAGGATCGGGTCGAACTTCGCTTCTTCGATGGAGCGGATGGCGCCGAGGAAATCATTCTCGATCGTGTCGAGCTGCTCTTTCGTGCGGGTCGAGGAGAGTTTCACGCCGTGTTTCAGGAAGTAGAGGCTGACGGTGATCTTTTCGAGATTGGCAGCTTCTTTGGGATAGCGGTCGAGGAACGCTTTGAGATAGACGGAGAGCTGGACGTCGTGGTCTACTTTGTCCTGCGATGGCATCTTGCGCGTGGTCTTGTAGTCGATGATCTCGTAGCCATCCGCGGTCTTGTCGATGCGGTCGATGATACCGGAGACTGTATGACGACCCGTCTCGTCGTTCCCGATCTCTATCGAGAAGCGGCTTTCCAGGTCGACGATGGTGTAGTCCGCGATGCGATTCTTGTCGTAGTAGCGGCTGATGATCTCGACGCCCTGGGTGAAAGCGGCGCGTTCCTCCATCTCCTCCTCGTAGACAGCGCTGTTCCAGCCTTTGGAGAAATAGTCGAGCGCTTGGTCGAGCGTCGGAGGAAGGAGGGAAGGCGTGTGGACGTACTTGAGCACGGCGTGGATGAGCGTACCGAAGACAGCTTCTTTGGATTTCGGTTCAGGGATCCGGTCGATCTCGCGGTATTTGTATTTGAGCGGACACGTGCGGTATGTGTCGTAGCTCGAGTAGGAGATGCGCATATGGGCAGCGATTAGTGTCTAGTAATAAGTAGTAAGTGAAAATGGGATAGCATATTAGTAAAACGTATCTTTATTGTAGCAATTCGCTCCGCATCCCGCACCCTTGACACGATCTTATTTTAGTGGTATCATATATGGATAGTACCTGAACAATTTATCCAACGACTTTTTCTAGAAGGAGAGCCTGAAATGCCGTTCCAGAATCCTGTTTTGACTATCATTGGAATCGCGCTTTTCCAAGCGCGGATGAAACAGCTTTTCCGTGTCCTCTATAAGGAAACGCTCAAGCGGTACCTCTATGCTGAGGGGACGATTGCCGTACTTGAGGAAGCGCTCCGCGCCCTCATGCGTCGCAATAAGAAATTGGAAGCTGAAATCCTCGAGTTGCGCAAGCTGAACGAGGGACTCATGAAACACGTCATGGTAGGAGGAATCATCCGTGAGACTGCTTCTTAGAAGGGTGCTCAATGTCATCGAATCGATTAACAGCCGGCTGAGCCTTCGGGCTAAGATGCAGATATTGGCAGCCTGCGTCATACTGCCGATCATCGCTGATCATATAACAAGACTGTTCGATGTTGATGGTATATGGGAAGTGATTATCCTGACAATCGAGCTCTTGCTGCCATCAGCGATGCTCTTTCTGCTCTGGAAAGAAATCTACCAGCTGAACGAGCAAGCGGTTATCGACCCGCTTACCAGACTCCTCAATCGGCGCGGTGGAGAAGACGCGCTTAAGCGAGAGCTCAGCGCTATCTTCCGCCAGTTCAACGAGAAGGAGCGGCTAGAGAGCCCAGGAATAAAAGTGGCGGTTGCCTTCATCGACGTCGATCATCTCAAGAAGATCAATGACTCGCATGGCCATCAGGCTGGCGATAAAGTGATCCAAGCAGTCGGCGAGGTGTTGCGGACTGTCTTCCCACGCGGCATAGATATCGTCATGCGCCAAGGCGGAGATGAGTTTTTGGTCATGGTGCCGCAGATGCAGGCCAGCGAGCTCAAGAAGAAGCTTGAGGACTGTACTAACGGAAAGCGCTGCCTGTTGGACGCGATCGCGAATTCCGAAGAGATCAAGCAGTTGACGCACGGCGCCGGCGTCACACTCAGCATCGGAATCGCATCTGGAATCATCCCGCTCGAAGAGAGGAAGTGGGGCGAGGTGTTGTCGGCCATCACCAGACGGGCTGATGCAGCTCTCTACGCCACCAAAGGAAGTGGTCGCAATGGGATACGCATCATGCGCGAAGATTCGTATCAGGATCTGACCGTCAGCGATGGATGAGCAAAAACTGATACGCATAAAAATCGGGGGAGTTTCCGAACAAGGAACACCCCCGGATTTTTTTATTCTATTTGCTATTATCAAACGAAGCGAGTGAAACGTCCCGCCATGGCGGGACGTTTCCGAGCGAGTGCTGGTAAAATCGGGCTTAATAAATACCCGTTATTTTTTTAAAAAAAGATCAGCGGAAAAATATCAGGGATCCTCGACGGGGAGGAAGTAGACACGAAGAGATGAAATATATCGTGATACGGAATAAAAACGGATATCCGCGCCAGGCATTTTATAGACTTTTATTCTCCAGGGGTTTTTATATACAATGTCTCATAATGTTCCTTGCAGGACATAGTGCTTAAATAAGGCAAAAAAGAAAGCTTTTTACAAACGTAAGAAGCTTTTTTTGTTTGCTTTCGGTGAGCATAGAGTCGATAGGGAAAGACCCCCTAGCTCATCGAAAGGAGGAAAAAAAAGTGGTCGATCCTCTGATAAAAAACCAATCACATTTTTCATATGATTTTAAATTGCGAAGCAGCGTCCAAGCATCCAGGAGACGAGTGTCCAGCTGAAGAGGGTTCTCTCAGAGAGCAGCTTCTCAGGGCTACTTGCATAGCAAAAGAGTTCGCTGAACTTGCCACGCTTCTTGAAGAAAAGTTTTCATGTGCCATTGATCAGAGGCCAAACACTCTTGGTTGTGATGTTACTGGCGATGATAGAGAGATAGCCTTTTCTTCAAAGACGGCAGCGGCAGTCGGAGAAATCTGCCAGAGCCTTGAAGGAACTTCTCGTCGAATCAGGAGCAGCATCAATCGCGCCGATGTCATCTAGCGGAATCTAGCATTAAAAAAATAAAAACAAACAGTTGGGTGAGCTGTGCAGAATCATATGTGGTTCATCATCAAGCTCAAGGTTAGGCAGGCATTTCGCCCTATTTGGCAGTATGCCGGAAAGCAGTACAAGCGCATCACGTCTTCCAAGGTATTCATCGGAGCTCTCATGCTCTCGATTGGCATAGGATGGACGTTCAGCATCATTTCCTACCGCTACGAAGGCGCAGATACCATGCGATTCGTCAGGGAGGAGACAGCTGACTTCATCAAGCCGAACGACTTCGCATTCGAGAATCCGTCGATTGTACCTGTGGCGTATGCGAAGCAGATCGAGGTAGAGGCGGCGCCTGAAAAGGATCTCGTCGATTACATCTTCATGAAGGAGTCTTCGCGCGGAGTGAAGAACTACTCCAAGTGCGAGGCTATCGGAAAGTATAACCGGTATGGATTCGACATCCCGGGCGACGGGAGCTATGTCTGCTTCGAGAAGGACGAGGATACAAAGGCGGTGGCCGGCTGGGTAGCACATAGGAAGGCGCTCGGAATGAGCGATAAGCAGCTTCTTTGCCTCTACAACACCGGTGACGCCACGGAGAGCTGCGAATACATCAAGCAGTTCTAATAGGGCGCCCGATGAACATTAAACGCATCATATGGGTATCAAGAACGCTAATTTCCAGGAACAGAAGATCCTTGAGGTCTTCTCTGGGAAGAATCGCGGACTGTCGTTCACGCCGTTCGAAGTGCTGAAGCTCTCCGGTTTGAGAGCGCCAATCACCTCGATCAGGCGGGCGATGACCGACATGACGAAGGTCGGAATGCTCATCAAGACGGATGAGTGTCGGATGGGGGCGTACGGGCAGCTAAACCATTGCTGGGTGATCAGAAGGAATCGTGTATGCAAGATAAGCAGATAGAGATCAGGGATAAGCGGCGCCGGCAGATGTTCCGCATTGATGACGAGTACCTCGATGGAGGATATTCGGAGATTTGTGGTGCAGCGGCAACATGCGTCTACATGAGCCTCTGCCGGCACGCTGACACGCGTCAGGAATGCTTCCCAAGCATCGCTGGGATAGCCAAGCAGCATGGCATGACTACTCGCACTGTCATACGGTCAATCAAGAAGCTTGAGGAGTGCTCTATCATCACTGTCATCCGACGGAGGGATGAGAGGACGAAGCGTCAGATGAAGAATATATACGTCCTCGTCGATCAATCGCAATGGAAGTCGAGCCGGGTGACACTAGGGCAACCGGAGCCGAGTGACATACGGGCAACCGGTCCGGGTGACAAAAACGACATAAAGCCGGGTGACACCAGGGCAATGGAAGGTAACACAGAAGAGAAGGTAACACAAAGAGAAGGTTCCGCTGCGCAAGGCGCACCGGCCTCCACGTGTGCGAAAGAGGGATGCAAGAATGCCCCGATGCGCGGACGGTACCTTTGCGAGAATCATGAGCCGATGCAGTGCTTCCAGTTCGTGGAATGGTTCCGCCGGCATGAGTCTCGGCATATCAAGATCATCGCGGAGTGGGCGGATGAGCTCCGTATCTCCGGACGAGATCCTGGATTCCGGACGGTAGCCCAGTGGCATGCATGGTCCAAGCCGATGATGAAGGCGGCGAAAGATCTCTCAGTGTTCGATGATGACCAGATCGGCGCGGCGATAAAGCGCATGATGGCCGCGGACTACGTGACGGATTTTAACCTCCACACGCTCAAGACATTTCTAATCAACGCAAAGAAGTAATCCTTATGGGTTTCACTAAAACAACACAAGAAGAGAGAGGAGAGCCTTTTAACATCGACAACCAGAACGACAAGCGCGTCGTCCTCGAGTTCGAGAAGGAGCTCGCGCCGTACGAGCAGCGGGTGGTCACTGTCCTCGCTGGGTATGGGCGATTTGAGCGGAATCTTTCTGGGTTTGAGCTCTACCTGCATGAGAATGGGATTTTCCGATACAGTCAGGCCTATCCGACAGGATCGTTCGTGGTCGATAAGCTGCCGGAGTACCGGTTCCTGAGACTCAAGTACGGTGCGCTCTGCAAGCTTCGTGAGCGGAGGGAGTTCGCGAAGGGGCAGGAGTCGGCGCGCGTGGAGAGTCTCGAGAGTAATCCGGTAGCGGCAGGAGTATGACTATGATATTTTTTTCCGCCGCAGCGGTCGGTATAGCGTATCTCTTAATTTCAGAACATAAGCACAAAATGGCTATGTCAAAGGAAATAATCGTTAGAAAACAAAAAGACCTCGATAAGATCAAGCCTGATTTTGAAGGCACGATCTACATCGAAGGTGGTACGTACGAGGATCCTATCGTGTACGAGCGCAATTTTGAGAATGCGGTTGTCATTTCCAAAGGTGAGGCATTCCTGAATCTTTCAGGAGATGCTCAGGTCCGCGAGATGCGGGAAAGCTCTCAGGTCGGCGTGATGCGGGAAAGCTCTCAGGTCGGCGTGATGCGGGAAAGCTCTCAGGTCCGCGAGATGTGGGAAAGCTCTCAGGTCGGCGTGATGCGGGAAAGCTCTCAGGTCGGCGTGATGCGGGAAAGCTCTCAGGTCCGCGTGATGTGGGAAAGCTCTCAGGTCGGCGTGATGCGGGAAAGCTCTCAGGTCCGCGTGATGCGGGAAAGCTCTCAGGTCCGCGAGATGCGGGAAAGCTCTCAGGTCGGCGTGATGCGGGAAAGCTCTCAGGTCCGCGAGATGCGGGAAAGCTCTCAGGTCGGCGTGATGCGGGAAAGCTCTCAGGTCGGCGTGATGCGGGAAAGCTCTCAGGTCCGCGTGATGCGGGAAAGCTCTCAGGTCCGCGAGATGCGGGAAAGCTCTCAGGTCGGCGTGATGCGGGAAAGCTCTCAGGTCGGCGTGATGCGGGAAAGCTCTCAGGTCCGCGTGATGTGGGAAAGCTCTCAGGTCGGCGTGATGCGGGAAAGCTCTCAGGTCCGCGAGATGCGGGAAAGCTCTCAGGTCGGCGTGATGCGGGAAAGCTCTCAGGTCCGCGAGATGCGGGAAAGCTCTCAGGTCCGCGAGATGCGGGAAAGCTCTCAGGTCAAGCTTTACGGAGAGGCGATGGTATCGGCATATTCTGCGAAGTCCATCGAGTGCCACGGATACAACGTCGTGCGTATCATGAACGGACAGAAGGAGTATGTCACCGTGAAGATGAACAAGGATTCTCATCTCATCGTGATACCAGCATTCAAGCCGACGTTCGAGGATTATGCCAAGCGGTATCCGATCGTCGTGAAGGGAAAGAACGCGATTCTATACAAGGCGGTTCACAAGAGAGATGTGAGGTTCTATTCCGATTATGATAGATCGTTCATGTATGAGGTGGGGAAGAAGTCGGAATGCGAAGTGAACAAAGACAAGGAATCAAGCTGCTCCTACGGCCTGCATGTAGCGGACAAGAACTGGGCTCTCGCGTTCGGACGTGGATGGGAAGACATGGCGCTCCTCGAGTGTGAGGTGCCGAAGAGGTCGATAGTGGTCGCGAATGACTGTGATGGGAAGGTCAGGACGTCAGAGCTTAAGGTAATCCGGGAAGTGCCAAAGGAAGAGTGGTATGACTAGGTACACTCCGGAAAACATCCAAGAGCTCGCGGAAGGAGAGATATTCGTCTTCGGGAGCAATCTCGCAGGTATCCATTCCGGAGGAGCCGCGAAGGTTGCTTCCGAGAGGTTCGGAGCATGTTTTGGGAAGGGGGAAGGTCTGACTGGTAGATGCTACGCCTTCCCTACTCTCGGAAAGGATTTCGAGAAGCGTACGGATGATGAGTTGAAAGAGAGCGCTGAGACGCTTTTCCGTACAGCGAGACTGATGCCGAAGCATACGTTTCTCGTGACGAAGGTCGGGTGCGGGATAGCTGGGTATCCGGTAGAGCGTATGGCTGAGCTCTTCCGTGAGCATCCTGACAATGTAGTGATACCTGAAGAGTTTGCATGATTATGCGTCTGGAAATAAAAAACCTGTACTGCCCGAGCTGGAATGATATCCAGAATCTCCATGGGAGGAAGCGGTCGAGCGTGATGTCGGATATCAAGAACGTGGTGTACATGGAGACGTTGGCGATACCAAGGGAGAAGCGGGTCGTCAGCGCCCCGGTCAGGATAAGCATCGAGGCTCGGTTCAAGGGAGGGAACAGGCGAGACCCAGACAATCTCTACGTGAAGCCGATCATCGACGGGATAGTGGCGGCGAAGGTGATACCTGATGATAACGGCGAGGTGGTGGAGTCGGTGACGCTTATAGCGAAGAGAAAGCAAGAGTCGGACATGGTCATTATTGAGATCTTATGAAGCTCCCATTCAAAAAAAAGAAAAACAAGCTTCTCTGCAGCCACTGCCAGCTGAAGCCGTTCGTAGTCTCGATAGTGGATCTCTACCAGCAGCATTTCCTCTGCCGGCACTGCTACCAAGATATTCGTGGCGTGAAGCAGAAGATACGGGAAGACCACGAGATGAGGCGATTGTCCGTAAACAGCATCAAGGCATATGATCCGAAAGATTTTCTTGAGAACGTATAGGATCATCACTGGAGCCTGCCCGACATGCGGATCAAGGAATGTCATGCGGAAAGGTCACTGGTGGGATTTCGGAGGGTATAAGCTGAAGCGCTGCAATGGGTGCGGCAGAAAAGTAACAAGATTCTAAAGAAAGCGATTATGGTGGATTTTCTATCAAAAAGGAGCCAGCCGGTAAGGGAGCTGTCCTGCGTCTACGGAGTGTTCGATGGGGAGGGTATGGTCGCTGACGGGACTACGTATCCGGTTTCTGGGAACTATGCCTCGAAGTCGAAGCTCATAGATGGCGACGCGCTCAAGATGGTCATCAAGAGCGACGGGACGATGTTTTTCAAGCAGATGAGGCACGTGGATAGGGAGAGTGTCTTCGGTACCTACCTGGGAGACAATACGGTCCGTGTCTCGGATAAGACGTTCAAAGTCATCCAGCAGTCGGTATCGTTCTACGGTCTCGCTGAAGGCGATATGGTGGCCTGTGAGGTGTCGAAGGACAGGCGGTCGACCTTCGCTGCTGTGACGGGGATTGTCAGGCGTCCAGGAGGATTTTAGCGATACCGGTATGGAAGGGAAGAAATACAAAGAGCGGAGGATCTGGTACTTCAGGTGCAAGTGCGGCAATAGGGCGCAGTCGCACAGGAGGACGAACGCCGAGAATCATGTCTGCCGGAAGTGCCGGAGGTCGAACATGGTGGCGGAAGGTCAGGAGCAGCTGTTTCAGAGTAATGATGGTAACCAGTAAGCAATACGAATATGTCTAAGGTCACGAAGGAGGAGTTGGTCGCAAAGTGTGAGAGGCTTGAGCTTCTCAATGAGAAGATGGCTGCTACTGATAGTGTCCGTCGGAAGGAGTTTGGTAAAGCTTTCCATTTTAGAGACGCATTAGTTCCATCATGGGAAGAGATATTTGTAGAGGTTGGGAAGCTATTAGCAACCAGAGACTTCAGGGATTTTGAAGGGAATATTTCAGGTATCGAGTGCCATCTCGAAGACCTAGAACGTCGTATTAAGTCAGAGGTGCACCCGAACATCTAAGTATTTTTCATATGCCCCAAATAAAAATCGACATCGAGGTGGCTACGCAGAAGGAGCACCGGCGCCTGAATTGGGCAATCCGCTCCGCCCGCAAGACTACCATGACGGATGCCGTCAGGGATGCGCTCATGGCATCTCTAGCGCGTCCAGAAGAGGCGATAGCGGTTGAGATAGGCATCAGAGCCGGGACGTTTCCTGAATCGGCGTATATAGCCCCTATCGTGTCGTTCCTGCGCCGGGGCGGGTGGATACGGCAGGATGCCGCTATCATCATCACGCCGGCGACGAGAAGGGGCATTTTTATCCATTTTGATAACAGATAACCGTATGTCTAAGCTCAAGCTTAAGTTCAACAAGAATGACGACCGTCTGGAGATATGGTCCGGTGGCAGCTGCCCGATAGCCTATCTCAGCGATGAGGATCTCGCTGATCTCCTTCTCCAGCTGAAGCAGTTCATCGGGAAGCAGTCCCCGGAGTTCATGATGGAGCGGCAGCGGAAGATGGAGGCGAATCAGAAGAAGATCATGCGGTATGTCGCACGGCAGCAGCGGAAGGCGTTTATCGCTGAGAAGGTGGATTCTTTGAAGAAGGCGGTGGCAGGGTTTTTCGGGAAGGATAAGGAATAGCCGGAATGGTATGGAACAGGAAATCGAAGAATTGGAAAAGAGCTGCTGTCAGCGTTCAATCGTGTGGGGGCTGAAAAGGCCTTTGGTGATAGTAGCCTCATAAAGATCATCAAGATGCTCCGGGAGCGCCTTGATATTCTCGAGTCTACCGATCCATGCCCGGCGTGTGATGGGAAAGGATACACTGAGCACGACTGCATGTGTGAGCATTGCACCACGACGGAGATTGAGTGTGAGCTCTGTGAGAACGGACGAGTTCCTAAGCCTATTTTTTAAACATATGATAGGAGATCAATTGAAGAAAACGGAAGGAACATGGTGTGATTTTTGTGGAAAGATGCACGCTGGTCCGTGTGAGAAGTTTACTCCACTTGCAAATGTAAAAGAAGGAAGACATCTCGTCCTCCCTCCGAGTATCCATGCCGACATGATCGGAACGGATATGGTTTCATGCTGCGATAAAGCTGTCGAATCATATCTAGAAAAGATTCTTTGTGTCGTGGAAGGCGAGAGAGAATGGCTGCGAAAAGCATGCGATGAAAGAGGCATCCACGATCGTAATGTGGCAGAGAGAGCATTTACCCAGGAATCAGCAGAAGGCTTTTCGTCTGCTCTTAACATGTTAGTGCACAAGATAAAGCATATAAATATATATTATTCGCCTAAGGAATAGCCAGAAGTATGCCGAAGAAGGCCGTAAAGAGCAAAAAAAATCTGAAAAAAGAGCCAACAATGCGACAAAGAAAGGCTTTGAAGATTGCGTTGGAAAATGGTGGAAAAATAAGCCCGGCTATGTCTGAGGCTGGATTTTCACCGGCCTACGCCAAAAATCCTCAAAAACTCAAAGATTCAGACGGCTGGAAGTCTCTTCTGGTAGAGGTTGGCCTCGATGATAAAACACTTTTGAAAAAGAGCAAGCAGCACCTCGATGCCAAAACACTCAGGCAAATGCAGGTTGATCCAGACATCTCCGATTCAGACATCAGGGACGTTATAAAAAAAGCTGGAGGAGTTTTCCTAAAGGCATCCGTGATCGAGGTGGTCTACAAGAACAAGAAGGGAGAGGAGCAGTCGTTCATGAAAAAGAATATATTTTACTCAATGCCTGACAATCTGGTGCAGGATAAGGCTCTCTGATAAGCTCTTAAAGATACGCGGAGCCTACTCATCAGAAGATCCTAAAGCAGTCGCCGCAGTGCAATTCAATCAGATAATCGATAATGTCCGGCGAGGGACCGAAACCTATATTTCGTAAATCAACGACTATGCCAAAAATCGATTATAGAAGGTTCATCCAGGACAATTTCCGCATCAGAAACAAGAAGGGCGAAGAGATACCGTTCATATTTAATGGCGTACAAAACAGGTATTACGACATCCTAACGGAAGAATATCCAGACATGCAGGGAATACGCGAAAACGACCTCAAGGCGCGACAGGAGGGATTCTCGTCGATTATCGATGCCATACTGACTGCTGACTTCATTATGGCCGAGCTCGGACATATACCGGCGGTAGGTGGTCAGATCATATCGCACAAGGAAGCAGACACGAAGCCGCTCTTTAGGCGAGTCGACCTATTCATCGATTCCTTTTTGCAAAAGGCAAACATAGACAGGAAGGCATTTCTTAAAACCGACAACAAGGTGTCGTATATCGAAGGCTTCCGAGGGTCGGAGTTATTCGTCGGAACAGCTGGAGCGAAGACTCTTGGACGCGGCGGAACGCTTCAGAATATCCACTGGTCGGAGTGTGGATTCTACCCGAATACTCCAGTGCTCAATTCGAGGGATCTTGTCATTGGTGCCGAGCAGCAGGTGGCTGATGGAATCGGGAAGATATTCCGTGAATCAACAGGTGAGTCTAGGATAGGATTTTGGCCTGAGGAGTATTTCGCAGGCAAAGAAGGGCTTGGCGATTTCAGGTCGAGATTCTTCCCGTGGTTTGAGAACCCGGAGTATAGCCGCCCTGTTCCAGACGGATATATCATCCAAGCCGAATGGGAGGCGAAGCGCAAGCGGTTTGGGCTTACCAGAGAGCAGATCTATTGGTACATCAAGAAGATCGAGTCTAAGCTCAAGCCAACGGAAAGAGCGAAGATGGTCCGAGAATACCCGTTCGAGGATCGAGAGGCGTTTCTGTCTTCCGGAAGCTGCTATTTCGATGTAAATATACTCAACAAGTATCTTTCGAACACCATAGAGCCAATGAAGGAGGATCTCATGTATCCGTCCGACCCAATGCTCAAGCAGTACCGTCCTATCGAGAAGGGCGAGTTTTTCTTAGTATTCGCTGACTGTTCACAGGGCGGTTCTGATGCAAACCACGTGAAGTTCCTATCGAGGAATAAGCTTGATTTTCCTCTTATGCACCATAGGCATGGGGTGGCAGCCAACATGACGGAAGATATATTCCCGATTCTTGAGAAGATCTACGATATCACGGGCGTTCCGCCCACTGTCGCCTTCGAGCGCAACAACGGTGGCGGAAGCGAGATGGAGCGACTGTCTTCACTGAACAGGTCAGGAAAGTTCAATATCTTCGTGATGCCAAAAATAGGGTATGGAAAATCGGGTGGAGACGAAGAGAAAAAGGATGATGACAAAGAAGAGGAAGAGGACGAGAAGGAGAAGAAGCTTGGATGGGATACAAATAAGACAACCCGTCCGATCATGTGCGGAGATGGAAGAAACTCCATCGAATCGAAGTCGTTCACAATCTACGACAAGGAGACCATCGAGGAGATGTTCACGTTTATCATCAATGAACGAACTGGAAAGCCAGAGGCTGACAGGGGGGCTCATGATGACAGAGTCATGTCATTTTTTGGAACAGTCCAACTTTTCAACCGAGTTTCTCCACCAGTCACAACGAAAAAGAAGGACTACAAACAATGGGACAATTTCAAGCAACCAGAAGAGTTTTCTCTTTAATAAGCCATTAATTATAAGTCTATGGAAAAAGAACGATATCTAGCCAAGTCGCTTGATGAAGTCATCGTCAATGACCCAGTCGAAAGTCCTCTGGTGTACATGAAGCTCGCCAAGAGGTACGCCGAGGAAATTGATGCCATGATCATGAAAGCGCTCATGATGTTTCCTCGTCGCCGGAGCCTGTATTTCCGGACGTCGAGCGAACTCGTGAAGCGCCTCATCATCAAATCCTGTGGTTTCAGCATCGCATATTTTCAGAATGAGCCTGGGAAGGTGGCTATATACCGAAAGGGTAAAATGATTACCGGTATCAACCTCCATGTACGCATCAATGGGAAAGAGATTCCATTAGGAAGTATTGCTGGAAATAATCCTTGCGCAAAATCATGATACATGCTATCATGACAGCGTAGATCGATACTCTCACGCGGCATAGAAAAACGCACCGAGAGCGAAGCGACCTATCAGGCAAGCGCCAATGCGCGGCGACCTGGTAGGCCGCTTTTTTTGTTTTTCTATGCCAGTAGGCGAAAAAATATCCGACGATATTCTTCAGGAATACTCCGAAGCGGAGAAGGCGGTGAAGGATGTTGCTGACAGCGGGTTTACCTGGGATGACCGGGAAAGCCTTTTTTATCACAGATACAAGGATAAGCGCGAAAACACCAAGTCGGTGTATTCCTCCGGAGAGCTGCAGGGTCTCGTCATCGACAAGTCCTGCCGTATCATGGCCCAGCTTTTCAGCGGACGCTTCCACTTGGACGACGAGAATGATATCGCCAGCATCATCGCGGCGAACCTCGTATTCCACGAACATATCATACCGAACGACCGTCAGGGAGGGGATTTCCTGACCAAGGAGCGCATGGTCAACGTCTTTTCGAACGTATACGGAACGATGCCGGTTTTCGTCGATTGGATCCAGACGGACGCATATAAGGGCCCTGGATCAGTGCTTATCCATCCGCGCCGTTTCAAGCCGCAGCCGGGGAAGTACGTCATCGACGATATGGACCGACTCTTTGTTGACGCATTCCCAACAATAAAATGGCTTGCTGACAGAGTGAAGAACTTCCCAGAGATATGGGGAGAAGGTGGAAAAAAAGTTCTCGCTGAGTACAGTGGCGGAAACCCATCCATTCCGAATACTGATTCTCTCATGATGACTATCGAGGAGCGGCGCGCGCTGCAGACCAAGAAGGGTCTCTGGCTCGTCCATGTCTTCGATTCGAACGGTGACTGGAAGCTTATCGACAAGGTGACTGGAATTACCATCATCGATGAGAGGGAATGGAACCCTGGCATCCCGATTGTCGACAAGCAGACTATCCCACTCCTGGACCGGTACTGGGGGCTTTCTGACTACGAGCGCGGCGAAACGTCGCAGAAGACCATCGATACGCTCATCCGGATGTATCTCGATTCCGTGGCTATTTCCATCAATCCGCCGGCGATCATGGATCCGGAGGATGTCGTCATGTCATCCATCATCCGAGGCTCAAGCAAGAACTGGTTCGTGAAGGATGGCAAGGTAGAAGGCATCAAGTTCGCGAATGTATCTCCGAAGGGCACTGAGACCTTCCAGAGCACCTACGGAATCGTCAAGGGAAACCTCTTGTCTCTCGGGGCGACTACAGACACGTCCGTCCCAAAGTCTGTCGATCCTGGGTTTGGAAAGACGCCAGAGGCTCTCAAGCAGCAGGCGAACCGCGAAGGCGCGCGCGACAACTGGGACCGCTACATGCAGGAGCGTTTCCATGAGCGCCTGGCCGACAAGATGATGGCCATGGTCGTGAAGCGTGGCGGCGTCGGCGGAGCTTCCATCAGGAACATCTCGGATGCAATCAGGCGTATCGGCATCAATTTCGAAGACAAGGACATCGCTATCTTCGCGAACGGTAAGGTTGACGACAATCTCCTCAAAGACCGTACTTTCCGGTACACGGTCGACGAAGGCTCATCTGGGAAGCTTCCCGGCGGAGCCGAAGATCTCCTCGGCATACTGAAGCTTATCGAGGAAAGCCCAGACATGAAGGAATCCCTCAGGAACTCAGGGAAGCAGGTTGACTACGGCGAGGTTGTGAAGCGTATCGCTATCGACAAGAAGATTCCGGATTGGGACAAGATCGTCATCGATTCCGTCAACCCGGAATCAGTACCTGGCATAGGTGAAGGTGGACCGTCAGCTGAGCCTATGGCTGAGCAAGTCGACCCGCAGATGGAACAGATGATGGCGGAGATCATGCCGCAGCAGGAAGCCGTTAACGAACCGACCATATGAGCGACGTAAAAGAAATCATAAGGGAAGTCTCGACTCGCCGCGATAAGGCTATCAAGGAGCGCGTATCCAACGAGAAGGGCTACATGGATCGGAAGAATCGAGAAGAATGCATGGTGGCAGAGACCGTCCAGACGCAAGGTTGGCAGCTCATCGTAGAGCATGCCGAGGAGATGATCGTGGAACTCCTCGAGCCGGTCAATACGGAAGAGCTTGGCTCAAATACTTCGCTCGAACTCATAGGAGCCATCGATATCGCTCGAAGTGAAAGCATCAAGAACATGAGGAAGCTCATCGCCTGGGCGCAGAGCACCTCATCCGCGAAAGTGTACCAGAAATCAGAAGAGGAAAAAGAGAAGGAAACATCGCAACCAGAAACAGAAGGAGTTTCCGAGTAATGGGGTATCGACTCCCCATCCTCGGGTACTTCTCCGCAAGGAGATGATCCGTATGCATACGAGGTCGGCCCACTCGTAACCATTAGGCCGAAACTTATGGATCCCAAGGATCTTACGCCAGACGGAGGCGCCACTCCGCCCGCAGAAGCAAAGGTCGAACCCGTCATTCCCGCGTCAGAGGAAGTCGACCCGCGCATCAAGGATCTTGTCGGACAGGAAAACTTCGAGCAGGGAGCGCAACCTGCATCGAAGCCCGCAGAAGACAAGAAACCCGCTTCCGAACCTGAGAAATCTGGAGAGGAACCCAAGCCGGCCGCGCAAGAGCCGGAGCGGAAGGAAGGCGACGAAGGGGAAGGGAAAGACGGAAAGAAGCCAGAAGCCGGAGAGACGAAGCCGGACCAGGGTAAGGAGCCGGAAACGGTGCCAGTACAAGGTCCGAAGGTGTATCGGTCAGATAAGCGCATTGCGCAGCTCTACCGGGACATCAAAGTGCTCGAAGGTGACGAGTCTGCTTCCGACATCAATATCGATGAGTTTGCCCAGGAAATCGCGAAGTATCCATACGAACAACGCGAAGCCAAGCTCAAGGAGCTCCTTGCTCTCAAGAGTAGGCTCAAGAATCCAGGGGACAAAACACCCTTCACCATCCCAGACGAGGAACTCGACGTTATCGTCGAATCTCGCGCCCAAGATAAGCTTCATCAGAAGCAAGAGGAGGATCGTATCGAGGCTTTCAACAAGGACATTCGTGATACATACGAGTCCCACCCTGATCTCCAGGAAGACAAGCCTGAGTACGACAAGAAGGTAGCTGAGGCATGTGCGGCACTTGTGTCGAGCGGCAAGAAGCTATCAGAAGCATACGAGCTCGTAACCGGCGTCAAGGCAGAGAGCGAGGCGAAGGTCGCCGAAATTGAAGCCAAGAAGGTCGAGGACGAAAGGAGAGCGGCGTTATCCGGGGCCATCTCCGGCTCGGACAAGTCATCTGCTCCGAAGACTCTCAGTTGGGATGAAATCGAGCGGATTTCAAAAGAAGACCCTGATAAGTACCGAGAAATGGTTCGTAAAGGGCAAATACCGGAATAATTCCGCGTAATTGTGAAGTCATATGTCCGATTTTGGAACAACCTCGACTTCGATCAAGTACAAAACGCGGGCCCTGCAGAAGTTCTTTCGCCGGTCCATGTATGTGGACGTGGTGAACTCGGACTTCGAGGCCGCCAATGTGTCTGATCCGAAGGCGAAGAAGAAGATCACGAAGACCGTCAAGGAGTTCGTGGTCACCACCCTCAAGGGCGGCGGCTGGAAGTCGTCTACCGGCAAGGGTGCCATCACTTACTCGACTGTCGAGGAGGTGATCTCGCGGCTTATCGTCGATACGCCGCTTGAGCTCTCCGATGAGATCCCGTCCATCGATGCATTCGCGTCGGCGGTCGAGAACCCGGATAGCGAGCTCATCAACCAGGCAGCGAACCAGCTCTATGAGGAGATGGACAAGTCGCTCCTGACGATGTACGACTGCGCCGCGTCTGGCAACTGGCTCGGTACGTCGCACGTCGCTGGTACCGTAGCCGTCGCTGCTACGACCGGTGTTGTCACTGGCTCAAGCTCTGCGTTCACCTCAGATATGGTCGGTAAGCCGTTCAAGGCTGATGGCCATTCCGCCTGGTCTCGCGTGAAGGCCTATTCGTCAGCTACGTCCATCACTATCGAGGACGACAGCGACGACAAGGATTCCGCATACACCGGCGGTGCCATCTCGGCCGGCGCGTCGTACGAGATCCAGGCTGCTACCGTGCTTGCCGTTACCGAGCTCACTATCAAGTTCTACCTTGATACCCTCTCGGCGATGCTCACGAAGCTCAGCATCCCGAACGATGGGAAGCGCTGGATCGCGCTCCCGGCGCTCGCGGCACAGCCTGTGCTCCTCAGCGCGGCTGCTGCTCTCGGCACTGGCATCGGTAAGGTGTACGACGAGGTGACTGAGAAGGGAGAGATCGGGAAGATCAGCGGTTTCACTGTCTACATGCTTCCTGACGAGTGGTTCGAAGGCGATAACACCGACGGTTTCTACTGTGTTGGTGGTCATCGCGCCTTTATCACTGGCGCCTTCGATTTCATCGAAGATCCGCACGTGATCAAGTCTGAGAACTCCAGAGAGTCGTTCAGCGACGTCGTCAAGGGACTCTTCGTCCATGGCGAGAAGGTTGCGGACGAGCGCCGCAAGGCTGGCGTCTGCCTCTTTGCCAAGTTCAACAAGTCTGCCTAGGCTTGTTGGTCTTTACTACTCCGGACAATGCTCCGGAGTAGTATAAGGCTCGTAAGGTCGGCGAGTCTCTAATTAACGCAACAACGCGCATATGGCACGAAAAATGGAAGAAGCACCGAGCGAAGGAATGGACCCGCATTCGCAGGCACGCTTCGAAAAGCTCGTGAAGGTACGTGTAAGCTCCCTCAAGAAGGAGGACATCGCCTTCATCCGGGCGCGCCGTTCGTACTTGTCAGAAGCGCAGGCTGTCGCTTTTGCCTCCATCCTCGAAGAGGAGAAGGCCGATGATCAGAAGCCTGTCGACTATGGCAAGATGAAGAAGGCTGACCTTCTCAATGAGTGCGAGAAGCTCGGAATCGTCGTTCCGGAAGGTTCTACGAATCCGGCTATTGCCGCTCTTATCGAGGCGAAACTGGCTGAAGAGGCCGCGGAATGAGGCATTCGCCTCTCCGCTCATGCCGCGCTCGCGTAAGCGAGTGGGTCGATCGCGGCAGGAGTGGGAAGGCGAACACTATATGGAAAACAGAGACGAATATCTCAGAGCAAAACAGCAGAGTAAGGGCGATACTGATCTTATCGCTCAATTTGTTTTTCAAATATTGCGATCAAAGGATGACGCACCGAAGGCGATAGCGGCGTTGTCCAAGATAGTGAAGGAGAAGGCTGATTTTGATGACCAGGATATCATCCAGGCTATCGTATCCACATCAAGATGGGCCAGGAAAGATTTGCGGGAAGCGTCAGAAAAGCTCACCGAGGAACTCAAGAAAACGCGCCAGGAGGCCCGTGTTGGCATACAGGTGGGCTCTGGGACTATATCGGCCATAGACCGCCTCAAAACAGCGTTTATCGATGCCATAGGAGTCCTGAGGAAAGAGGTAGCAAGTAAGCGGGAAGAGCCTATCGAGGTGAATGTATCCATCCCGGAAATCAAACTTCCGAAGATCCAGGTACCAGAGATCAAGGTTCCCGAGATAAAGCTGCCGGAGATTATCATCCCGGAAAGCACCGTGCACGTGGAGATTCCGGACAAGATGACGGTAGATATTCCGAATAAGCCGAAATGGTTTCCGGAGTTTGACCTTTCGAAGGTGATTGATGCTATCAGGGAAATTGGAAAGTCTTCCGGATCAGGTTCTCTGAATCTCCCGCTCGATGAGCAGGGACGCGTGAAGGTAGCGGTCGACAGAGTAGGTGGCGCCGGATTCTTCGGAAAGTCAGGAGGCGACGCCACGGAGGCGACGCTCCAGTCGATCCTTTCCGCCATATCAGAGGTGGCTGCTAATACCGACCAGCTCGAGATTACTGCAGACAGCGTCAATCTCAATACCGATACATTGGAAGCAAAGACGCAAGAGGTGTCGGACCGTATAGGTGAAGTTGATGCCAGTCCTACGTCCAATACGCTGCAGGATCGCCTGAAAGGTATCAGAACCGTTCTAGATGCTATTTCGTCAGCGGTAGACGGGTTGGAGGCCAATACCGCGGCGTTGACCACTCCAGCAGATACGCAGCCGGTTTCCGTGGAGTCTCTCCCGGCCGGATTGGCTACCTCGGAGAAGCAAGACAGTATCGTATCGAACCAGGTACTGCTTCAGGCACTTGTTCAGCAGATGGCTGATCTGACGGCTGGTATAGAGCGCGCTACGAAGCACGGAATGATCCAGATTGCGCTTCCGTATGCGAAGGATACTTCAGACCAGCTCCGCGTCTCAGGAACGCTTACAATGGTCCCGCAGTGGGGAAGCTACAACTCACAGCCGGTCCCTTACAGCACCGGATCTCCAGCAGGCTCCGATACGAGGGATATGGAGCGGGAGTTCTCGGAAATCGTCATGGAACTTCGTCGCCAGAAGTGGGTAATCACATAACAAGAATCATATGTCGGTGAACTATTATTTCAAGAAGGGTGTCGATTTCGTGGTCAAGCAGTGGCTGGACTTCTTCATGCCCGGGCCATCGTATCATGGAACATCATGCACATACGATGGCGTAAGATACCAGTATTGGGCTATCCAGTACGGTACGACAGCCACGAGCGCCTCAACGACCGTCTTGTATATTTTTGACACGTGGACGCTTGGTTGGACGCCTCTCGCGACGATTACTAACGGGAATAGGGGTCTTGATATCGAATATGACCCCGTCAGGAATGTCCTCTATATCATCCATGGGGCCGGTCTGACGTCGTGGCAGGTATTCAACCTCAATACTACTACCGTCACTATAGCCAACGTTTCCTGCGCCGCCAGAGCACTTACGACTATCACTGTCGTCCTTCCTGCCGTGGCTGACTACGGAGCGAATATCGTGCTCCCTGATGACGTGACACTGAGCGGAAACCTCGATGATGGAGCAGTAGCCTCCGGGTGTACCGCTACATCGATCATCGACAATGTTTCAGGGAAAGAAACGACCGGAACATTCTTCTCTGGCCTTATCGGAAACTATATCGAGTTTACATCCGGGGCGCTCTCCGGGCAGAGGAGGATAATCACAGCTGTACCTAATGGGAAGACGCTTACCGTGGCGGCTTTCGGCTCTGCACCTACCGCAGGGGATACGTTCATCGTCATCACTCCAAAGGGGACAGCGACATCCGGATCGTCAACGACACTCGTGATGACTGGCGCTGGATGGACGGCCAACAAGTATGCCTTTTCTGATGTTGTGATCTTGTCCGGAACAGGCATCGGCCAGCGGAGGAGAATTGCGTCGAACACGACGGATACCTTGACGCTTGCGGCCGCAGTCACTGGAAACGCCAGGACCGGAAACTGGACGACACCTCCAGATGACACGTCTGTCTTCCAGATCGTACCGTCTTCTGATTTCGTCTATTACAACCCTGGTAGCACGTCGAATACACTCTACCGGCTTGATGTTGCTCAGACTACCGGTGCGGCATGGAGCGCATCTCTTGGGGCTTTCCCAGCAGCACCAGCAGGCGGGTGCATGACGTTCCATCCGCACAATTCAGACCCATTTGGGCTCTATTGCCTGCGCGGAGGTGGCGGGAATACACTGTATCGGTACAACTTCGGCCTCGCGACGTTTGAGACCATAACGACCTACTGGGGGAGCGAGACGATAGGAACAGGCGCATCCTCCACCTTCATGCATGGGGAGCGTAAAATCTTCATCGCAAAGGAGAGCCAGAAGCGTACGATGATACTGAACCTCGTCACCGGCATACTCGAACCAGGACCGACGATGCCGTATGCGAACCCAGGAGCATACGACGGGAAGCGCTCAAAGTTCCTCGTGACAGCTGACGGAGTGAAGTGGATATACCATATGCGCCCGGGCGGACAGGAGTTCTTCCGATTCCCAGTGGAGTGGTTGTAGACATCAAAAAACCATCTTGCGCTCTTTTCGGAAAGGTGGTATCATTCTGGTGTAGATCGATATCCGCAGCACATACATTGCGGACCAAGCGACCTATCAGGCAAGCGCCAATGCGCGGCGACCTGGTAGGCCGCTTTTTTGTTGTTTGAAAAAAATCAGGATTCTTTTTCTGGAACGATTTTCTTTGAAATATAGTTTTGAGTTATTGCAAAGATTAGAAGCCATAAAAAGAATGTCGGAACATGAAACTCACCGAAATGATTAGTAATGAAATACGGTATCAATGAAGATGATACCTGTAATACAAGGAAAATTACCGAAAATATCCTGAATATTTTTAAAAGTATCAACATATTTAAAAAATTAATTATTTAAAAACATTTCAAGTCAAACAGAGTCTTCATATGATTACAGCTTATGAACCACTCCTGAAATAGATATCTCGTCTGGATAGAGGCACCACTTAGGGTCCCAGTTCATGGAAGCATTATCACCGTAAATATGCATGCAGCCGTCAGGATCGACAGAAACAAGTCTATGAACAATATCACCAGAGCGGTCGCATTTCTCCTTACTCAAGCATTTGAATGAAACAATATCACCAATCTCTGGAGTCTCGAGCGGGTTAGTAAATATCAGAGTGCCAGGATGAAAAGTTGGAATCATTGAATCACCGAATCCGGTGCTGAATCCATAGCTCGTCCAGTTGATGAAAGCAGTCGAAAAAACAACCAGCGAAGCCGATATGATCACGAACGACGAGACGATGAAAAGTTTCCTAGCCATAAGGCAATTATAACGAGCAAGTATAGTGTAAATCAATAATTTTGTCAACACTAGCGCACAGCCGTGCGCGGTCGATTGGCTGACAATGATATGCCGATTCTCGGTAAAAGTGGGCAAGGTCTTTCGGAAAGGTTGTTCGGGCGTCCTGGTCTCCAGGAGGCTGGTCGTGCCATAACGAGCGGAAATGTCGCCGCCATATACCAGCGAGCGAAGCAGGGCCTCGCTACGCCTGATGGTTTCCTTGGATCAAAAAGTGGGTATTCTTCTGCCGGATCCTCCGAAGACGGTGGTGGTCAGATGCAATCTACTGGAGGTGGTGATGGAAACAGCAATGTTGTCCCATCGCTCAAGGATCTGTATGGAGCTTCGTATGCCGGGCAGAACGAGTCGAATAAGAGTTCGAAGCTGCTCGATATGATTGGCGCCGGTTGGAAGGACTCGAGCTCGACGCTCAAGGACGCGAAGGGCTACCTAGCTTCTATGAAGTCCGATATAGGGAAGATTCCGACGCTTCGCGACAAATACAAAGAGGCGGCGAAGGGCTACCTCGAGAAGACGAAAGAGGCTATCGCTGGGAACAAACAGCTCATCCAGAGCAACCAGAAAGAGAGTCTCGAGAAGGTAGCGGATGACGTCAAGAAGAATATCTTTGGTACCAATATCAATCTCGGTGTCCTTGGGGCATCGAACTCGTCCGCGGCCAGAAGGTTCGCTAAGGTGCTCGGGAAGAAGGCCGGGCAAGAACGCAAGGAGAAGCTTGAGGGATATGGCACGCAGACGGCCGAGCAGAACCAGGCAGAGCGCGACGAGACGGACCGGTACACCCTCCGCATCCAGAAGGCCGACGAATGGCACGATACGCAGCTGAAGGCTGCTAAGGAGGAATACAAGCGCTACGAATCAGCTATATCGAAGCTTTCGAAGAATGCTGACAAATGGGAACAGGAGGATCTTAAGGCAGAAAGTGATGCGAACCTCAACAAGTTCCTCGGCAAGGTGGCTGAGATCTCCGGCAAGGTGGCTACACTCAAGCAGAACATCACGATCGCGGCGCAGGAGCAGGGCATCAACATCGATGAGATCCAGGCGGCGGAAATTGACGTGAACGCACCGGCGGAGCTCCAGGTTCCTGATTACACGGAAGAGTGGAATCTCGACGGGCTCTCTGATGGCGCGCAGGATTGGCTCGATGACTCGGATCCGAATAATCAGAATAATAAAGACCGGAAGATCGTTGGATACGACATCTTTGGAAAACCGATCTATTCAGAGGAGACGACTGCCACCGAACCCGTAGCATAAACCAATAACGGATACGCGGTATGGCGCTCGTTGACTTTTACCGAAAAGCGAAGAAGAAGATTTCCGACATCGGAGATGGCGCCATTGACGCTCTCGGTAACACTACATCGAAAATATCCCGTATCGGGAAATCGGCCGCGGACAGCGCAAGCGAACTGATGCGTTCGCGGCCGGTGGAACGGTATTTCGAGCCCGCTCCGGAACTCCGGACGCGGGATTTCGTGCGTGAGGCGAGCCATAACGTTGGAGAGATGTTTTCCGGGACGAAGAACGTTCTGTCGAAGGCTCCGAAGGTAATCGGTGAGGGTGCGGCATTCGCTGTCGACAAGAATGTCAGGAAGCAGTACAAGGCTGGAAATACCGATATTCTTCCGACGGTGACGGATCTTACTCCGAAGAAGATGCTCGCCGATACAGCGAAGTCTGTCATAGAGATCGCTCCGTTTGGCAAGATCAAGGCTACAGCAAAGATGCTCATGTCTCCGAGCGTCGTGAAACGCGTCGCTGGCGGCGCTGGACTTGGGTATGCCTATGATGTAGCCGACAAGATGTCGAAAGAAGAGAAGACGAACGCGGATACTTTCAAACCTGGAATGGGTACAGCTCTCGGCGGTGTCGTTTCTGGCCTGATGCGTCCGACAACCATTCTCGCGAAGGAAGGTATTGACGATGCTACTGGAGCAGCGAAGAAGGTGAAGGAGATCATGGAGTCTGTCCCGGAAGCGGCGAAGAACTCGATACGAAACAGGACACAGCCTCTGAAAACTGAAAGGCTACAGTCTCATTGGAGTGATGGCGGTGTCGTGAGATTCGCTTCCGACGCTGATGGAAAGCCAGGGGTGATACCGAAGCTTGGAGAAGGGGAGCGGTATTCTGGGAAGGCCTTCAAGGCTGGATTCGACAAGGTATCGCAGTCTCCGGTATATGGGATCCGCAAGGAGAAGCTCATCCCGGAGCAAGTCGTGGAGCGCAAAGCCTCCCCGACGCTTTCTGATGTCGGCCGGGCCGTCCGGGATGCTCTGCCGCAGCCTGGTATGAGCCTCAAAAACGTCGGTCGTCCTCCACGGAACCAGAACACTCTCGAAGCGAACGCTCTGAACGCCAGGAAGAATGCCGCAGCTAAGGAAACCGTCAGGAATCTCATGGAAACTTCCCCAGGAGCTCCTGTAGCGCCTAGGATGGTGCCATCACCCCAGAAAGCACCTCAGAGCGCTCCTATGAGCATAGACGAGCGCATATCGAAGGAATTGGATGCTATACCTGATCCAGCGAAGCCTATGGCTCCTGTGAAGCCGGCAGAGCCACTGTTTCCGTCCGGAGGGTATAACAAGTACCAGAAGGACGCCTTCAACAAGCGAAAGCAAATCATCCAGGATCTCCGGGAAATCGCGAACGTCCCGGATGTTTTGCGCGCGATGGGATACAAGAAGGCCGAAGCGGCGAAGATAGGCGTGGAGGAAGGCAAGATCATCGCAGAGCTCGGGCGGCTTGGGTATCCGAAGGGACACCAGTCCATGATGGATTTCCGCTCTGACATGACGAAGAACATCCTGAAGAACCGCGTGGCGTATCAGACGCTCAAGGAATACTACGCCAGGAAGCGAGACCTCAATACGAAGATCATGGAGGGAATCGACCCGGTGAAGCTCAAGGATATATCAGCACTCCAAGCTGGAACGCGCGACGTCTATCGGAACTTTGAGGACGTATTCGGCGATTCCTATGGGAAGGTGAAGAGCGAGCTTCTCGATCCTTTTGACGCATCTAAGGGGGCGTTTATCGATGAGCAGCGTATGCAGCTCGAAGCACTCCAGAAACATATCGTAGACGGACTCGGTATCAAGAAGGGGAGCAGGCTTTCGCAGGCGGTACAGCAATACGGAGATACCGGATTGCCAGATGGGATGAGGATGTCGTATGACGACCTCGTCAAAGAGTTCGGAAAGGATGGGGCCGACAAAGTCGTCCGGGCGGACCAGTGGTTCCGGAACATGTACGACAACATGCTCGATGAGACGAACCGCATCCGCGAGTTCTATTTCCCGACGCACCCGCTGCACCCGGAGAGCACTAAGGTCATTCCGAAGCGTGAGAACTACTACCGTCATTTCCAGGAGATGGCGGATGGATTCAAGGGTCTCATGAACATCTTCGACACGCCTGCGAATATCGATCCAGCTCTCGCCGTGTCTTCGCAGTTCACAAAGCCAAGCTCGAAGTGGATCTCGTTCGCTCAGAAGCGGACTGGGAAGCAGACCGAAATGGATGCCGTTGGAGGCTTCCTCGATTACATCAAGGCGAATGCGTACGCGAAGCATATTGATCCGCACATCCAGCGCTTCCGAGGAGTAGACCAAGAGATAAAGTCAAAGACTCCACGCGGAGCGTTCTTTGACGATACCAGTGTCGGACTGGCGGAGGAGCTCTCGAAAAAGATGGATCCGTTCGAAAGCATAGCCAGTGTTTCCGATCCGAACGAAATCAAGAACTTGCTCATCGGAAAAGGACTCCAGGACCGCGACGCTGTCCGCATGGCGAAGGATCTCGCTGGTATCAAGGACGCCGGAAAGGTGAAGGAGTATATGACCGAGAATCTCTCCCCAGAAGGAATGGCGGAGTTCAATGCCAAGGCGCTTGCCGAGGCATCCGATAACAAGCTCAACAATTTCCTGAAGTTCCTAGATAATTTCTCGAATGACCTTGCCGGTAAGACGAACCCAATCGACAGGCCGTTCCAGGATAATATGTTCGGACGGCAGGCTTTCAAGGCGATAAATTGGCTCAATAGCCGAGTGAAGGCGAACACAATCGTTGGAAACGCATCGTCGGCGCTTGCACAATTCTTCGGCATACCGAACGGAATCGCGAATGCGGGGGTCAGGAACTCGGCGCGCGCCATAGGCCATAGCATGGTCGATATTCTGAAGGATGATGTTCCGTCGAAGCGCTCCGTTTTCCTGAACGAGAGGTATTTCAACGGATATGACAAGTTTGAGCCTGGAATCCTCAATAGGACGAAAGATTTCGCTGTCTGGATTACGTCTATAGGGGACAAGATAGGATCGACATTCACATGGAACGCGCAGTATCAGAAGGCGCTCGGACTCGGCGTGTCCGACCCGGTGAAGTATGCCGATGATTGGACGCGGAAGCTGGTGGCTGGCCGCGGTATCGGAGAGGTACCTATCCTCCAAAAATCGAAGATTACGCAGCTCATAGCACCGTTCCAGCTCGAGGTAGCGAACCAGTGGAGAGTATTCGGAGACTGGGCGAAGAATGATCCGAGTAAGCTTGTTCTGGCGAAGCGTCTCATGGAGTTTTCTGTGGCGACGTGGCTGATGAACCGGGCGGCTGAAGAGATACGCGGAAGCGGTGTCGCCATTGATCCTATCCAGGCCATGATCGATGCGTATGGAGCGTATAGCGAGTCAGATACTGTCGGTACCGGACTGACGCGAGCCGGCGGACGTATCGCCGGAGAGGCACTGTCGAATCTCCCTCTTGGGCAGACCGTGGCGGCTATGTATCCAGAATATGGGAAGAAGGACATCATGGGATCCGGAATCAACCTTCCTACAAGGGAGAAGCTTTTCGGAGATAAAGATCCGACGAGATTCGGTGGTGGTCTACTTGTGAGCAAGTCTTTCGCCGATCCACTCTTCATGGTCGCTCCACCATTCGGTGGTAAGCAGATCAAGAACTCCATCGAAGGTGTTGGTACGCTCATGGATGGATTTGCCGAGACGTCATCCGGCAAGGTGATGACGCCGGTGGAATCGAGCCCGTACAACATGGCAAAAGGACTATTCTTCGGTAAAAACTCTCTTCAGGAGGTGCAGGATTATCGTGAAGCTGACAGCAATCCTCTCGGTGATACACAGGATGAGATTTTCCGAATGCTTCCGGAAGGCGAGCGAGGCGGATACTACTCATCGCTTATGGCTTCCCGCTCAGCGAACAAAGAGAAGGAGGGGCTCAAGGCTGGTGGATCTCTCAAGCAGGGAGAGGCCGGTGATGTTGGTGAAGGTGTCTATCGTCTCAAGGACGGGAAGTATTTCGTTCCGGCACTTAGGTCTGATACGAAGACTTTCAAGAACGAGACACTCGCGCGGCAGGCTATCGAGAGAGAGGATTTCGAAGATTCAGATGAGAGCTTCCGTGATGCCGGAGACTATGTCTTGAGGAAAAAAGACGACGGTACAGCGTATCAGGAGCGGAAGGATTCGTTCACGGTGAAGCTCCTCAATGCCAGGATGTCTGGGAACAAGCGCGCAAAGAACTTTCAGGAATGGCGCGATAACGCTGAGAAGAAGTATATGCTCCTTCAGAAGCTCGTATCAGATCCTACTGTGGATGATTTGGACCGTTCGGAATATGAGAATCAGATAGATACGCTCGCGAATGAAGCTGAGAAGTTCGAATCATACGGCGGGGCGTTCAATAAGCCGAAAGCGGAGAAGAAGCTCCCGGAGAAGTTTCGCTATCCACTCATCGATAAGGACATGATTGACCTCGAGCTCGCACTCATGGATTCAAAGGCGGCACCGATCTCGCGGCGCGGAATGATGTCGTTCCGTCCGGCGAGGATTAAGAAGGTCAGAAAAATCCGACGCTAACAAGATAACGCAACTATATGGATTTTCAGGAAATCATAAAGCAAATGCATGTCGGGTACGCGGGGGATACCGAGTATCCAGAGAGCGGCAGCGACGAGATGGCGACTATGGTCCGCCATGCGAATAGCGCCATAACGGAGCATGAGAGATGTGTCCGTGAGGGTGTACAGTGGCCGGAGCTCAAGAACGACGCTTCGGTAGCGTGCGGTGGCACCGGTACAGATCTGCACGGGCTCGAGTTCTTGGATTTCTTCCGGGAGCCGGATGGCCGAGCCAGCGTGTCTGTAGGAGGAAGCCTCTACCTGGTCGTCAGCGCGCAGGAAGGTGTGCGGGCCGATCGCATGGGTATTACTCCGTATTACGCCTGGATAGAAGGCAAGAATCTTCGTACACTTCCGGCTGCTTCCGGAACGGCTGAGTTTAAGTATCTCAAGAAAGAGACGCGATTCTCCACCGGTGAGGAGACGACGGAGCCGGAGATGAGCGACCCAACGATGATTGTACAGTACGGAATCGGCATGATGCGAATAGATGATGAGGATTTCTCCCAAGGAGAGGTCAATCTCTCGAACGCCCAGGAAGCGCTCCGCATGATGAAGATTCCGAATCTTCCACCGAGCATGCCGGATGATAATCCGGCGGGTTGGGGTTTCGGTATGTAAACGACACGAGATATGAAGTTTCCCAATCTGAGAGGGTTCGCACAAAAGAAGAGGTGGGCACTGTCCATAAAGGTGTTCAAGGGCGTTGCGACGCTCCTTGATGATATTGTATTGGGAAAAATATACGCCAAGGAAGCGCTCAATCTTTATCAGGCACAGGACGGAAAATGGAAGGTGCGCTGGGGAACGGCCAAATATGGTCTCGAGGTTCCAGGTGAGGACTCTATCGTCGGCGCCGGGGTATACACTGCATCGAACGGTACTCAGAAGCTGTTGGCGATATGCGGTAGCGGAAAGGGCTACTCATCATCGGATGCTGTGACCTGGTCGGAGATTTCCGGTGCAACCTTCTCGACGGATGCGAATCGGTACTGGTTCGAAATGGCTGGCGGGTATCTGCTCATAGCGAATGGTGAGAATCCGCTTACGCGCTTCAATGGAACCATATTCGACCGATTCGTGAAGCTTGATACCCCGACTGGGCTGACTGGTACGAGAAACATCCTGACGTCAGGAACATACAATCTCTACTACAAAGTGACAGCTCTCAATGGTATAGGCGAGACGCCCGTCTGTGCAGAGTACAATATCACGGTAAACAAGGAGCGAAATACATGGAACAAAGATGCGAACGAGCGTGTGGATCTGTCATGGACCGCCGTCCCTGGCGCACTGAAGTACCAGGTGTACTATTCCACCGAGTCCGGAAAGGAGAAGCTGCTCGATATTGCATACACCAATTCATACCAAGATGATGCGAGTGCTGTGGCGAGCCCGTTCAATGATGCCCCTGATTTCGATACCACGGAAGGCCCGGCCTTCTCCATGATCAGGCGCTCAGAGACGCGTCTCGTCGGAATCGACCCGAAAAACCATCCATATACCGTGTTTTTCTCAGGTACCGGAGCGGAGTTCTTTTCATTCGCCGATGCCGATGGCGGTGGCTGGGTGAAGCTCGATGAGGGATGTGGCGAGACGCTCCAGTATGTCGGGCATTTCCGGACCGGAAAGGGAGATCCAGCGCCGACAGCGATCACGGGCGGCCCGGGTGGGAATGGGTCGATATGGCAGGTTCAATTCCTGGTTGACACCTCAACAGGCGAGACAATCATCATCCCGTCACCAACGAAGATAGCCGGCGCCGTAGGAACGACGTCTCCAGGAGCGGTCGTGGAAGCGAAAGACTCGTTGTGGTTCCCGTCTATCCAGGGAGTAACGAGGCTTAACAACAAGGAAAATGTCACGAACATACTCTCGACACAGTCCATGTCCGAGAATATCCGTCCGACATTCGCCTCGCTCAAATCGCTTCCGATGATGGCTGGGCATTTCTACGACTCGAAGCTCATATTCTCAGCATCAGAGGGTGGCGATGAGAATGATATGATCTTCGGGTATGATGCTGAGCTTGATGAGTGGTTCTACAAGTGGACCATCGGATTCCGACAGTTCCTCGAGTTCACTGATTCCGACGGGAATACGCATCTTCTGGGCGTACCGACGACCGGCGCGCGTCTGACGGAGATCTCAGAGAACATCCTCGGCGATGACGGAGTAGCCTTCAGCACATCGTATATCTCCGGACTCATACCGATCGACGAGGACGATGAGACTATCGCCGCGAAGATAAAGGACGCTCTGTGCGTGCTCGGTCGGGCAAAAGGGGATATAACCTTCGAGGTATACGGCCTGACGGCAAAGAAAGGTTTCTCGCTCATCTCGTCGAAGCCAGTGGCGAATACACTCAGCGTCAGCGAGTTCTGGACCGGCCTCCTGGGCGAGATAACGCTCAAGGACGAGGAGGCTGCCCCAACGACATATTCCCAGGCATCTATCAAGAGCGCCGTGAAAGTCGGAAAGGAGATGTATGCCATCCAATTCAGGATATCGTCGAACTCGATGGATACGGAATATACCATCCTCAAGATACAGTCCAGGGGAGTCATTAAGCCGAAGAAGATACCAGCCTCCTGGTTCAGGTAGGACTTGCGCCATTCATGGAAAGGTGGTATCATTCTGGTGTAGATCGATATCCGCAGCACATACATTGCGGACCAAGCGACCTATCAGGCAAGCGCCAATGCGCGGCGACCTGGTAGGCCGCTTTTTTTATTTACACTATGTCAAGCGCACTGGACAAGTTTAAGAAGATAGCTCCGAATATCGGGTGGCAGCTCGACGCCTCTGGTATCTCGAATGCCTCTATTGATAATTTCGGACTCATATCTCCGACGTCGCTCCCTACCGGGACCGGCGTAACTGTCACTGTAGATAGGGTTAGTTCATCTGGTGTGCAGACTCCTGAAAAGATGGAACGTCTTAGCGGAGTCGTTGATAGCTCAAGAATCGTCTCATGCGCCCGTGGTATTGGAGGCACCGCCCAGGCGCACGCTGGCGGCGCCGTCGTTGAGATCGTCATTGACTCGACGCTTTGGAACGATGTTATAGATGGTATCCTCGCGTTTGCGACGCAGGCGGGGAAGCTTTTGATCAGCGCTATCGACTCAGTGCGGTACGGTGCTGATGCTGGTGCGACCGATGCCTATGCTATCACGCTCGATCCAGTCCCGGCCGCGTACTATGCCGGCATGATGGTCGTCTTCAAAGCGAACACTGCCAACACCGGCGCGGCGACGCTCAACGTGAACGCTCTCGGTGCAAAGACCATCAAGAAAAACCACGACCAGGATCTCGCTGATGGTGATATCGAAGCAGGGCAGATCGTGACTGTCATCTATGATGGGACGGATTTTCAGATGCAGAGCCAGACTGGTACGACTATAAGCTTCGCGACGCTCAACGCTCCTCGCGGATTCTTAATCAATGGAAAGATTGTCCCATCGGTTGTATCGAATAATCTTACCGTGGCAATCAAGACGCTCGCTGGAAATGATCCGTCAGTAATCGAGCCTGTATATATCAGGATTGGCGACACTATACGTAGCATCACCGCTGCACTTTCTGGAACATGGAACGCCGGAACGAACTATTGCAATTCTGGCGGAGCCGAACTCGCAACGAAAGAAATAGACCGTTTCGTCTATCTTGGATGGAATGCGACTGATTCCCGGGTAATGATTGGTATTTCAAGAATCCCATACGGGACGAGACTTGATGATTTTTTCTACCTTACTACTACGAATGAAAAGAGCATTCTCTTGGATAATTCTGCCAATACGGCCGTAAGCGATGAGTTTGAGAATATCGGACGTTTTGCCGCTACATTGTCGGGCGGAGCGTCCTACAACTGGTCTATTCCGACATTCACTGCCGCTAATTTGATTCAGCGGCCGGTGTATGAGACGAGGTGGTTATCGTGGGCGCCTGTACTCACTGGATTTGCACCTACGCCAACGGCAACTGTTGGGTATAAAGTAGTGAATGATTCCGTGTATTATTACATTCAATTTTCCGGAACATCAAATAGCGCAACATTCAATTTTACTCTTCCATTTGTACCAGCAACAATGGCGGCTGGGACATTCAGACTTCCAATTAAAGTGACCGATAATACGACGCATGGGGTTAACGCTGGGATTTTAGGATTGAATGTCGGGGCTACAAATAATACAGCTAAGATTGGTATCAATTTGTCTACCGCAGCGGCAAACGCTTTCGGTGGATTTACGGCTTCTGGACTGAAAGAAACAGAGGGAGAGTTTTTCACTAAGATTTAATATTTACATCACGCCAGTTGCGACATAATGAACACCAAGTCGGTATGCGCTCGAAAGAGCAGTGTCAGGTTTTACCCTGATACCGAATCCGGTTGCTAGCTTATTTTCAGGAGCCCCAACATAAGCCATCTCTCCTCCGGCACCATCAGCAAATGAGCTAAAATCTGAACCATTTTTCCACCCGGCGTAAGTGACAATAACCACAGGAATAGACGCAAAAGTTATCGGGTACGTTACAGCTTTTGCTTTTGAGCCAGTAGTCCCATCACCAAGAACAAAATCATATCCAATAATTTGAACGGTCTTCCCAGAAACTTTTATTATTTTCCCTGACACGGTCGTTACATCTCTCGCATCGTAGATAGGCCTCTGGATGAGATTAGCGGCAGTGAATGTCGGAATAGACCAGTTGTAGGACGTAAAAAGATAACTTTGTAGCCTATGCAATCAGCCATCACAACCGGAGCAATAGCGAAGAATCTCACCTTAATGGAAAAGGCGCGGCAGGGTGTCGTGGCGCTATTGCTGACATTTCCGGCGCTCCAGCTCTCAGTGGATGAGATCCGCGTGCTCTGGCTGCTTTCAATCATCATCATCGCAGATTCCGTGGTAGCGATAGCGGCCGCCTACAAACAGAAGCGCATCGCTTCCTGGAAGATGGGCCAGCCACTCTCGAAGAAGATAGCGCTCTACGGGGCAGCACTCTTCACGGTCTTCGTCCTGTCGCAGGCAGAACGCGTTATGTTCGGATGGATGTTCGAGTGGATGACCATATACCTAATCCTGTCTGAATCGCTTTCCATATTTGAGAATCTTTCCATATTCGGGTTCCGGACACCAGTCCGAGTCGTGGCACTGATCAATGACCGGGTATCGGAAATGCGCGACAAGAAGTAGGGCAGCGGGAGGGACGTGACTATCTTTGCGCCTCTCCCAGTACCTTACGAAAAGGAGATTATCATGTTCTATCCAGACTGGTGGTTTTGGTATCTCTTCTGGCGCAGCGCCTACGAAACACAGCGGAAGCGCTGCATCGTCATCGAAGTCGATTTCAAACTCAAAAGGAGGGTATCATGACACCGCAATGCCCGAAGTGCGACACGCCGATGGTCAAGGATGGGGATTGGTCCGTATGCCCGCAATGCGAGCTCGAGCTTCCCAACTGGGCCATCATGCACCCGGAACGGCAACCGCTCGTTCCGATCCACCAGCCGCAAGACTGGCAGATCGACTAAGGAGACCATAATGCAAGCGCTCTGCCGGGCCTACTGCATGGCCCACAACGTAACGCCGCGCGCGTTCTTCTACGGAGCCTTCAAATGGTCTACCGGAAAAGAGCCTGCGGATACAGCTATCGATGAAGCAGTCCAGGAATACCACGATTTCGGCAACGTACCGGAATATGCCTGCGAACTGCTTGCGAGGGTCTATGGGACATGAACATCTTCGGGGAGGCCAACGCTTCCCCACTCTCCCGCTTCTTCGGAAGCAATGCGGCCATTCTGCTTCTCCTTCGGGAGGAGCGGGAGGGGAAACAGTTCTTTAAACCGTCAATATCACGGCGATGATGATTAGATGATTCGGCATTTCTTTTTTGATCTGGATACCCATTCCCCTTATCCTGATCTCCTAAGACCGCACCTACGCTCTGCGGCATTAATCAGTAATACTAAGCCTATAAAACGATATGCAGGAGCTCAACAGAATGTTAAATATAGTCCTTTTTGGATCGCTGGCGCTATCGGTCTGGCTTTTCTCTTGTTCAATGTTTTTTCCGTCGAATCAGTAGGAGGCTTCGAGCCGAGAGATTGGCCTGCGCAGCATAATCCGTTTGAAGGTAGATAGATATGCCATTTTCAAGATATGGACACGTCAACCAGGTCTTCGTAAAGGTCGGGGACAAGGTGAAGCTTGGGCAGAAGATAGCGACCAATGGAACCGGGAACGGCCAATGGGCCGCGCACTGCCATAGAGACCATCCGAAGACCATCCCGGGTGGGAACTACGGATTTTACAATATCGGATGGACGAAGGAGGAGACGATCGCGCAGTTCGTCGATCCGACGAAATATCCGAAGGCGCTTGGAGAAGGGTATAGTCATCTCGGGTATGACTGGCTCGATCTCGCGAACTATGGGACGGCCGCCAAGCCGAGGATGTGCTACCACCCGGGCCTGGATGAGAACGGGAAGGGGAGTGGGAACGCTGACTATGACGCCCCGGTGTACTGCGTCGCAGAAGGAATCGTCCGGTACGTCTACGCCGGCACCGGTCCGAACGGCGGCTGGGGGCATCTGATCGTGGTAGAGGAAATCATTAACGACACGTCTATGACGGAAAAGCTCAAGAAGGCAGCGAAGAAGCTGGGGTTCGATTTCGGGGATAAGCTCAATGACAGCGAGATGGACAAGCTCGGCGAGAAGATCTCCGAGGTCTACGATAGCAACGTGGAACTCCGGGTCGCGCTCGAGCAGTGCAAATCGAAGCCTCCGGTCATCAAGGAAGTGACGGTGGAGGTGCCGGTGGAGAAGGTAGTTGAAAAGGAGGTCGTGGTCGAGAAGAGGGTGCTCGAGTCGGACATGAGCGCGGTCGAACTCTTCCGCCTGGCTCTCCAGAAGTTCCTCGGTGGGAAATAATCCGCATAACGAACATCCTATGTTTCAAGGAAGCATGACCTACATCGGCATCGCGAAGATGGTGCTCGCGTACTTCTTGAGCGACTATGCGTCGCAGGAAGAGGTTGATGGAGTGGTTGATGGGACGCTGCAGTCCGTATCGACGGTGCTTGGTGTCATGGGTATCGTGGAGGCTATCTACGGCCGGTACCGCATCAAGCGGGCCGCATACGCCGCGTAGCATATCAAACCGCCTCAATCTGGGGCGGTTTTTGCTTGACAAAATATCCAGAATAGGATAGAGTGCGCCGTTACAATCTAATGCCTTAGAACCTTCTTTCTTCGGAAAGGTGCCGGAATCCCGGTACGCTTGGCGGCTGGTTCGTGGTATACTCCTTTGTAGCAGGGGAATCACGTCCAAAAGATAGATTCCGTTGCTATTATAAAAACAGGAGCCCCATTCGAAACCTGAAGCCGCCAAGCTGAAGGAAGTAGATGGGGCTCCTGTTTTATGGAAATCGAATACATCAGGTGGAAGGCATCGTATACCCGGCGCGCCGGCGAGGCGTATGCGATATGGGTGCGGCGCTTCCGGGAGATTACTGGCAAGGGAATGGCTGATGCGGAGCTTTCAGACGTCCTACGGTTCTCTGAGGATATCAGGAGCCGGTACGCCAGCGGCACGGTAGGCTACGCCATGTCCATTATCCGGGACTATGCTTCCTTCGTCTCGCGCCGCAAGATTCTCCGCTTCGACTACAAGGACATCCGGCCGCCTCATACCAGATCGGTCCCGTATGAGCCGATCACGCCGGAGGAGTACGTCACGCTGCTCTCATGGCTGCGCGTAGACACGCTACAAGGCGCCAGGGATAATCTGATGGTCAGGATGCTCTATGACACCGGTATGCGCGTCTCAGAGCTTCTATCGCTTGATTTTGAGGCCATGGACACGTTCCATAGGCAGGCGTTCATCGACACCAAGAAGACAGACCGGCGGCGGCTGATATTCTGGGGGAAGGACACGAACGAGTTCCTGAAGGACTACGCGGACCGCTGTGGCACCGAAACCGGTCCGGTATTCGGGAATACCAGGGACGGATGGCGGATGACATCCAGGAGCGCTACAAGGATAATCCACGGGTATTGCCAGAGGGCCGGGATCAAGAAACGGATCGTCGCGCACTCCTTCAGGCACAGCAAGGCCTGGCAGGTGCTCGATGGCGGGGGAACGGTCAAGGACGTGCAGTTCATCCTCGGACATACCAACCCGTTGTCGTCATTCCACTACCTGAATCTGTACGAAGGAACGCAGGTCGAGCGGGCGCGAAGGTTCCTCGATTGACAGAATCTATTGCATGGACTTTAAAAGTATGCTATAATGGGTTTGTCGAGGTAGAGGAGAACCTTGAAAACAAAAATCAAATATCCCGTTTGTAACGGGTTTTCTTTAAAGCATACAATGTCTTCCTATGTAACTTATGAGACATTACAATAGTATAGATACTTGGTAATAAAGCAAAAAAGGAAAATAGGCAAGGAAGCACAAAAGATTGTTCGAATATACTTCTGATCATCCCCGAAACGGATGCGCATGATCGTTTCTGAGCGTTTCGGAATACATGGGAGGTACATCTATGTATCCTTCCCCTCGCTCATTCTTATGGCATATCTCTATGTAAGAGGTCTTGCTGGTATCTGGCCTCATTATTTTTTCATTTTTATATTTCATATTTCAGATATAACGGGTATTCACACCAGGGCAAGCCCTGGACTCAATCCCTCTCCGCCAGAGGCGGAGGGTATTTAACCCGATTTTACCTGCACTCGCTCGAAAACGAAAGTTTACTTTCGTTTCACTCGCTTCGTTTGGTAATAAAAACCCCCCGTTTTTCGTGAAATATCACAGGGGAGTCTTGAATCTGAAAAATGAGGGAAATGTTCGGAAAACGGATGCGTATAATCGTTTCTAAGGAGTTTCATCCATCACAGGGGTACATCTATGTATCTCCGTATCGACCCAAATGACCAGAAAAATATTCGAATGATACGAATTGGGATTCTTGGATGCAAAGACTATTTTTTCTTAAGGAAGGTGTCGATCTTCTTCCAGAGAAACTTATGCGTGATGGGTGGTACGTGTCCGCCTTTCGGTTTGATATAGTATGATGCTCCGGTCGCTTCTGCGAATGGGATGACCGGTCCTACTGGTACGACGGTATCATCCTTCGTATGGATGATGAGTATTTTTTTGCCGTCGATCGTATCCGTGTGCGCTATCGGATCATAGAAGTCTGTCCGGATGAGCTTCTGCCAATCATCCGCATGTCTGGTCCGGTAGGCGCCGCCGAAGGCTTCCCGGGTGAAGCGGACGAAGAAGTCGAACGGTTCATCTTCCCCTTCTTCTTTCCAGTCGATGACAGGGGAGATCGCGATAATCTTCTTCACGATCGGCAGATGTGAGTTCATGATAACGGCCGGTCCCCCGAATGATGATCCGAAGAGATGGACGGCAGATACCCGTACGGGTATCACCTCTTCTGTATGGAGATCACGGATGCTACCATGTCTCATCAGATCGTTGATGACATCTTTGACGTCTTGAGCTGGAGATTTTTCGAGGAAATTCCCCTGGCTTTCCCAGGTACCGCGATAGCGCAGCGCGATGACGACGTAGCCTTGATCAGCAAGAAAACTTAGGCGATCTTTTTTTGATGGCGAAGAGGGGGCTCCGGTGCAGATGATTGCTACCCTCCCCTTCTGGTGCTCTGGCAACATGACTTCGGCCACGATATCTTTCGCGAATCGTGTCCGTATCGGATACGATTTTTTCTTTGCAGCCATAAGAAATTCTTTAACGTAACACGTTAGCTCTCGAACCCGTTAACTGGCAATTGGAATTTTACGGAAGATACTTCGTCGGATTGACGTGCGCGCCGTATGGCAGATAGACGCCTTTGACTTTCGACGAAGGCACGACCTTGAATGACTTGGATGAAAAGACGGAGAAATGGAGGTGCGGGCCAGTGGAATAGCCGGTGTTACCGGAGGAACCGATCTTATCCCCAGCCTTCACAGTCGCGCCCTTCTTGGCGGATATGGAAGAGAGGTGGCCATAGAGGGTCACCATGCCGTTGCCGTGGTCGATGGCGATCCATCGGCCATAGCCGTACCAGCGACTATTCTTGTACATGCTGCCGGTCGCGGCGACTTTGCCGCCGAGCGGCGCATAGATAGATGTGCCGGTCGGAATGCCGAAATCGATGCCGTTGTGCGGGCCGCCGCCGTAGGCGCCCTTCTTGGCGTACGAGGTCATGCCGTAGCCTTGAGTGATAGTGACTTTGCTGACCGGCCAGTCAAGCAGGCCTTTCTGCGACTTCGGCATATCAGCATCGGAGAGCGATCCGATCTCTCCGGCCTGAAGGTTGTTGATTTCATCTTCGATATCCTTCTGTTCTTCCTCGAGTGACTTCACGAGCGTGGCATATTTCTGTTGTTCGGCGGATGTCTTGGCGAGGAGGGAACGCTTGCTACTCTCGGCGCTCTCGAGGTAGCTATTCTGTTCGAGAAGTTGGGCGTGGATGTCGCCGGCTTCTTTTCTCTTCTGGTCGAGATCAGATTTTTCCTTGACGAGGCTTTCGCGGAGCGTCTTCATCGAGTCGAGCATATCGCGCAGCTTGTCGCTTGCGGCAGCAGAAGCATCTTCCCTGCGGAAATAGCCGAGCGCTTCCGCTGGAGAAAAGACGACCGGGACGACGGCGCCAATGAGCGCATCGTCGTATGAGGAGCGCATGAGCTCCGAGAGCATCCGGCGCTGCTGGTTGATCACGCTTTCCTTCTCGGTGATGCGCGAAGAAAGAGCGGTGATACTCCCCTCGAGATCCTCGAGTTTCTGCTTGTTCTCGCCGATCTCCTTTTCCAGCTTGTCGGTCTGGGATTGGAGCGTGGCGATCTGACTCGAGAGCGTGATACCTTGTCGTTGTTTTAGTTCGATGATTTTGTTGTAGGCTTTGATCTTGGCGGCGTTCTCATCATACTGGTCTTCCAGATCATCGAGATCGTCGGCAGCGAGGGCTGTCTGGATAGGGAAAGCGAGCATACCGCAGAACGCGGCCGCTATGATCCAAGAAGCGGTACTGTAGTGTGTTTTTTTTGTATCCATCGCAGTACCTTTTAGTATACCACAAACGAAAACAGGCCTCCGCCGGCTGGCGGATAAGCCTGTTTCAGCGAAATTTGAACAAAGTTACCTAAAGTTTTTCGATGGCCTGGCGGATGCGGATGAGGCTCATATCGCGGCCGAGCACCCAGGCGCAGTCGGATGGCGAAGGGGACTTCTGTGCACCGGTCAGGGCGACGCGGAGCGGCCAGAGGAAATCGCCGCGCTTCTCCCCTGCTGCTTCGAGCAGGATTCGTTCGATGACGTCGCGCTTCTCCCATTCGATATCGGTGAGATTCTCAAGGATGCCATGCGCCTTCTCGAGCGCTTCCTTGGTCGCTTCGGCTGAGTTGTCTTTCCAGTTGAGGAGCACCGCTTCGTATGACGGTTCGGCGAAGAAGAACGGATTGTTCACACCAGCGTCAGATAATTTCGCCAATCTTTCCTGTTCTATCGCTAATACCTTTTTTAAAAATGTCACATTTTCATTTTGGTTCTTGATTCTGGATTCTTGATTCTGGATTCTTGATTCTAAGAAAGGCAAAGCTTTCTCATAAAGATCATCCAGAGTGAGTTGCTTGATGTATTCGGCGTTCATCCAGTCGAGTTTTTTCAGATCGAAGACGGCGCCGGCCTTGTGGACCTGGGCGAGATCAAAAATTGCAGCGAGCTCATCGAGCGAGAAGATTTCTTCCGTGCTGCCGGATCCTGGATTCCATCCGAGGAGGGCGACGAAGTTGATGAGCGCTTCTTTGAGGTAGCCCTTCTTGAGATAGTCTTCAACAGCGACATCACCCTGGCGCTTGGAGAGCTTGCTCTTGTCAGGATTAAGAAGGAGCGGAATGTGTGCGAACTGCGGCGCCTCCCAACCGAACGCTTCGTAGAGCAGGATATGTTTCGGCGTCGATGGTAGCCACTCTTCAGCACGGATGACGTGCGAGATCTCCATGAGATGGTCATCGACGACGTTCGCGAGATGATAGGTCGGGAAACCATCCGACTTCATGAGTACCTGATCGTCGATGTCCTTGGCATTGATCTTCACTGATCCACGTACGAGATCATCAAAGACGATATCTCCCCTGTCGATGGAAACATTGAGACGGATGACGTGCGGTTCCCCCGCATTGATCCGGCGCTCTACCTCGTCCTTCGGCAAGGCGAGGCAGTGCTTGTCATATCGCGGCGCTTGCTTGTTCGCTGATTGCTCCGCGCGCACCTGCTCGAGACGCTCGGCTGTGCAGAAACAATGATAGGCCTTGCCGTTCGCAAGAAGCTCGTCCGCATACTGCCGATAGATATCGAGACGCTCGGACTGGATGTACGGACCATGCTCGCCGACCTCCACCATTCCAGGATAGTTCTTCGATTCCTGAGTTGTTGACTGTTGACTGTTGACTGTTGACTGTCTAAATACGCCTTCATTCGGGATGAGGCCGGTCGTTTCCATCACCTGTGCCAGGCTCTCGACCGCTCCTTCGACGAAACGGTTCCGATCAGTATCCTCGACGCGCAGAATGAACGTGCCGCCGTGGCGCTTGGCGAAGAGATAATTATAGAGCGCAGTACGGAGACCTCCGACATGGAGATAACCGGTCGGTGATGGGGCAAAACGGACACGGACAGACATAAGCAGTCAACAGTCAACAATTAGCAGAAAACGGAAAGCAATTTATGGCTAAATTATGGCATTATTTAGCTATTTTGCCAAGTAATCTATTTCTGAGAGTATATGATCCATTTATAGAATGGGTGCAAATATTGGCATTTATCTTTGATGGTCTCTGCATGTTTTCCAGAAAACTTGACCTTAGTTTCCGTAATTACCTTATTATCAATTGTTAGTCTTACTAATCCACGATAAACAAAGATTTCTTCAATTGATAAATTAAATAAATGAAGATCTATATTCTGTTTTGGCTTGATCAATCCAAAAAATACTTTTTCAAATGACGGGGTGTCTATCTCTGAATCAGTTGGTGTTTGCGTACCGTCATTAAGTATGGCTTTTTCAACCCTTATCATGTGCTCAATATCACCATAATTTGTAATAGTAAATATTCCCACTTCCCCTTCCGTTCCGCTTTTTATATTTACACTTACCGAAGAGTAATCAATCTTTTTCTGTCTTTCATTCGTAATTCTAAATTGATAAAAAGCAAGAAAAACACCTAGTGCTGTAGCAAATAAGAATAACAATTCAAATATCCTCCCGTTTTCCCAAGTGACTATGCTCCACAGTAATCCCGGGAATGCATTTAATACGATGGAAAAAATAGAAAGCCCAAATAGTAAATAAAGGAACCTATCGCTTTGTAAAAAATGTTTCATAAAATATTGTTTGTCATCTAGTCATGCATCTCCAAGGAAAGACGATCACAGCGTTCCAGATGCGCCCGAAACGTTTCGGTTGGAGGATGAGGCGCCAGAGCCACTCGAGACCGAACATGCGTAGGCACTTCGGGGCGCGGCGTAGTTTGCCAGTCAGATAATCGAAGCTGCCGCCGACACCCATGCCGAGGCGTATATTTTTAGGATTGTTTTTCAGATTTGCGAGAAAGAGTTCTTGTTCGGGCGCGCCGAAGTTGCAGAGGAGTATATCGTATTTCGTATATCGTATATCGGTTCCGATGCCGGCATACGGTATACGGCATACGGATTCCGTATCCATATTTGCACCATCAATATTCAAGCCCGGATATTTTTTTGATATCGCCGTCGCCACCTCCTCATACGAAGAGAGTCCGTCAGCGCGGACGGCGAGGTAGATCGAAAGCTTGTGTTTGTTCGCGATTTCCAAGATCGCTTCCATGAGATCAGCCCCGGGAAAACGTGTGATGCATCGGCCGTGGAGTAGTCCAGCAAGGACGATGCCAAAGCCGTCAGTAATACGGAGGTCGGCCGCGAGGAGTGCTTCATGGAATGCAGCATCCTGCTCTGCAAGCAAGAGGAACTCTGGGTTGACCGTCGCGGTGCGATGGTATCTTGGTTCATCCAAAAATCCCCGGATATGATTCAGGACCTCTTTTTTAGAAAGATTGTCTATCGGGATGCCGAGTATCTCCATCCTCTTCCCAGTTACCGATTTACAAATTACCAGTTACGCGCTCGTTATTCGAGCGGAAAGGTATCTATCTGCTCATAGCGGCGTTTGCCGTCGATTGAAAGACTCTCGAAGACCGCGACTGTATCGACCGGCTCGATGAGGTTGATCTTCTCTTTGAGTGCTGGCTTTGTTTCCAGTTTCAGCCACTTTGACTTCTTGATCTTGGCAAGCGTGATATGCGGACGGTAGGCTTTCTTTTCCGTGATGAAGGCTGAGAACGCCTTTTCGAGCGCTTCGCGGAGCGCCTTCAGTTCCTCGCTCGGCTCGCCGCGGAGCCAGATCGTCTTTGGATTTTCCTCGCTATCCTGGAGCTCCATACCGGTGAAGGAAAGCTCAAAAGCCTGAATATCCTCGCAGACCTCCCCTACCCGGGCGCACATCTCCGGCACGTCCTCCTCATGGACGAATCCGAGGAACATGAGCGTCACGTGGAGGTTGTCTTCGGCAGTCTGAAGCACGGCCTCCTTGGGCCAGGAAAGCATCTCCTTTTTCAGCCGCTTCCGAAGTGGCGGAGAGAGCGGGATACCGACGAATAATCTTCGGGTCTTGTTCATATGTGTTGATGATAGCCTATTTGAGCCAAAAAATCAAATACAAGTCTAGGATTACAGGCTTGGTTTTCCTCTTCATTGGTAAGATGTCGGTAACAGGCGTGATGAGCGAGCCGGTAACGGTCGAGCGTGACGGGATGCTTCGACCGGATAGCTCCCTGTTCGGTGAGCGAGTCAGGCATGTTCGACATCGGCCACAGAAGGGAAAACCAAGCCTGTAATCCATGACACCATGTGCTACTATGAAGGCATGAAGAAAACATCACTCTACCGCCTGGAAATCGCTCCGCTCGTGATCTTGCCCCTGAGTCGGTCACCGTTTTTCAGCTACCTCTCTGATACAGACATCGTTCCTGGGTCGCTCGTTCGGATGCCTTTCGGCAAACGCGAGATCGAAGGCGTGGTTTGGAAGAGCCAAGCGTTCCCGGGCCGCGCCCCACAGTGGATGAAGCATGTCTCGAGCGTCATATCATCCGCGCATCTATCCGAGGAGCAGCGCACGCTCGCCGAAGCGATCAGCGAGGAATACCTGACGCCGCTTGGCAAGACGCTCAAGCATTTTCTGCCGAAGCAGGCGAAGGCAAGGAAGAAGGCGGCTGCCGAAAAAGAGAAGCCGCTCGCATTGAAAGCGCGCAAGGACGAGTCGGTGCCGCTCGCTATCTTCGGGAAAAGTCAGGCTGATGCGCCGCTCTATCTCGATACGACCGGACTTGATGACCCGAAGCATTGTCTCGCGCTCCTCTCGAAGAAAGCGATGACGAAGAAGCGGCAAGTTCTCGTGCTCGTCCCAGAGATCACGCTCATTCCGGCGTTCGAGGCTGCTTATCGGACGTATTTTCCGGCCGAGGATATCGCCGTGCTCCATAGTCAGCTGGCGGATGGTCCGTACTGCGAAACCTGGGAGCGGATCCGCGCTGGTGAGGCGAAGGTTGTCATCGCTACCCGCCAGGGTCTTTTCGCCCCCTGGAAGGGTCTCGGGCTCATCGTCATCGCCGAAGAGCAGGATGAGAGCTACAAGCAGTGGGATATGAGCCCGCGCTACGATGCCCGCCGTGCTGCTACCATCCTCTCGGGACTCCATCATTCCAGGCTGCTCTTTGTATCCGAGACGCCGAGCATCGAGAGCCGCTACCATATCGCAGTCAACGAATTCGTGCCGCTTCGCCCACTCTCTCTTTTGCCGGCATTCGGCGGAAAGCTTGCTGTCGTCAACCTCCGCCTAGAGCGATGGAGGAAGAATTACTCCCCTCTCTCGGAAGATCTCGTCGCCCGGATCCGATCAGTGCTCGCATCGGGAGGACAGGCACTGCTCTATATTCATCGCCAGGGTATGAGCGCATTCTCGGTCTGCGAAGATTGCAAGAGCATCTTCCGTTGTCCGGAGTGCGGCAAAACGCTCACCGGGACGAAAGACGGTGATTATCGCTGTCTCGGCTGCGGTTGGAAGACAGGGCTTTTCCCAAAGTGTCCGCAGTGCGGCCACCTCTCTTTCCGGAACATCGGTTTCGGTACCGAGCGCGTGGAGAAGGAGGTCCGTAAGATGTTTCCTGGTGCATCTGTCTTTCGGGCTGACAGCTCGACCATGCGCAAGCCAGGAGCGGCGGAGGATCTTTATGAAAAATCAGCCTCAGGAAAGATCGATATCCTCATCGGGACACAGATGATCCTTAAGGATTTTGCCTTGCCGAAACTCGCTCTGATTGGTATGATTGATGCGGATAGCCTGCTTTCTTTCCCGGATTTTCGCTCCGATGAGCGCCTCTTCCAGCATCTGGAACGGGCCGTGAAAAGAGTCGGCCCCGGACAGGTCGTCATCCAGACGTTCCATCCGGAAAGCGCCTTTTTGCAGCAGGTGTCGGCGTATGACAGTTACGAGTTCGCGAAGCGTCTGACTGCCGACCGCGAAGGACTCGGCTACCCGCCCTTTTCAAGGCTTGTCGCTCTTTCTTTCCGTGATCCTGATCCGAAGAAGGCTGAGCGCCTGGCAGGAAAAGCCGCTGAGAGCCTCAAGCAAGCATTTCTCAAGCAGCATCTGCCTATCAGGCAGAGCGCGCCGCGGACTGCGCGGACACTGCAGCGGCAGCGGATCTCCGAGAGTGCATTCCTGCTTCGCGTACCGGTTTCGGAAGAGCTGCCCTATGCCGAGCTCCGCCCGTTCGCCAAAGACACATCCTGTATCATCGATGTCGATCCCCTCTCGTTCTATTGATTCCCTTATTGCATATGCTCTCTCTCGTTACTGGTGCCAAGAATGACATGCTTCACGCGAAGACTGCACTCGTCGCGGATCCGCTCGCGCCTGAGATTCAAGCACTCCTGCCTGAAATGATTGAGACGATGCATCGCGAGGAAGGTGTTGGTCTCGCGGCGCCGCAGATTGGTCAGTCGATTCGTCTCGCTGTCATGGAAGTCGACGAAAAGCAGTATTTTCTCATCAATCCCGAGATCACTTCGCTCTCGCAGGAGAAGATTCTCTTTGAGGAAGGTTGCCTGTCACTTCCAGGCGAATTCTTCCCTATCGTCCGATCGGAGGGCTTGACGGTGAAATATCTCAACGAGAAAGGCTTGCCGAAAAAGCTCCGTGCGGAAGGCTTCCTCGCTATCGTCATCCAGCACGAAGTCGATCATCTCGATGGCATCCTCATTTGCGACCGTTACAAGAAGCAGCAGAAGCAAGCAAAGATAAAACTCTAAGATAGTATCTCATACCTATGGCCTGGATCGATATGATGAAGCCGGGAAAGAATGAGGAGCCTGACGACTCCCAGTCAATACCCGTGACGGTGACCTCTTCGGCATCGGTGGCATCGCCGAAGGAAAACGGTGCTAACACCAAGATTCGAGTCGTCTTCATGGGCACGCCGGAGTTTGCCGCAGTCATGCTCGATGGCCTCATTGATGATGGGTACAATGTCGTTGGTGTTGTCACAAAGCCGGACAAGCCGGCTGGTCGCGAACAGGAGCCAGTCGCGAGTCGCGTCAAGGAAGTCGCGCTTGAGCACTCACTCTCCATTGAACAGCCCGAGAAGCTGGACGAAGAGGCGATCAAGAAGATCGCTCTTTGGAAGCCAGATCTGATCGTTGTCGCCGCCTATGGCAAGATCCTGCCGCAGTCCGTACTCGATATCCCTGGTTTTGGCTGCATCAATGTGCATGCGTCGCTTCTGCCGAAATGGCGAGGTGCCTCCCCTATCCAGAACGCGCTTCTGGCTGGTGAGACCGAGACGGGTGTGACGATTATGCTCATGGACAAAGGCATGGATACAGGTGATATCATAGCCCAGGAAAGGACGGATATCGGTCCGGACGAGACGAAAGAGCTCCTCTTGCTCCGCTTGACCGGTCTTGGGCGCGATCTGCTCCTCCGGACGCTTCCGGTATGGGTACGGCGCACGATATCGGCTACGCCGCAAGATGGTAGCCAAGCGACGCTCTGCCAGCTGATCGAGCGTAATGATGGCCATATCGTCTGGACTGATGATGCCGAAAGCATCTACAACCGTTACCGGGCGCTTTTCCCTTGGCCGGGCATCTTCGCTTTCTGGAAGAAGGATGATGGACTGCTCCGTCTCAAGCTTCATAAAGTGTCATATCAGAAACAGTCCCCACAGGCAGGCTATCCGCTCGGCCAGGTCGTCGAGGTCGGTGAGAAAGTCGGTGTCCAGGCTGGATCCGGTATTATCTTTCTTGAAGAGATCCAGCTCGAAGGCAAGACCCGGATGGGCATCGCGGAGTTTGTCCGCGGCAATCAGGAATTCATAGGATCCAACCTTCAATGATTCGATTTCATATGGAAACAACAGGAGAAAATAGGCGGATAATGGTACGAAAAGGTGATATATATGCGTTTTTAGTCGGGTTTGCATTCATTTTTTTTATTGGGACGTATTTCGCTTCGAAATCATTTTTTCCAAGCCTCTATGGAGGATTGTTTTCGTCGGACGGCGCTCCGCTGTCAACTGACGATACGAAAAAAGATTACCCGCATCTTCAATCGATTGATCCAGCATCGCTTTCGCAAAAAATTTCAAACGGTGATTCGATTCGGATTATCGATCTTCGTCCCGAAGAAGCTTACCGCCGTGAGCATATAAACGGATCGCAGAATCTAACCCTTTCGTCTCTCACTTCGGATACGGATATCCTTTCAGTGCTTGTTATTGCTACAAATGATGTTCTAACATCGGAAACGATTGAAAACATAATGAGCAAACATCCCGGATCATTCGTTTTGCTCGATGGTGGCATAGAAGCCTGGAAATCAGCGCACTATCCGATAATCTCGATAGGAGATCCGAAATCATTTTCTGATCAATCGAAGGTATTATATATATCCCCAGAAGAGCTCCGGAAAACGCTTGAAATATCAAACGATACGATTTTTCTAATCGATGTTCAAAACGAATCAGCTTTCCGGGAACGCCATATCAGCGGCGCCATGAATCTCCCACTCGATCGGATCGAAATGGAGATTGAGAAGATCAAACCGCCTATCGCGCGGACCGTCGTTGTTTATGGCAGTAATGATCTCGAGTCGTTCCAGGCCGGAGTCAGGATATCTGATCTTGGGGCATTTCCCGTGAAGACGCTCTCCGGGAACGACCATCTGATGTCGAAATCAGGATTGCCTCTTGATAGTTCGCGTTGAAACATCCAAAGAGAAAAAAAAACACCCCTGCATTATGTTGAGCAGGGGTGTTTTCATGTTGATCAGAGATTGTTCCCCGACGCCTACTGTTTGATAATGGCAAGAATATCCTTACGGTCGGCGATGAGATATTCCTCCCCGTCAATCTTGACTTCCTCGCTCCCATAACGCCGGAAGATGACGGTCTGACCCTTCTTGACCTTGATCGTATCACTCTCACCGATAGCGATTACGCGGCCGAGCTGGGAACGTTCCTGGTTTGCGGTATCCGGAAGATAGATGCCGGCTGCCGTCTTCTGCTCTGGCTTTTCTGGGTGGATGAGGATATTTTCGCCGAGCGGCTGTACACTGGTCTTCTTCATAATCGTTATCGTTACTACTTATCATTTATGGGCACCATCTATTGTAAAAAAGACGGGTACTTGCGTCAACCCCGTGCAATACCAAACTTCGTCGGTTCGCGCAGAATGGAATTTCACAGGATTATAAACAAAAGTATTAAATCATGATTCATGATTCTCAATTCTTGATTCCTTTACTGAGGATCTGGAGCGCCTTATTGAGCTGCGGGTCCCGATCGTTCGCCGCATCATCGGCAGTCAGCTCCACTTTCTCGTCCGGAGTGATGCCGACCTTGTTGATCTGCTTGCCGGACGGAGTCAGCCAGCGGGCGACCGTGATTTTGACGGCGGTGCCTTTGCCGACGGGGATGAATTCTTGGACCGATCCTTTGCCGAAGGATGTCTCACCGAGAAGCGTCACGTTGTCTCGGGTCTCGCTGAGTGCGCCGGCGAGGATCTCTGATGCGCTCGCGCTGCCCTGGTTGATGAGTACGACAGTCTGCAGACCGGAAAGTTCATCGCCGCCACGGGTCTTCGTCTCATGACGCTCCCCTGTGCCACTCTCTTCGATGACGACGGTCTTGCCAAACGGGATCATGAAGCTGCCAATCGTGACGGCACTATCGAGATAGCCGCCCGGATTGCTCCTCAAATCGAGGACAAGCTTCGTCGCTTTATGATCCGTCGTCTGTCGGAGCGCCTCGCGGAATTCGCGCTCAGTATCCTCACCGAAACGGCTGATGCGGATATAGGCGATGCTGCCATCCTTCATCTCGAAACGAACGCTCTTCACGAGGATGACATCGCGTTTTACGATGACATCATGCGCCTCTAGGTCGCCCTTGTGATAGATGGAGAGCGTTACATCGGTGCCGCGCGGTCCACGAATCTTTGAGACCGCCTCTTCGATGGTAAAATTGGATGAATCCTCGCCGTTGATCTTGAGTACCTTATCTCCCGGCATGAGGCCGGCCTTTTCTGCTGGCATGCCTTCGAGTGGCGCGATGATGGTCAAGATATCATCTTTGATGCCCATTTCAGCGCCGATGCCGTCGAAAGTCCCCGTCATGTCCTCGTTGAAATCCCGATTCTCCTTAGGGTCGAAGAACGTCGTATACGGATCACCGGCTGCAGCGAGCATGCCCTTGATAGCACCATAAAAGAGAGCATTCGCGTCGAGCGATGCCTTGTCGACATACTTGTCCTTGAGCAGCCCCCAGACTTTCCAGAAGAGCGCGAAGTCGACGGTCTTGTCCTGGCTTTCTTTGTTGAGGAAGATCGCTTTGTCTGGAGAGAGTGCTGGTATTTCTTCTTCAGCGGCCTGTTCCTTGAGATCACCTTGTCCGCGCTCATAGCCGATCCAAAAAGCCCCACCGACCATGAAAACAATGAAGAAGAACAGGAAGGCTCGGCGGAATACGTGCTGTCCACGGGCGTATGTTTCGTCTGTGGTTTCGATTTCGGACATAGGATCTTTTTTGTTCAGGTTATGCGGTCTTCGGGAGAGGCTTGCCGCGGTACTTGAGGAAGTATTTAATAGCGCTCTGTATATGGTACCAGGTGAGGCGATTGGAGAGGAGTGAGCCGATGAAGCCGCCTCGGGCGCTACCCTTCCCGTGGTAGTGATAGACCATCGCTTCCGGATAGTAGACGACCTTGAGTCCAGCCTCCCAGAAGCGCCGGCACCAGTCGACATCTTCCATATACATGAAGAAGCGGCTGTCCATCGGTCCGACCTTCTGTACAGCTGAGAGCGGTACGAGCATGGCGGAACCCATGACCCAGTCGACGGCACGCGGCGACTGATGATCATAATCTTTCATCATGAACCATTCGAGATGGCGCTTGCCGAACGAAAGTCGACCGAGCCATGTGCGTCTGTAGAGTACGGTCCATGGTCGATAGAAACGGAAGCAGCTCTGCTGGAGCGTGCCGTTGAAATTCATCTGTTTCGGGCTCAGGATGCCGATGTCCCGATGCTCCTTGAGGTATGCAAGCATCTTCGGTACGGCACCGGGCGTCAGCACGATGTCGCTATTGATGAGGAAAGCATATTCCCCTGCCGCTTCCTTAAGTGAGGTGTTGACCATCGCCTTGAAGCCGACATTCTCTCGGAACGGGAAGAAGCGCGCCTCCGGAAAGGTCTCGCGCATGAGCATCTCTGTCGCTTCTTCGGTAGCACTATCAGTCACTAAGACTTCATAGTCGATGCCAGTCCCGGACATTTCGCGATAGATGGAATCGAGACAGAGCCGGAGGAGCTCCGGATTCCGATAGCCATTGATCGCGATGGTGAGTTCCTTGGATGCCATGGTCGGATCCCCTAGTTGAGCGAGTTGCGGAAGAGCTCGCGGATAAGATCATAGTTATCACCCAGCGGGAGAATGATGGACCCGGCTCCCGGATACCGATCCCTCTCAGGGAAATACAGCAGTCCGCCCTCATCCGTACTCAGCACCTTCTGATTGATATTGCCGGCATCGCCAGCGGTCTGATAGAGATCGAGGAGGTGATTCATTTCCCAAGCTTCCATGTTCGTGCTGGCGTTGTTGCCCAAGCTATCCATCATGGCGCTCACCTTGGAGAAATCCGTCAGTGTGCCGAGAGAGAGCGCCTTCGCCTTGATCAGCTTGATGATTTCCTGTTGGCGGCGGGCCCGGTCGAAATCGCTTGATGTGTAGCGGGCGCGGGCGTAGCAGAGCGCCTTCTCACCATCGAGGAGATTCTCTCCGACTGGCAGCTTGAAATTGCCGCCGCATTCGAGCTCGGCGATCGCTTGGGTCGTCATCTTCTCAAAGCAAAGCGGGTAGCGCTTCGGATTGGCATAATACGTGCCATTCTTTCGTTGGATGCGCTTTTCCTCGTAGTTACCAGAGAAGACCGTGTATTTCAGGCCATCACAGCGCTTCTCGAGGCCACGGAACTGCATCCCTTCCTCAAACGGCTGATCAAGTGTGATGGTGATGCCACCGATGGCATTGACCAGGTCTTTGAAGCCCTGGAAATTGATAGTGGCTGCGTACGGGATATCTAGTCCAGAGACTTCTGAGACGATCGTCCGCATATCATCCATGCCGCCCTTATGAAGCTCGCGCTTCTCGCCTTCGGCATAGACACCGTTGATCTTGCTCTGCCAGTCCTGTCCAGGGACCTTCACGTAAAGGTCACGCGGGATAGAGACGAGCGATGCTTTGGCCGTATCCTGCTCATTCTGCTTCGGATGGATGGAAAGCACCATGATGGTATCAGCCAGGAGGCCGCCACCTTCGACTCCTTCGCCGCGCATACCGAGAAGAAGGATATTGATGCGACCAGCTTCCTCACCCTTGAGTTTCTTCTCGACGCCCGGGATGGATTTCACGATGCTACCGAAGATATTACCATTACCGCCAGTGATTTTGTTGATGACGCTGCCAGTCTTCCAGGCGAAGACGCCACCGCCGATCATGAGAAGTACGATAAAAAAGAGCGCGATCCGCAGGGCGCGGCGCTTCTTTGGGGTCTCCGGAGACAGGCTGTTTTCCGGTGTTTCGACCGATGTCTTTCCGAACATAATAAGCTATGAGACTGATTATTGCTTTGCTGCGAGACGCCCGTATTCTGAGAGCATGAGCACAGCACTTTTTTTCCAAGAGAAGGCTTGTAGACGCTCTTTTCCACTTCGGATGAGCGCTTCACGCTTCGTCTGGTCAATGAAAAGAGTATACAACGTTTCTGCTGCTCGAGCAAGGCTCGCATCTTCGGCTGAAACCGGGAAATAGAGCGCGGCCCCCTCTGCTACCTCGCGGAGACTTGGGATATCCGCTGCCGCGACAGGTACATCCTGGCTCATAGCTTCGAGGAGTGGGATGCCGAAACCTTCATACAGCGATGGGAAAGCGAAAGCTTTCGCCCCGCATATGACCGCTGGGAGGTCAGCCTGGTCGACAAAACCAGGGAAAACGATATCCCCCGCCATATTTAGACGATCAATGGTCGAATCGAGGCGCGTATCCGCATGATGGCCACGACGATTGCCGACCAGGACCAGCTTTGCTTCTGGCAGGCGCTCTTTGAGCTTTGCGAAGGCCTCAATGAGGAACGGAATATTCTTGCGTGGTTGGAGCGTGCCAACGTAGACGGCATACATCTCTGGTAAGGTGTACCTCTCGCGGACACGGGCAATATCTTCGGGAGCGGCGATCTGAACCAAAAAATCTTCCGAAAGCGCATTTGGGATGACAGCTATCTTGTTTTCGTTGATGCCATAGCGGTCGATGATCTCATCCTTGGTGAACTGCGAAGGCGTAGCGATGAGTGCGGCGCGACGGAGCGCGGACGGGATGAGGAGCGCGAGGAAGAATCGATCCTTCCAGCCAATGAGCTCTGGATAGGCGCGGAATGAGACATCATGGATATGTGTCACGACCTTGGTTCGCGACGGGACGAAGAACGGCAGAATGTATTGGGTGTGATAGACATCAATCCGGTGGCGGAAGAGGAACCATGGCAGCGTCACGAGGTTCCAGATGAAGCGATTCCGGCCGCGAAGCGTGACGATCTCGACGTTTCCCTGACCGATGCAGCCGAGACGGCCTTGGATGACTGCTCTCTCCTGCGCGTCATCGATGTTTGTCATGAGGAAATAGTGATTCTCCTTATCGAGCGCGAGGAGTTCCTTGGTCAGATTGAAGAACACGGTCTCGTCGCCGGTGCGCTTCTTGCCGATCAGTCGGATGTCGATAGCAAAGGTATACATAAAAGATGTAAATCAAAAATCCAAAATTACAAGTTCCAAACAAATCACAAGAACAAAATACAAAAGTCGAAGTACGTAGCTCTTTGTTTTGATATTATAATTTTGAATTTATTTGGAAATTGAGATTTTGAGCTTTGAATTTCTATACTCTATGTTCATTTTTTTGTAATATCAATCCTCCCAATGCGAGATAGAGAAAGAAAAAACCTAAGAGTATTCCGGAATTGAAGAGATCGAAGAGAGTGATACCAGCCCAAGTGGAAAGCACGAAAAGAAGCAGTGGCTTGTCGCTTGGTGAAGTATTTTTGAAGAGTCGTAGGCCTGCCGAGATCATGATGCCGAACCAGACCACTGAAAAAGCAATGAGGCCAATGAGCCCGCTGCCGAGCCAGACTTCGAGGAATACATTGCTCGCATTGAGACCGGCGCCACGTTCATCGGTACCGAGTATCGAGGCGATGCTCCCCCAGCCGATGCCGGTCACGCTATGGTTCTGGATTTCGTTCCAAGTCTTCGCATAGATCTTCTGACGGATGGAGATATTCGGATCATCACGGTATATGGTCGAGATGAAACGGCCGCCCGCCTGTTCGCTCCCGATCTCCTCGAGCATGATATGGCGGCAATGGAACGGCTCGAGCTCACCCATATCGCTGATCTTCGACGGCAATACGGGTACTATAGAATCCTGTTCGCAAGCGATAGTGATCTCCTGGAGTCCTGATGCTGTGCTCTGCGCCCGATTGGCGATATCGAACGGTGTAAGCTGGAATATGAATACGAGAGCGAGAGCGAAGATAGCTGATCCACCTACAAAAACAGATGATCGCGCCGCTTCGCGCAGGCCATTCTGGAACCACACCACCGCCATGAAGACTACGGTAGTAGCGGTAGCTCCGAGCCAAGCGCTCCGCGCGACGGTGATGATGAGAATCACGAATGTGAAAACAAGCGCGACGAACACAAGCCACGCGTCCGGCTTCCGCACCCATTCCGATATACGATATACAGGATACGATATACCCTCTTGCTTTTTAGGAAAGAACATCTGAAAAATGAGACTATACAATACGCTTATGACTACAATGATGAAGAGTCCCAGCCAATCCGCTTCGGAAAACGTCGCATTGGGCCGCCCCGCCATTACTTCGAAGCCTGTCCCGTCGGCGAGGAAACGCAGATTCTGCCAGAGCGCATAGCTGAGAACAACTAGGCTTGAGCCGAGAAAGAACGGTACAGCCTGCCTGATATCGTCGTATGATTGCCAAAATATTCTGCCGACCGCATAGACCAATCCGAAGGAAAGCGTGATGATTGCTTGCTTGAGAGTGGCGTTCGTATCCGGCGCATAGGCTGCTGCGATGAATGCACCGACCGGTACGAGGAGGAGTATCCAATCGAACCAGCGCGGTTTCACGAGATCAAATGGTAGCGTGCGAGCGGCAGCGCGGAGCATGACGGCAGCGAAGATGATGATCGCGAGCCATTGGTATGGCCGCAGGTCGAAGCCCCACATGAGCGGAGCGATATTTATGATTTCAAGCGGTATCATTCCTACGAAGAAAAGGAATGCCCATCCTGGCCGATAAAGTGCGAACAGTAGTGTGACAAAAGTGAAAAATGCCAGATTGATCGGATCAAGCGGCAGTACGCGGGCATTGCTGAGCATGATGAGCGCGGCGCATGAAAGCGTGCTCGACGCTACGAGCGCCAGCCTGTTCTGATTCCACGAAGCAGGAAGCTTGATCATACGAGTGTCCCGATGATATGGCTTACGAAAGCGTCATATGAGAACTGAGCCGCTTGTTCCATCCCCTTTTCGGAAAGCTTCTGGCGTAGTGCGGCATCACTAATGAAGCGCTCTATACCTGCCTGGATGGAATCTATTTTCTCTGGATCGCAGTAGAGCGCGGCGTCACCACAGACTTCTGGCAGCGACGAAACATCTGATGCAAGCACTGGCGTCCCCATCCGCATCGCTTCAAGCGCCGGCAACCCAAATCCCTCGTAGAACGACGGATAAGCAAAAAAGAGCGCACCGCGATAGAGTGCTGGCAGATCCTCGTCCGGGACGAAGCCAAGCAACTTCACATGTTCTTCTAGTCCGAGCTCCTGAATGAGTCCCTCGACATCCGTCGCTAGCTTATTCGATTTTGTATGCACCTTCCCAGAAATCACCAGCTTCGGCATCTCTGTTCTCTGTTCGCTGTTCATTGTTCGCTGTTTGTACGCTCGCAATAAACCTTCAGCGTTCTTTCGCACCTCAAGTCCCCCGCCATGATAGATATATCCCGGATTGAGCTGATATTTTTCAAGTACGCTCGCAACCTTTGCTTCGGACGGCACTTCGGAGAAATGCGGACTCGCATCAGGATGGGCCACTGAGATCCGATTCGCGGGCAAGGAAAACTTCCAAATAAGATCGCTCTTGGTCGCTTCTGAGACGGTAACGATATGATCAGCCCGTTCGATAGCCCGTTCAACAGCTTTCCAATGATGACGCTGCGACCATTTGCCGAGATACTGAGGGAAGAGCTTCGGGATGATATCATGCACGATCATCACGTGGCGCACCGGCGTATCGTGTGGCATGACGCACGTCGCATGGAAATCCGTAGCTGACTGATACAGCGAGAGGAGCACATCACAGCCGTCTTCGGCGGCATGTTTCGAGAGCTCTCGTTCCCAGAGCCATTTGCGCGGCACATCATCGCGCTTCCACCATCTCGGCAGGAAGTGCTTGTTTTCGAAATTCGCAGGTAATGGGAAAGTGATCGGTTCTTCGGTGTAGAGAATGTATTTCGTATCATGTAGTATGTATTTTGTATTTTCTTGATACGTACTACTGGATACATAATACTCCACTAACTTCTGCAAGAAGTTAGTGGTAACTTGCCCGATACCGGTCCCAGGCTTCCGCAAAAATGACGCGTTAATACCGATTTTCATACCCGGTAGTGAAACTTTGATAATTCCCCAAAAACCTAACCGATATCGCCTCTCTACTGAACAGGAAAAGACGCTCTTTTCTTTGATCGTCTACCAAACACCCGATCGAAGTTCTACTACCGGGCATAGTGCCTCTATTATACCAGCAAACAAGAGTATGAAAAAACCGCAAAAAGCGGTTTCAAAAAACAGTAGAGAAAAAAGTTGAAGGGGCCTCATGCAAAGAATCTGCACGAGGCCCCGGATTATACCACACTTTTCGAAAATGTATTCTGGCAGGAGAGCGCCTGCCTGCCGCCGATTCTCCGTTCCCTTTAGAACTTCGTTATCAGCTGGCGTGAGCCTGAAATGTCAGGCGACGACGCGTCCATCAGTCGTCCGGCCGATATGCGGGTCAGAGCCGCATGGTACCGGAACCGGCGATGGTCGATGTCGTCGAGGGGTTGCGATGCTTGCATTGCTTCCTCCTCGTTGTGCACGATGGGCGAGCGGCGCGGCGGCGACCCAAAAAAATCAGGGGTACGCGGCCGATAGCCTAGACGCGGGAGATCGAATTCCCCCGAAGCCCATGCGCGATTGGCGATGATGATACTTACCCTTTTCCGTCGGAAAACCCTTGGGACGCAAGGGACAGGTGGCGGACTCGGACCGATCTTCAGGCGCATCCGTACTTACTGGACGCGACACAACCAATCGGACGTCTGTCCCCTATTCCTTGCCTTCGTCCCGTGGGATTTTCATATCCCGGCGGAATGTCGCGAACTACTTACTACTCCTGCTCACGACCGCAGGTCGGCGAAAGGGCTGGCACGCTCTCGGTATCCCCGAAGGAACACCTGAAAAGCGTCGCCCTGGCCGCCCAGCGTGGTTCAGGAACTGCCGGTGCCGGAGGCGCAGGTTTTGGTCGTACGTGTCGTGTAGTCGATGCTCATCGCGAAGGCGAACCTCTTCATGTCGGATTGCTCCTTCAGATACTACCACGTCGGTAGCTTGCTTGTTCCGAACTCTTCAGGACAAACAAGCTACCCGCGGTACCGTCCGCTTCTCTTGAGACATCATCATAATCATTCAAAGAACATAGGACTAATATACCATCAATCCTTTCGCCCGTCAATGCTATAAAGTATTTCAGGGTGAAGAAACAGTATAGCACCTTATCAAGATTCTGTCAAGATTCATCTGAAATACTATTGTTAGCGACTACCTTTTTGGCTTCATCAAAGGTTTTTCTCAATTCTTCAGACAACGGGTGGCTGAGTCGTTCAGAGATGATGCGGACTGTCTCTCCATAAAACCAGAAGATCCGCTCCTTATTGCCAAGCCGCTCCCATGTCGCTTCGCCGTGCACCGTATAATCATCGATGAGCGAGCGGATATTGTGGATCTTGTCGGCCGTCGCGACGAGAAGCGCTTCGTGGCTATCATCGGATAGGTTGGCGAGATATTTTTTCTTGCGCTCCTTCCACCCCTGCCGGCGGAGGCTGTGATCCACCTTCTCGGCTTCTGTATAATCTTCTGTCACTTCCTTCACGATCGCCGTGACGCGTGCGCCGAACTCGGCGATGAGATCGTCTTCCGTATAGCCAGGCACGTCTTCGAGGACGTCATGCAGGAGGCCGGCAATGATGACATCTTCATCTTCGGTATAGTGCGCCAAAAGAAAAGCGACCGCGTACGGATGCACGATATACGGCATCCCGCTCACCTTGCGTTTCTGACCATCATGGAGCTCCGTCGCCCGCTTGATGGCCTGTTCAATTTTCGGTGTGAGAAACATATCCGAAGTAAATACCAAAATCCAAAACCCAAATTACAAAGCTGTGAAATCTAGAATCAAGTTTACATTCTTATCCCAAAGAAAGCCAATCTTTTAAGTAACTGTCTAAAATCTCATGTCGAGTTGAAATTCGGAAATTTCGTGCGAAAAATGTGAAGGGTTCGGAAAGGCTACCTGGAAGATAACCTGACGAAGCATTCGCGTTTTGCAGCCGAAATTTCAGAATTTCAGCCGACAAGCAGATCCTCTTCTTCTTTTATGAAGCGGTGAGATTTTAGACAGTTACTTGGATTTTTACCTTGCCAGAGGGGTCCTTGTCGCCTACAATGGAGTCATATCTAATTCCTCTGTTTTGATCGCTATGGCAAAGACACAGAAGCCGGTGGTGGCAGTGATTGGTCTCGGATATGTCGGTCTCCCGCTCGCTGTGCGGGCGAAGGAGCGCGGATACGACGTCATCGGTTTTGATATCGATGAGCGCAAGATCACAGCTCTCAAAGCTGGGAAGCAGATCTTCAAAGATGCCTACCTGAAGAAGAACCAGCAAAAGTACCCTATCAAGGTGACCAGTAATCCGAAAGATATCGCTCAGGCCGATATCCATATCATCTGCGTTCCGACACCGGTCGATGAACTTCGTCAGCCGGACCTTACCCCGGTCATCGGCGCTTCGGAAACGGTGGCGACGCACTGCAAGCAAGGCGCGCTCGTCGTGCTCGAATCAACCGTCAATCCGTACGTCTCCGAGGAAGTCGTCAAGCCGATCTTCGAGCAGTATGGCTTCACTGTAAGCCGCGATGTCTTCATCTCGCACTGCCCGGAGCGCATCAATCCTGGAGATCCGAAGTGGGATGTGACCAACATCCCTCGCGTCGTTGGCTCATTCGACAAGAAGGGCCTCCAGATGTCGCTCGATTTCTACCGAAGCATCATCGATGCCGATATCCGGCCGATGAAGTCCATCCGCGAAGCCGAAGCGACCAAGATCCTTGAGAATTCCTTCCGCAACGTCAATATTGCGTTCGTCAACGAGATCGCTATGTCATTCGACAAGCTCGGCATTGATGTGAAGGATGTCATCACCGGCGCCGCGACCAAGCCGTTCGCCTTCATGGCACACTACCCGTCCTGTGGCATCGGCGGCCACTGCATCCCGGTCGATCCGCACTATCTCGTGCAGCGTGCCAAGGAATCCGGCTTCGACCATGTCTTCCTGCGCCACGCTATCCAGACCAACGACAATATGCCGATGTATGCCGTGGAACGGCTCCAGGACGCGCTTAATGAGAAGAAGATCGCTATGAACGGTACAACGGTCGGCGTCCTCGGCCTCGCCTACAAGGCGGATATCGATGACCTGCGCGAATCCCCAGCCATCGAAGTGATCAAGCACCTGAAGGAGCACAAGGCGAAGGTGGAGTCCTATGATCCATACCTGCCGAAGCTCTCGACCGTGAAGAGTCTCGAGGCACTCCTCAAGAAGTCCGATGCGCTCTTCATCGCGACCAACCACAAGGAGTTCATGAAGGCGCTCACTCCGGCGCTGCTCAAGAAATACAAGATCAAAGCAGTGCTCGACGGCAAGAACTGTCTCGACCGTGACCTTTTCATGAAGGAGAAGTCGTTCGTCTATCGTGGCATCGGCAGATGAGTACGGTTATTCAGTTAACGTGTTCACGCGTTAACGAGTTCGAGTGAGAAATTCATTGGATTGTAACCCGTTAACCCGTATAACTCGTTAACGGATAAATATCAAAAAGATATGTTTCACCTCATCCGTCTCATCATCTGGATCGCTGGGATTGCTGTTATCGCGTATTTCGTGCTGCCCTACTTCGGTTATGAGCTCAACGTGAGCTATTTCAAAGGTGCGCAAGCAGAGTGCCGTAAGCAGCTTGATGAGTGCCAAAAGACGCTCATCAGCAAGGGCGTCGAGGGTGTGAAGGAGCAGTGCATCACAAAATTCCGCTGCGTCGATCCATCGCTCTTCATCAAGAAGCAGTCATCAAAGTAGAACAGACATCATCCATATATCCGCCTAACCAAGCTATCCTATGAAACATAAGCTGACGCTCTCTTATCTCACGAAGAATCTCAGCATCGTCATCGGGCTCGTCTTGGTATGGCGTGGCATATGGCACGTCCTTGATGGCGTGGATATCTACCTGCTCGACGGGAACAAGATGATTACAGCTATCGGCGGCGTGGTCATCGGCCTCCTAATCCTCTATCTCCCCGACAAGGACCTCAAGGAAATCCAGAAGCTCTAATCTATCATCTGTCTCTCATCAATCATCACTTATCACACTTGGTATGCGTCTCATCATCAACATCCCGGCCTACAACGAGGAGTCTGTCATCGGCAAGACGATCCAGAATATGCCACGCCGATTCAACGGCATCGATGAGACCTTCATCCAGGTCGTCGACGACGGATCATCCGACCGCACCGCCGATGTCGCCAAAGAAGCTGGCGCAGATTTTGTCCTCCGGCACGGCATCAACCGACGCCTCGGCGTGATGTTCGCGACCGCGAGCGAGAACGCCCTCAAGGAAGGCGCTGATATCATGGTTAATATCGATGCGGACGGCCAGTTCGATGCTGCCGAGATCCAGACACTCATCGACCCTATCCTCACGAACAAGGCTGATATGGTCGTGGGTGACCGCTTCTCGCAGTCGACCGCCAAGAACATCCCATGGATCAAGGATTTCTTCAATCGTCTCGGTGCATCGCTCGTAGGGTCATTCCTCAACGTCAAGACAGATGACCTCACCTGCGGCTTCCGCGCACACAGCCGCGAGACGCTGCTCCGCCTCAACAATCCGACCGGCTTCACCTATACCCAAGAGACCATCATCGATGCTGTCGGCAAGAACCTGCGCGTCCTCTGGGTCCCGGTCACGGTCACCTACTTCGCCGATCGGAAGTCCAAGATCGTAAAGAGCGTCTGGAGCTTCGTTAACAACAGCGCCCGCATTATCCTGAAGGCCGTGCGCGATGTCCGCCCGATGAAGTTCTTCGGCATCCCGGGGCTCATCCTTATCGGCTTCGCTTTCGCCGGATTCATCGCGTTTTTCGTTCAATATTTCGCAAGCGGCTTCAAGATCACGCCGTATCTCAACTACCTCATCATCTCGAGCGTGACCTTCATCATCGGCATCCAGCTCCTCATCTTTGCTTTCATCGCCGATATGATCAAGTCCAACCGCAAGCTGACCGAGGATTTGATGTACCAGCTGAAGAAGGAAAGATACGGGAAATAAAATTCAAAATCAAAAATCTCAAGTTCCAAATAAATCACAAATTCTAATTTTCAAAATCAGGCCGTTTTGATTTTTGAATTTTTTACTGTTTGAATTTATTTGGAAATTGTAATTTTGAATTTTGTGCTTTCAAATCTATGCGGATTTTGTTCATCTCCCGTGCCTACCCTCCGATCGTCGGTGGCATTGAGAACCAGAACTACGAACTCTCAGAGTGGTTGCCAAAGCACGCGGAGGTCCGGACCATCGCCAATACGAAAGGCAAGAACTTTCTGCCATTCTTCCTGCCCTACGCGCTCATCAAAGCGTTTTTTCTCATGCCACAGTATGACGTCCTCCTTCTTGGTGATGGCGTGCTCGCCTGCGTCGGATGGGCCGTGAAGCTCTGCTATCCGAAAAAGACCATCATTTCGGTCGTTCACGGGCTCGACCTCACTTTCAAAAGTGCTTTCTACCAGGCCGTCTGGGTCCACTTCTTCATCCCTTCGCTCGACGGGCTGATCGCTGTCGGCAATGAGACGATCCGCCAGGGCGTCGCGCGTGGCATCCCGGAAGCCAAATTCACCTTCATCCCGAACGGCGTCGATACGGAAAAGCATTTCGGTCAACATGATCGGAAGGAGCTCGAGGACATCCTTGGTCTTTCGCTTGCGGGTAAACACGTCCTCCTCACTTCCGGCCGGCTCGCTCTGCGCAAAGGCGTCGCCTGGTTCGTGAGGAACGTCATGCCAGCGCTTCCTGAGAACATCCTTTATGTTGTGGCTGGTGACGGTGTCGACCGCGAGCATATCGAGCATGCTCGCAGAGATGCTGGGATGATTGACCGCGTCCGAATGTTTGGCTACGTCTCGGATGATGTGCGCGATACACTCCTCAATACCTGTGACCTCTTCATCCAGCCAAATATCAAGGTAGAAGGTGACATGGAAGGTTTCGGCATCTCCGTCATTGAAGCTGCCTCCTGTGAATTGCCTGTCGTCGCCTCGGCACTCGAAGGACTGATGGACGCCATCAAGGATGACGAGAACGGTCGGCTCGTCGAAACAGAGAATATAGAGCAATACGTCTCCGTCATCACCGAGCTCCTCGCGGACAATGCCAAACTTGCGGATTTCCGAAAGCAGGTCCGCCGCTATGTCGTGGATCACTATTCCTGGGAATACGTCTCTCGCCTCTATATCGAGGCACTGGAAAAAATAGCCGAAAAAGTGCATACTAGATAGAGATTCTACCTCTCTCCCGCTCCCCTTTCCAAGGGGAGCTGTTGAGTCATCGAGACTGAGGGGTGGTTTTATGTCTAACATCGTGTTATGCACGCATTTTTCCCTTCATTCTCATTCCTTCTTGTTTCTGGCATCCTTTTTTTCGTACCAGGATTCTTTTTGCTGCGTGCCGCTTTCAGGAAGGATGGCTCACTCGTGCCGTTTGAGACACTTCTGTTCTCATTCGCAACAAGCATCGGATTCCTCGACTTCCTCATGATCGCCCTCGGCAAGTCCGGGGTGCTTTTCAGTCCGCTCTCGCTCGCGACAGGCACGCTTTCCGGACTCGCACTCCTCGTACTTGTCATCTCACTCATACGGAAAGTCCGACCAGAAACTACTGGGGCAGCTATCCTCTCTGATCAGCCCGCCTTCTCGAAGCGCCAAGGCTGGGTCTTCCTCTCTATCCTCGTGCTGACTCTCCTTATCAAAACCATCTACATGATGCACGCTGTGCTTCCGACCGCGACTGACCTCGGTCATCATATGTACTGGGCGAAACTCGTCGCGGAGACCGGTACGCTCCCCTCTTATGCGAAGCAAGAGATCGTGACCGGCATCGACGGCGCCTATGCTCTATCTGATCCGCAGCCAATCGCTGACTTCATCATCGGCGAGCATCTTCCCTTCGCGGCGGTAGCGATCTTCTCCGGCGCTAGCTTTTTCTCAGCTTTCCCGATTGTTTTCCTCCTCTTCGTCAATCTCCTTGCACTCCTTGCAATCGCTTTCCTTGCCTATAGACTCGCCTCCGGATTGAAAGGCCTCTTCACTTCCGAAAGCATCTTCAATCCTGGCAATATCGCACTTGCTACACTCTTCCTTTTCGGACCGATCTACAGTCTTGCCTCGCCACAAGCCAAGTTCGTTTCCGGCGGCGTCGTCGGCAACACATTCGGCAACCTTTTCATCCCACTCATCCTCCTCGCTTATTACCGCGCTTTCACTGAAAAACGCTCTGGCTTCCTCGCGCTCGGATTCTTCCTCACCTTCACACTCGCCTACACGCATCATCTGAGTACACTCATTCTCCTCTTCACGCTCGCTGCTTCCGTCTTCGCCTATCTCATCTTCCGATCAGATGACCTCCAAGAGACTTTCCGTTCCTGGATGCGACTCATCCTCTCACCTGGACCGCTTCTCGTCGCGATTGCCTGCATCGTCTTCTTCTTCGCAGTCGCAATGCCGACCTATATCGAGACCCATGCCGTCGGCACCGCCATCGGTACTCCGACCAAGACGACACGCACTGGCCTTTCCTTCCTGCAGATCGCATCCTCAAACGGCGAAGCACGCGTCGCTCTCGGCCTCGCAGGACTCGCCGCTCTCCTTATGCTCCGCAAGGCCCGCCGTTCCTATGCTGGCGCCTTCCTCGCGGGCTGGAGTATCATCCTCCTTATCATGACCATGCGACCAGAGTGGCTTTTCATCGATATCCCCTCGAGCCGCATCGGCGCGTATCTCTCCTTTCCGCTCGGTCTGCTCGCCGCTTTTGGCATCATCATGCTCTTCGCCTGGATCCGGAATACCGACCGAAGGACCTATTTCCCGCCGATTCTTTTTCTCGTCGCCATTTTTTCTGTCTTTGCCTTCGCGTCCGGCAGCGGATCCTTCGACAATAGCCAGACGCTTCTACCGGCAACCAAATCTCTTGAAGCTGCCCAAACCTTCGCCGCGTCGCGCTATCTCTCAGATCGGACCGACACGAGCGATGTCGTTCTCAAAGATCACAACTATCTCTCCGCGGACTCTTGGATCAAGCTCTTCTTCATGCGCGACTACTCCTATCCGTTCTCACGTGGTTTTTTCAAGCGCTACGAGGACAATCCAAACCGCGAGCAGTGCACACTCCTCATGATCTCAGTGCCCAATACCCCACAAGGAGAGAAATGCTATGCCGAGACCAGTACTGACCTCGTCATGGTCAACCCGGCATACGATACGGCGCAGTTCGAGAAATCATCATCTTTCTCCAGAGTATATGCTTCTGAACTGGTGGATATTTATAAAAGAACGAAGTAAATCACAAATCAAAAATTACAATTTCCAAATAAATCACAATATCAAAACTCAAAAAATCAAACGTTTCGGATTTTGAAATTAAGATTTTGAATTTATTTGGAGCTTGAGATTTTGAATTTAAATGACTATGTCCCAAAAGACTCTCATCATTGCGTTCCTCGCCCTCTTCGCCGCAAGCGCCGTCCTTCTTTTCTGGCAGAATGCGCGCGAGATGGATCCTGACCGCGCCGGCAGCTGGTGGACGCTCTCATTTGTCGCGCTCGACCAGGCAGACAACCTTGCCTTCATCGTTGGTAACCATAGCGACACTGCGCGCTTCGATTACCAGATCATTTCCGATAAGCGAGTGCTTTCTGAAGCTTCCTTCATCGTCGAGAAAGGAAAATCGATCACTATCACGCCAGACCAGCCGGCCGTACCCGGTACCCGTACCTCGGTCATTGTAAGCGATGGGACGGAGAAGAAAGAACTATATCGATGAATACATAAGCACCAAATCCAAAATCCCAATTTCCCTGCCTACCGGCAGGCAGGCAAACAAATAACAATATCAAAATCAAAAACATCGAAATGTTTAAAATTTTGAAAATTAGAATTTAAGATTTATTTGGAGCTTGAAATTTTGAGTTTTGAATTTATAAGATATGATCAAAAAGATTCTTCTCGCTACTCGTCCATTGGTTCCTCCCTGGGACGAAGCCTCCAAGAACTTCGCCTACTTCCTCGCGAAGTCGCTCACGACTCATCATGTGAGTATTTTGACGACGCCCGTTTGGCTCTCCGACCTGCCAGCTAATGTCACGCAAATCCCCTGCTACACCAAGAATGAGCTTGATTTCTCCGAGAAGCTCCGCCTGCTCAAGAGCCTGCGCGGTCTGCGGAACAAGTTTGATATCACGCACTACCTTTTCACACCGACCCGCAACAACACCTCAATCATCAATTATTTCAGCCGACCGACCCGCGGCAAGACCATCCAGACCGTCGCGACGCTCCGCGAGGACCTCTACGGTCCCAAGCAGCTGAGAGAACTCCTTTTCGCCGACCGCATCATTGTCTACTCTGACTACTCCCTGCATCGTCTGGAGAGTCTCGGCTTCACGAACGTCACGCGCATCTATCCTGGTATCGACCTTGATCTCTACCGCCCGGCCGCTAAGGATACCGCCGCGCTCGCACATTTCAGTCTTACCGAGAAGGACTTCGTCGTCATGTACCCGGGCGAATACGTCCGCCTCGGCGCGACCGATATGCTCACCGAGTGGTTGATTTCATACTTCACTCGGCATCCGGATTCGGATATGAAGTTCGTTTTTGCCTGTCGCGTCAAGCATGAGGACGACCGTCTGAAGAAGGAGGAGATTGTAAAGCGCTTCGAGGCAGCCGGTGTCATCGGTCATATACGCTTCACCGATACCTACGCCGACATGCCCAAGCTCTACAATCTTGCCGACATCATGGCTTTCCCCGTGAACGACATGCGCGGCAAGTTCGATGTGCCGCTCGTCATCATCGAAGCTTACGCTTGCGGCAAGCCAGTCATTCTCTCTGATCTTCCCATCTTCGCGGAGTTCTCAAATGAGAACATCTGTGCTACTATACCCCGTGGCATAGCGAGAGAATTCGAGGAAAAATTGGCTTATCTCAAGGATAATCCAGACGCCAGAGCCCGGCTCGGCACCGCTGCCCGCGCGTTCGTCGAAGAGCGCTTCGATCTCCGAAAGACCGTGGAACAATATGAACGTATATATGATTCATTATAAATTACAAATCCAAAATCACAATTTCCAAATAAATAACAATATCAAAATCCAAAAACAAAAACGCTCAGGGTTTGAATATTAGGATTTAAGATTTATTTGGAACTTGAAATTTTGAATTTTGAATTTCATAAAACTATGTTGGCAAACGATATCAAGAAAATATCCGATTATCGATCCGAACTCAAGACAGGAAAAATGAGGGTTCCTGTCATCTTCCACGTGCAGGATGAGCTTTTGCCGAACGATTCGACTCTTGTCCAGCTCGAGAGCGTCGCATCAAACAAGGAGGTCTTCCATCACATCGCTGCCATGGCCGACGTGCACAGCAAGCCTGGCCGCAAGAACGCGACCGGTACGACCGTCCTCTCCGAGCATCACATTCTCCCACAGTTGAATGACAGTGATCCTGCCTGTGGCATGCGCCTCGTCAAGACCAATCTCACCGAGGAAAATACGACACCCGAAGAACTGGAACGTCTCTTTGAAGCACTCGTGGCGAAGGTCCCGACCAAAGCATACGTCGGCACCTACCTCCCGTTCCGGGTCATTGTCGACATCTGCCGCAAAGGCATCCGCCCGCTCATCGACCACCTTGGTATCGAGACGAAATATGAGGCTGAGAATTCGCTTGATCGCGGCAACTTCTTCGGTGAGGAACAGTCACGCAAGCATATCTACGACATCCTGCCCAAGCTCTTCCTCTTCTTCGCACAGTTCCGCTCTGGCATCCTCGGAGCCGCCGGTAACCATTTCCTCGATCTCATGAAGATCACCGACATCATCGATCCGACGGTCGCAGAGAAGTTCGGCATCAAGAAGGGCCAGTACGTCTTCATGATCCACTGTGGTTCCGGCATCCTCGGACAGTATGCGATGTATATGTACACCGCCAAGAAGCGCGAACACCTCTCGACCGCTATCCTCATGAACATCGGCCGCTTCTTCTGGAGCACTCCGTACAAGAAGATCGTAAACGGTATCGCCAAGAAAATCCGGGAATCCGACTTCGGCAAAGCCGAGCCGCTCATCTCCTTTGATGGCGAGGGCGAAGACGGTCGCCTCTATATGGCTGCCAGGAATGCCTGCTCCAACTTCGCACATGCCAACCGCGCTGTCATCGCGCACAACGTCTCCGAGACGATCAAGCGCGTCCTCGACCGTGACCCGGAACTTGAGCTCATCTACGACATGCCGCACATCCTTGTTTCAGAGGAAGAGCACTTCGGACAGAAGGCTTGGGTGCATAGGAATGGCACCAGTCGTGCTTTCGGCCCGTCACGCATGACCGATCATCCGCTCTTCGGGCAGACCGGCGAACCAGCGTTCATCCCGACCTCTATGTCGACGGAAGCCTATCTCTGTGTCGGCCAGGACGGCAATGATTCCACGTTCTTCTCCTGCAACCACGGTGCTGGCAAGTCCGCCCAGAAGACCGATACCGTCATCCCAGAGAACAAAGCCGAGCTCGATAAAAAACTTGAAGCGAAAGGCGTAAAGCTCTATAACGGCCGCTCGTCCAAAGTGATCGAACAAGATTCCTCGCATTACAAGCGTGCCGAAGACGTCATCGCAAGCGTCGAAGAGAACCAGATCGTGAAGCCTGTCGCCAAGATGCAGCCAGTGTCAGTGATCATGTATTAGGAATCAGTCAGCAGTGAACAGCTAACAATCAACGGAATTCAAATTTCTTGTCATTCTGAGCGTAGCGAAGAATCCCGTGGTGACACCCAAGAATATCCCAGACAAAGAAAAAGCCGCTCCGTCATATTGACCGAAGCGGTTTTTTGTTGACAACAAGCCGCTTATTCCCTATGCTCAGGTGTTAGTAATAGTTGTTTCCAATCAAACAAGGAGATTCTGATGGCAAATAAGAAAGTGTTTTTCGGATGTTCCATGCGTGGCGGTCACGGAGTAGTGAGTCGGGAAGACCTGGCTCAGCTCCCAGCCATCATCGAAGAACTCGGCTATGAGCTCGCCTCGAAGCACCAGGTGCGGAAGGGTGTCCTTGAAGAAGAGAACGCTCTATCGCCAGCCGATATCCATGATCGGGACTACCGCTGGCTGCAAGCATCCGCTGCCGGCGTATTCGAAATCAGTAATCCGAGCCTGGGTACTGGCGGCGAAATCGCAGACATGGCCCACCTCGGAAAGCCAATTCTTTGCCTATTCAAAGGCGACAAAGTAGCCGTGTCTGCCTACACTCGAGGTAAACAAGGCTCGGCTTTCATTTCGACACCGTTCGAGTGTCACAGCTACGAAACCCCTGAAGAGGCCAAGAACATCATCGCCGCCTTCTTGAAGGCCAACACCTGAACGATCCACCATGACAAGCCTGCCGAGGCAAAACTTCGGCAGGTCTTTTTTTATCTCCTCGCTGCAAAGCCAAGGAGCAGGAAGAAGAATAACAATCCGAAATGCGATGTCCAGAGGTAATGGTCGAGAAGTAGCGCGGGGACAAGCACTACAAGTGCGACGATATATATCGCGCCATGCCCCTGGCTGTCATTCCGAGCCCCGCCCGCGTGACTCGCATCAGCGTGTCGGGCAGGTTGTCGAGGAATCTCGAGATTCTTCTCCGCTGGCTGGCGGATCAGAATGACAGAGAAAAGAAAAGTTATGAAGAGCACCAGTCCGACCAAGCCAAGCTCGGCAAAGACGAGAACGGGAATATTGTGCGCCGGTTGGATACTCCATACGGGCCGGCCAGGCTGTAATCGCATCATTTCAGCTGTGGAATTGCCAACTCCCGTGCCGAGGAGCATATTCCCCTCACCTATGACCGTTTTCGCGTCCTCGAGCGATTGTACGCGCTCTGAGACCGATCCCTCACGCTCTATCGCCGCGCTATCGAACCGCGGAAACACCGTCTCATGCAACACCCCCACAAACACTGCTCCTGCCACTCCCAATACCATGAGCATTCCAAAAACAGTGTCATAATTCCGCGGCCGCGGAATTATGACACGATTAGATACCAAGTTCAGGTAGGAATATATTGAAAAAACAGTGATACCTAAAGCTGCTCCGAGCCACGCGGAACGAGAAAAGGTCAGGATTAATCCAAGGAGAACAATGATAGCGCTAGCTATTGTCATCCCGGACTTGATCCGGGATCCAGAAAACGAAGTCCTGGATTCCGGCTCGGGGGCCGGAATGACAGAAGAAAAATAACCGACAATCAACACAAGTACAGTCGCTAAGAATCCTCCTAACACGTTCGGATGCTCGAACGTTCCATACGCACGGAGCCAACGCTGGTGCCAACCTTTGAGCACCGACGTCCCGGCCTCTGCCACCTCGTGTGCGCTCATACCGAGGAGCGTCGAGGCGAACGTGCTCTGTGCGAGGAACTGCCATGCTCCAAGCAGGCTCTGCACTACCGCTCCGATAATCAGCAATCTAATCGCGGTCTTTGTATCTTCATCAGAAAGCGATCGCGCCAAAAAGAATACTCCGGCCGCAAGTAGGAGTTTCACGAAGAAATATGCAGCCAGCATCTGATCCGGCGCCCATAGAATAGACAGACCAGCCCACAGAACGAGCACGATAAGAGATAAGGGATAAGAGATAAGGGATAAAGGATTCTGGAAACTTCGTTTCCAATCACTTATCTTGCATCCTGCATCACTTATCGATTGCCATCGCTTCCTTAGATCACAAGAAAAGATAAAAGCAACTATCGAAAAAAGAAGTATAACGTCTGTTCCATACACGGCAATCACACCATACTGCCACTTCTCTCCCCCGACAAATACTTCGCGCAACAAATACACCGTCTGAAGCGGCAGAAGAAAAAGAAATGCAAAGAAAAAATATCTTACCATATACTAACGTTTCGATCGCATCGCTTTGAGATGCTTTATCGTCTTGTCGCTAGCCAACTTCGCATATTCTTTCGTACCTCTCGATATCAGAGAGACTCTGCCATCTGAATCGCAATAAATGCCCCATCCGTATCGTTTCCCGAGCGGCGAACACCGCATACACGGCTGCCCCTTGGAAAAGAATACCTCGCGAGCTTTCTTCTGATCGGCACGGGCAATCCCCTGCCTCGTAGCGAAGACCCTGAAAAGCACATCCTCTTGCGTATACTTCCCCGGATGCTTGCTTATCAGTTCATGCTGCAAGACAGCCACTGATTTCTCAGTGGTTTTCTGTACTGGCACCTCACCAGCCATCGCCGGACAATCATCTGCGACTTCTATGAAGGTATCGTAATAATTCTGGTCTTTCATATCAAAACTGGTACGACCACTTTATTGGGTATTCTTCTTGTCATATCCCACTGCGTATTTTATATAAGAATAGCACAAACAAGCGTAGTGGCGCATTGACGGAAAACCGATATCATGCCATAATCGAATGTCCAAATCCGGACCAACCAACGAAAAGGAGATTGCAATGCAGTTCCCTGAAAATCCGTTCATTTACGAGCACAACCCGTACTCTGGGAGCGGCCCGCACCAGATGGTAGCCTGTTTCCCAGCTCTCGGTGTTGCTGTTTACTTCATCGTCGATTGCGAGCAACTCGACGAGACCCTACAACAAAGAAGTGTAGCCGCACGCGCCATAACGGGGTATGACCTCTCTCGCGAAGGATGCTTCCGTAGCCTTCCCAATGGAAGATGCGATAACAGCTACAACGCTGCCCCGATCATTGCCGCAGCCTACGACAAGGCCAAGGAAATCGCACTTACGGACTATCAGTAAGCCGCCCGCTCATTCCCTCGTGCCCCGCATACGTGCAGTATCGCGGGGCTATTTCTTTGTTTGCGAACAGAAGCCATTTTTGATACTCTTAGTCTATGAAATTCATCACTTTTTCCGGTGTCGACGGATCCGGAAAATCGACCCAATTAACACTCCTTCGGGAGAAGCTTGAGCGCGACAATCACAATGTCGCGTATTTCCACGCAATCGAATTCTCATTCCTGAACAGATTGGCACGCCTCCTCAAGGGCCGGAAAGATTTCGAACCAGGCAAAGACAAGGCGATTACTCGAGCCTCCTGGCTCTCGCTTGTCACCAGACAGAAATTCCTCGTCATCGATATTTGGCGCTTCCACTGCCTGCTCCGGAAACTCAAGAAAGAGAACTGCGACTATCTCCTCTCCGACCGCTACTTCTACGACACCATCATCAACCTCGAATACCTCTCCGAAGGGAAGCCGCCGCGCTTCGCTTTCTGGGATCTCCGTGCTCGCCTCATCGAGGGCATCCTCCCACATCCAGATTTCGCTTTATACTTCGATCTCACCCCAGAGACCATCATGTCGCGCGAGCGCGCCCCAGAACAAGGCATCGACTATCTCCACGCCAAGCAGACTCTCTTCAAGAAAAAGCTTACTTCCTGGAACATGACCGTCATCGACGCCTCCACAGATAAAGAGTCAATATTCGTTCAAGTAAAGGAAAAATCAGGAATTCTATCATAAATATTCTTGACAGAATACGTTTTTTGCGCTAGAATAAATGTTCTTAACAATGCTTTCCCCGTCCCTGAAAGGGCTTTTCAGAAGAGCTTTTCCAGGGACGGAGAGCCCGGGAGAGATATCGCATGGACGTAACTGCACATTGCAGACCCATACTCATCCTCAACCGAAAATACGGGATATCCCTTGCGATAATCAGCTAAGGAAGAAAATTTCTTCCAGCGGCACGGCTCATTAGTGATGCGGGTTTTGGAAAACGCGTGCAAACGCCCAACCCTTCCACTCATGCGACGATACGCCTGCCCGAGCTGAAACCAGAGGATTCGACAAAAGTCGACAAGGGATCGATCATCTCAACCCTCCGGATCTCCGTCCCACCCAAGGCTACCCTCCATAGTAGCCTTTTCTTTTTTTCCAAAAAACCTCTACAATAAAAGAAATAGTCGGTTATTCTCTTACTGATAGGTAGGGAATTATTAATTCGTGTTATTCGGATATTTTTCGGATCATTCGTATCGGGCCTCAATTAATTCGTGTCATTCGGATATAATTCGCAGTATTCGTATCGGGTGATAGTATTCGTATCGATTATGAAAAAATTCTCCTCCGCGCTCATCTGGCTGACAGCCTCTGAACTGATATTCAACGTCGCCGCCTACGTCGTACATTCGGTCGCCGGGCGCATCTTGGGGCCGGCTGACTACGGCCGCTACGGTCTCGTGGTCACGCTCACGACCATGGTCATCGTACTCATCGGCAATGGCATCCCGACTGCCATGTCGAAGTATCTGAGCGCCGTTCTCGAGCAAGATCCGTCGCAGATCCGCTCTATCAAACACAAGACCGCCCTCCTCCAGGCAGCGATCATCGGCGGTATCACCGTCCTCTTCTTTCTGCTCGCTCCGGTCATCGCTTGGGCACTCCGCGACCCATCGCTCACGTCACTCTTTCGTATCTCCTCACTCATCATCCCGGCCTTCGCCGCGGCTTCCTTCTATCACTACTACCTGATCGGCCTCCATCTCTTCAAGATCCAGGCCATCATGAAGATCATCCGCTCTTTCGCTCGCGTCGGTTTCATCGCGCTTGCAGCTGTCTTCTTCGGCCTCGAAGGCGCGGTCGGCGGCTATATCCTCGCTCCGCTCTTCACTTTCGGCGCAGCCATCCTGATCGACGAGTTCTACGTCAAGCGCCGGCTCGGCTATGGTGCGAAACAAGACGGCCATGCCTTCGATTTTCCTGCCAAGACCATCCTCGCCTACGCCGGCCCGCTTACGCTTTTTCTCGTCTTCTACGAGCTTCTACTCACCATCGACCTCTATTTCGTCAAAGCACTCCTCCAGAATGATCACCTGACCGGCCTCTACAACGCTGCCATCACTGTCGGCCGCGTGCCCTACTACCTCTTCGCGGCACTCGCCATGATCATGCTTCCGGCCATCTCCAAGACGACCGCCGAACGCAATGATGCTGAAACCAAGAGCCTCGTTGAGAAAGCGCTCCGGCTGCTCGTCCTCATCCTCTTCCCGGTCATCACACTCCTCTCCACCTATGCCTCGCAGGTGCTCCATCTCTTCTACGGCAGCCGTTACGAGGGCGCCGAAGCGACCATGGGCGTCTTCGCGATTGGTGTCGGTTTCCTCACCGTCTTCTATGTCCTCGCTTTCGCATTAAACGGCGCAGGCCAGGTAAAGATTCCTATGTACCTCTCGATCGGCGGCTTCATCGGCATGGCGATCCTCACTTTCTTCCTCATTCCGCCCTACGGCATCCTCGGTGCCGCCTTCGCCACGACCATCATCTCCTGTCTCCTCATGATTGGTATCCTCATCTATACCAAGATTCACTTCCACGCGCATATCTCGATCCACATGATCTTCTTCTCGCACTTGGCCGCCATCATCATCGCGCTCTTTGCCAAACACGTCTTCCCGATGGGCGATTGGAGTTTCCTCGTCTCCGGTACTATCCTCTTCTTCGCTTACTTCGCATTGCTCCGCCTCGTCCGAGAGCTTACAGACGACGATATCGCCCCGCTCATCAAACTCTTCTCCCGACCAAAAAAGACCGGCGAAATATTGACATAATTATGCTTCCAATGCATACTATAGCGTGATAGAGATTCTGTTCCTTCACAATCCCATTGCCCCCAAGAAAGGAATAGCAGCCATGAGGAATGCCCTTTTCGCTGTTCTTATCAGCATCCACAACGTCACTCTCCTACCGATCCTACGGGCGCTCGCCCGGAATCGCGCTCTCAACATCAAGCTCGCGCTCGAACGGGAAGTGACGGTTGAAAATTTCCGGAGCCCGTTCAATCAATGCTTCTGCTATGATTGCGCTATGCGGCTTATGAATATCATCAAGCGAGCCGACCGGATCGGCGCCATCGATTGGATCGAATTCGACGCTACACCAGATGATCTCTACGAGGATTGCAAGAATCGGCCAGGACAAATCATCAGCGCATACAAGCAGAGCTTGGATCCATCAGATCCGGATAACGAATGCTGGCAGTCTTATCAGCAGACCAGAAGCGGCTATTTGGTCTCATTCCATGAGTTCTACTACGCCAATCGTTCTGAAATCAGCAACGAGACGTACGCGAAAATCAGGAAACTCTTCTGCCGGAAGCTCTACAAACTTCTCTTGAAAAAGCTGTCGCTTACAGCAGACCCAGAAGGGGAAGCGCTCTACCTGCTCGAGCACGAATGTGCTTTCACCCCGACAGAAATCGAGGATTACTGCCTTCGGAAGGAATCCAACAAGAGATCCGGGCCGTATAGCGACGGGCAGACCACGATTATCACCGAAGCTACTTAGCCACATTCTATCGGAAACCCGACAGAAAAAACGTCCAGAACCCATATGGGGACTCTGGACGATTTTTTTTACTTCTCCACAAATCCTCTCGCGCTTACGGCAGCATCGGCACACTGACACCCCACCGATACACCTCAATATCACCGCGGACTTTATCGTTACTCACGCGCTCCATATGCTTCTTCCAGTATTCCTCAGCTTCCTTCGAAATGTAGTCGTAGTCATTCGTCGAGATGATCACCCAACCGTGCTGATGCTCCGCCACGATCTTCTCAAGCTCCGCAAGCGAAAAGCGCTCCTTGGACAGCTCGCCGCCGAAATCAAAGACCGGTACCTTTGCGTCCGACCAATAATAATTGCGGAAATTGCGGGTGATGAGCACATCGCCTTCCGCCATGGTCTTCTCGAAATATGTGAAGACCTTGCGATAGTTCGGATTGCCGCCAGTCGATGTCTCGTGATAGGTATTGTTCTCCTCGAGGAAATACCCCCAATTCGGCACAAGGAAGATCATGAGCACGAGGAGTGCATACGAACCCTTCTTCCCCCACTCGGCGAAACGACTGGAAAGAAGTTCCCACAGATACCAGATACCAGCTGCTGCCAGAATCATACCGAAGGACTGCGCGAAGAAGATATACTGCGGGCCGGCATTGCGACGGAAGAACCAGACCGCGAGGATGAGCGGCACAAGGAAAGATAGCGAGAGCCATCCTGCAGCCTTGCGGCCCTCTTCGCCCGTTCGAGCGAGCGTATACGCACCGTATGCCATAAGCGCCGCTACCAGGAGCTGGTGTGCATAATCCGCGAAGATATAGCCGAAATAGCTATAATGGTCATCAAGGAATGTCAGTCCAGCCGCGAAAGCAAGGATGAGCCCCGACGCGACGAAGTAGAGCAGCACGAGACCGAGTAGTCCTGCCCCGAGAAGTGCTACATATTTGTTCTTCAGGGTATGCGAAGCACGATATTCGCACACGGCACGAGCGGCGAGGTAGGCTGCAGCCGAAAATACGATGACGGCGGTCAGCTGATGTGTCATGATTCCAAGGATGCCAAACACTAGAACAGCCGGTGCATAGGAGAGGTTGAGCTCGGTCCGCTTCCAGAGCGTCCGGATCCATTCAATCTTCCCCTGATATTCTGATTCGAGGAAACGATACAGTACGGTCGCGAGAACAAGATAGACCGGAAAGAACATCGCATACATGCGCAGACGACGATCGAAGATGATACCAGAAACCGCTACTGCAAAAAGAAGTGCGGCAAGCAGACCGATCTCCTTCTTCCGTGTGTAGACATACGCCGCCCAGAACATCGCGACGACAGAGACAAGCCCCCAAGCTACGCTCACGGAACGGGCGACGGCTTCGGTCGGCGGCAGTACCTCGAAGAGCTGCGCCACCTGCCACTTGTAGATGAAGGCACGCTCATCGCGAGCATCATTCTCATTCATCACGGCCGGCTGCCCGAAATTGAAATCCCAAGCCTTCCATTCCTCCGTCTGCGCGTAACCATAGCTCGAGTTGATATCGAGGAACTCATCCGCCACGAACGAATTGTTCCCGAGCCCATAGAAACGCATCCCCGCCGCGAGTACCACGATCACGAAGAGCAGCTGCCACGTCCGATTCCAAGTGAGTCCCATATTCTTATCTCTTACGTCTTATATCTTGCCTCTTGTATCTTGTTTCTTCTCTTTACGCTCCTTCTTCATCATCTGCCGCCGTTTCTTCATCAGGATCATCCGGACGATCATCATCGGCGCCGGTCGCCGCGCGGTTCTGGAAAAATTCACGCCACGTATAGCGCGGCAATCCCTGTGAATCATTCAGCTTCGGCTTCGAGAAATCCTGTTGCTGCCCCTGGATCGCCTGAGGCTTCGGGAAGAGTTCCACGGCGACCAGCGTCCCGAACGAGGTCGTCTGTCCGATCTCATAACTCGTCCGATACTTCGCGACTGCATCCTCAAGATCCGACTGCGCACGCAGGACCATGTAGTACACACCTTCTTGGTACACACCATCGAACCCGAGCACGGCATTCTCTATCCCGCGCTTCTCCATAAGATACTTGAGCGCCCGGCGATACTGCGGCTCGCTCCACATATAGACCGGATAGCCAGTCTCTTGCGAACGCGCGCCCAGGAAATCAACGATATTCTCCTCTTGCGCGAGCGTCACGCGGATGCGCTCCTTGAGGATACGGTCCGGCGGACTGTCATACGCTTCCGTCTGTGACCGGTCGATCTCATCAAAGCGCGCCTGAAGCGATGAAAGATTTGATAGCGCGAGCAGTACGATCGCCCAAAAGACGACCTGTCGGCCAATCTTCCGCTCTCCAAAAAGGCTCTTCAGAGCGAAAAGCAGCGCCCCGATAAGGACAAAGAAAACCGGGCCAGAAACAAGGAAAAAGCGTGGCGCCATATCATAGGCGAGCGGAAGGAAAAGTGTGAAAGAGACAGCAAACCAGAGACCGGAAAGCAGCAAGAAATCCGATTTTCGCCGCACAGATTCTCTCCACCAGAGCGTCACGAGCGCGACGATTGAAGCGAGTAGCATAAGGACGGCCGCGACGCCATACCACTTGCCACGGTCGCAGCGCGCATCACAGGCCCAACCGACGAACTCCCCTTCTTTCGTATGGAATTTGATGACTGGAAAAGTCGTCCCTTCGAAACCAGTCAGGATAACGACGCCGTGCATAGCATGCTCCGCCACATCACGAATCGCCTTCTCAGCAAGAGAGTGGTCATTCTTGGAAGACTTCTCCGTCGTCGCACTGACGAACGCTTTGGAATTGGCAAAGCCCGTCTCGATCTCATTGAGAATCATCGGCAGGTAAAGAACCGAAACGATAACCGCTGCTCCGAGCCAGGCCTTCCAGTGGATTCGCGGACGCCGGAGAGCGAGGAATGCAAACGTGATGATCGGTATCGCCACGAAAGCGAGCGAGTGCATCTGCATCGCGAGCGCGAGTGCGAAAGCGGACAAGAGAAACCAGCGGCCCCGCCGTGATTCCTCGTGATCAGCAGCACGGAGGAGTGCGTAGAAGCCGAGGAGTGCAAAGAACGGGATAACGTTCGGATTCCAGGCGAAGCGCCCGTACATAACGAAGAATTCTGAGACCGAGAAGAGGAACGTGAGCAGGAGCCCAAGCTTCACAGAGAAGAAACGCCGCACAAAGAGGTAAAAGATTGGAATCGAAAGCACGGAAAGGATCATGACGAAAGCCGCCATGCCATACGGCGTCCCGCCAAAGACGACCGCGCTCAGATATTCGAGATAGTAGAATCCAGGCGGCAGCCGGAGCACCGTCCCACCCGCCTTGGGACCGAGGAGTGGCAAATCGAAGAAACCTCCCCGGAGACCATCATCCGCGATACGCGCGTCCCGAGCCTGGTCGAGCTCAAAATGCAGCCAATCGGGGAAATGATAGGCGCGTAAAAAAAATCCAAGAGCGATGATCGCTACGAGAACGAGAAAAACGGTGCGTTTCGAAGAGAAATCAAACATCTTTCTTTTTTGCGAAATCTGAGCTAAAATACGGGAAAAGTCCGGGTTCTTTTGTCTCTAGTACAAGCGTATTGTATCCCCCTTTTATCCCATAAGCAAGCTTCTATGCAAGCCTTTTTCGATACCCTCGAAAACCGTGTCTACACTGCCCTAGCGACACTCGCTGCCGTGAACACCTTCTTCTTCGCTGCAAAGCAGACCCCTGCCCTGAGCTTCTTCAAGACCTCGGCTGATAATGATGTCTTCTATGCCCTCTTCTCTGTCCTCGGAGCACTGACCGTAGGCGCCATCGCCTATTTCTCCACGCATTTCGACTGGAAGCGTTCTCTCTCGGCCGCACTCCTCATCTGGCTACCTGCGACCGTCATCCTCACCTATGGCCTCTCGGAATCCAAAAATTTCCATTACGTCTTCATGGTAGCGGTCGGCGCCTATACTCTCCTTGCCGGGACGCTCATCTCCGCCTACACCATCATGAAGGAACGCGGGGCCGAGGAGAGAGATCCAGAAGCCCTCTCATGCAAGGAATGGCTCCGCGCCCAAGGCTTACCAACACTCCTTCTCGTCCTCTTCGCGACGATGCTTTTCTTCTCCTTCGGCTTCTCGGGTCTTACCAAGTACGCTGCGGTCGACGAACCACTCTGGCTCGACGGACGCATCCACAAGTACTGGAAGAACATCGGCGAGCATGACTGGCGCAGCACCTCGATCAGCGACAAACCTGGCATCACTGTCGCACTCGTCACCGGTCCCGGCACGCTCTTCAAGAGCTCCAAGGAATTCAAGACCGTCCACTATCAGGGCGAGGTGCTCAACCTGAAGAATGACGTTGAGAGCTACTATTTCGCCTTCCGTTTCCCGGAGCTCCTCTTCATCACGCTCATGCTCCCGCTCTTCTATTTCTTCCTTGAGCGCCTCATAGGACGGCGGAGCGCGCTCTTCGCCTTCGCTTTCCTCGCCACATCGCCGATCCTCATCGGCATGTCCAAGATCATCAACCCCGACTCGCTCCTCTGGCTCTTCACACCGCTCTCGCTCATCTCCTATCTTGTCTTCCGCAAACGCGGCTTTTTCCGCTACCTCGTCTTCTCCGGCATCTTTCTCGGTCTCGCGCTCCTCACGAAGTACATCGCCAACATCCTCTTCGTCTACTTCCTCGGCCTGATCTTCCTTGAATACCTCTTCGACCGGAAATACTCCGTCATCGCCTTCGCCGATCATCTCAAGCGTTCCCTCAAGCACCTCGCCATCCTCACTTTCTCCGCCCTCGCCACCTTCTATCTCCTCTTCCCAGCCGTCTGGGTCAAACCAGCCAAGCTCCTCGACGGCACCATCATGAGCCAAGCCTTCGAGAAGGTCGCGCCAGTCTTCGCTGTCCTCGCAATCGCCATCTTCCTCGACCAGTGGCTCAACCGCTCGCGCATCACCACGGGACTAGCCGAGCTCTTTGTCCGCTTCAAACGCTCTATCGCCGCCTCGGTCGCCATCGTCTTCCTCGGCGCCGCCCTCTTCACGATCATCGACGTTTGGGCGGGCATGCGGCCGTATGATTTCATGGACCTCCTCGCCTCCCCAAAGACCATCGCGACCAGGAGTGACTTCATTGGCGTCTTTTTGACCAACTTCTATCCGCTCCTCTTCGGCATCACGCCGCTCTCGCTCCTCGCGCTCCTCGCTGCGCCATTCTTCTTCCTCAAGAAAAGCTTCTTCGAATCCGTCGCCCTCCGCACCGCGCTCTACCTCGTCGTCTTCATTCTGCTCTATTACCTCGGCGCCACGGTCAACGGCGTCGCTTCCATCGTCCGCTACCAAGTGATCCTCTTCCCGATAGCAGCCATCGTCTCAGGTATCGCGCTTGAGCATCTCCTCGTCCTCATCCACAAGCGCCTCGGTGTCAAAGATATGCCGACACCGGTCTTCGCCGCATCCGCCGTCATTTTCCTCGGCACCATCTCGCTCCTCTTTGCGCCGCATCCGCTCTCGTACGCCTCGACTGCGCTCCCAGCCACCTACCATATCGACGTCAAAGATATGGGCGCCGGTAGCTACGAGGCCGCCATGTGGCTCAACAGCCGCCCTGACGCCGAGAATATGCTCATCTGGACCGACAAGGATGGTGTCTGCAAGTTCTTCGTCGGCCGCTGCAAGCGTGGCCGCGACTACCAGAAGCTCCGCACGGACGGCCTCGACTACCTCGTCGTCTCAGCCGGACGTGAGAGCCGTACCAGCAAGATGATGTCCGGAGATATCCTCAGCCAGAAACCTGGGCTCATCCGCTTCGACCAATACTACGATCGTACTGATACCGCCCACGAGATCGATATCAACAACCGCCGGAGCCACTTCGTCAAGATCTTCAAGTTCGAAGAATAGTAATCCTCCATGAATATTCCCCCCTTCATCACAAGGCATCGTTTTTCGTTCGCGCTCACGGCTATCATCGCCGCGTACCTCGCGTTCGGACTGCATCATATCGGCCAGTTCATCACGGCTGATGAGCACTACTGGGTAGAAGAGCGCATCCCGCAGTACTGGGACGCCATCACCAACCAGAACTGGAAGAAAACCTTCATCAATGACAAGCCGGGCGTCACGCTCGCGCTCGTCTCAGGCGTCGGCCTCCTCTCTGAGCCGCATCCGGAAAAGCATTCCTCCGAAAACCAGGACCGCACACTCGCTTATGATATCAACAGCACCGAATCGCTCTATACGATCTTCCGGCTGCCGATCCTCATCATAAACGGACTACTGCTCATCTATCTCTTCTGGATCATCGGCCGGGTCGCTGGCCCATGGGTCGCTCTCTGGACGACGGCATTTTCCGCGCTCTCGCCGATCCTTCTCGGCATCTCACAGATCATCAACCCCGATTCGCTCCTCTGGTCGATCGGCGGAGCAGCCATCTTCTCATATCTCGCCTTCCTCAAGATTGGCGAGAAGAGATACTTCTGGCTAACAGCAATCTTCCTCGGCTTCGCACTCCTCGCCAAATACGCCGCCTTCATCCTCCTGCCATTCTTCCTTATACTCATCGTCTCGCGCTTCCTCTTCGACGGACATATCACTGATATTCATGAGCTTTCGGCTCGGCTGAAGCGAGATTTCCTCGCCTGGACCGGCATCGCGACGATATCGATCGCGCTTCTCTGCCTCTTTCTACCAGCACTCCTCATCGATTCCAAGTATGCCTTTGGACTCTTCGCGACCGTACACAACAAGACCGCTTTCGCAGCGGTCGCAGTGACATTCCTCTCGCTCTTCCTCATCGACACCTTCGCTTTCGGAAACAAGCTACTTCTCTTGCTACGCCGAAGTCTCGCACGCCTCCGGTTCGCGCACATGCTCCTGCCAGCTATCTTCTTCGCGGTCTTCATTGGATTGATCGCTGTCCGTCATCTCTTCCCAGAATGGAGTATCTTTGCCATCATCCCCTTCGATATCAAGGACTTAAGCGACGCCCGCTACGTGACCGATATCCCAAACTTCTCCGAGGCCTTCATCATGGAGTGGAATCCACTCGTCTTCTCCTTCACGCCCATCATGCTCCTCGGCTGCCTCATACTCTTCGCAGCGATGATGCGGAAACGAGGCGGGGAATGTCGTTTCCCGGCTCAGAGCCTGCTCTTTCTCGCGTTTGCCTATTCCATCCTCCTCATCCTCTCCAACGTCCTCGCTACGCCACGCTATAGCATCCTCCTCTATCCGGTCTTCGCCTTCCTCGCCGCACTCGGCATCCAGGAAGCCTGTCACACCCTCGGACGTTTCCCGAAAGTTCCTACAAAAACCCTCGCCACCGCAATCATCTTCCTCGGTTCGATCGCAAGCCTCTCTGCCATCAAACCGTTCTATTTCAACTACGCGAACGCCCTTCTACCGGAGGACGCACTCATCCATGACGCATGGGGCTACGGCGGCTACGAGGCAGCACAGTATCTCAATTCGCTTCCCGATGCGGAGCATCTCACTATCTGGAGCGACTACTACGGCGTCTGCGAATTCTTCGTCGGCCGCTGCCTGACTGCCTATACCTTCGACCCGGCCATCATACAGCCGGACTACTACGTCCTGACCCGCCGCGGCAAGATCCGCTACATGTCGCGTGCAGACCGTTGGGAGCGACTCTCTGGCCTCACCGCCTACCGCTACTACGATATATCCGATCCAGCCTGGCAGCTTTGGGTAGATAGCCGCCCAGGCAACTTCATCAAGATTGTGAAGCTGCCATAATCCAAGATAGGTATTCTCCGCATGCTATGGGAATATTTGCTACCTGCAAAAACTACCTCCACAAAAGAAAAAACGATTCAGAAAGAAAACGGGTGCGGACACAGATACTCCTCCTCCAGACCGCCTCGCTCGTACTCTTTTTGACCCTGGCAGCATTTTCTATCCATCAGTCAGATGAGATACCGAAAGAGAGGATTGTCGCCTTCTCAGAAGATTGGAGCGCTTATGTCTTGCCATTCGAAATGCCTCCGATGCGCCTCTTCGAGACTCTCGACCGCGTCTGTTCGATCGATGCCTATGGCGCTATCGGTGATGGAGAGACATCAAACACCAAAGCGATCGCGCTCGCTTTGAACGACTGCTCGGGCGACGGAGGCGGGACTGTGCGCATCCCGGCTGGCCGCTTCGTGACCGGACCGATCCGCCTAGAGAGTAATATCCGTCTCGATATCTCAGAAGGAGCCGAGCTCCTCTTCAGCCGAGGATCCTGCGGACTACCTGCCGCCCGTCTTCTCGCGTTATGAGGGGATAGAGCTCTACAACTATTCCCCATTCATCTACGCGCACGGCTGCCACGACATCACCATCACCGGCAAAGGCCTGATTGACGGCCGAGGCCAATCCTGGTGGGATTGGAAACGATGGCAACTCTCAGGAACGAAAAGGCTCTACGCTCTCTCCGATGCCGGCGTCCCCGCGGAAGAACGGGTATTCGGGACGATAGACGACGGTCTCCGCCCTTCGCTCATCCAGTTCGTCGACTGCGAACGGATCAGACTCGAAGGATTCACAGCCAAGAACGGTCCCATGTGGACCATCCACCCGCTCTATTCCGAAGATATCCTCATCCGCGACGTGACTGTAGAGACAGACGGCCCGAACAATGACGGAATCGTCATCGATTCCTCGAAAAATGTCCTCATCGAACGGGTACGTCTCGACACGGAAGATGATGCCATCGTGATCAAATCCGGAGTCGACAAGGACGGCCAGCGCGTCGGTATCCCGTCGGAAAACATTATCATCAGAGATTGTACGGTCGGCCGAGGGAACGGAGGCATCGTCATCGGAAGCGAGATGTCCGGAGGAGTGAAGAACGTCTCTGTAGCGCAGTGCCGTTTCGATGGCACGAAAAGAGGTTTCCGGATAAAATCAGCGCCCGGACGAGGTGGGATCGTCGAGAATATCTGGGTGGAGGATATCAAAATGAATGACATCTTAGCCGAAGCCATCTTCCTCAACATGTTCTACGATTCCAAAAATGTCGTCCGGCCGACAACAACTGGTCCACCCGTCTTCCGGAATATCTCATTCAAGAACATCTCATGTTCCCAGGCAAATGATGCAATTTTGATTGTCGGAGCCGATGATAGCTTCGTCCAAAATCTCTCATTTGAGAACATACAGACACGATCGAAGAATGGGATAAGTATACGGAATGTAGATGGCATACGATTCGAGGATATCAAGATCAAGACGACGAATCAGCCGAGTATCCGCGCAACTAATGTGCGCAGCGCCGCCTTCAAGAATCCTTCCCAGCCATCCTCCTCCCGCCCATCCGTCCTCATCGAAGGGAGCCAATCATCGGATATCTCTTTCGGATCCGGATATCCATCCGCTTCGATCCGCCTCGGCAAAGGCGTACGAAAATCGGCTATCAGCTATATAAAGGAATAACCCCTCAAAAATAGGTCGAAAACAAGCCGTTTTTTCTACCATTTCCAACACTTGACCAAGACGGTATTCTGTGGTATCATCTTCACTTGTAGCACCTTTTCCAACCAGTAGCGCCAACCAGAAGGAGATCCACCGTGCACAACGCACAAAAGGCAGTTCCGGCAGTCACGACCCCCAGCGTTGCATTCCTTGACCTCCTGACAGAGAACGAGATCATGCGCGGCCAGATGACCGCTAAAAAGGCCCTCAAAAGGAACGCCTCCGCATTCCGCGAAATGACCCGGCAACGCCTCGAAGCCACCCTCAAGAGCGCCATCCATAGCATGGAAGCCAGCAATCACGATAGCGTGCAGTTGTCGCACAATGACGGCCTGACCATGACGCCGTTCGTCATCTGCTTCCTGCGGGAATTCAAGGTCCATCCGGACTTCGAAGACCGGTTCATCAGCCAGCTCTACCAAGAGCTCCGGCCAATCGCTATGCACGAAGACAAGGTTGTCGGCGAGAAATTCGCTTTCACCTTCCACAACGGCTGTATGGCAGTCCTCTGCCCGTTCGCTCTCGCCGAACGTGCTGATCATTTCCAGGATGCTGCCTGACCCCAACTGCGACATTGCCGCGAAACGCCCCGACACGTATCATCGTTGGGGCTTTTTCTTTCCCTGAATCACCCGAAAATAGCATTGACGCCAAGCCTATTCTGCGCTATCATATCCGAATCATAGTTCCTTTACCACCCGCCAACTTTCGCACGAAGGAGATTCTCATGCACAAACGCGCACCGACTAGCAAGCCGCGCCATAACACCCGAGAACGCGCCAAGGATTTTCCGAGTCACAAGCTAATCAGTCTGCTCTACGCTGCCAGTCATTCAAATAACGCACAGCATGACTACTTCAGGATTAGCGTGGATTTCACGAAAACGCTTTGGCATCATTTCGACGGCACGCTCCTCGAAATAGCGCACTTCTTAGGCGACAAAGAGCTCGCCATCATTGATGACGGCGACATACCCAGCGATAATTTCGCGATTAAGATGCTCCACCGGCTCGGAATCGTCGGCCATCACGACGAGGAAAAGATCCTAGGGCTCATGGGTTCCGAACTCATGGCCTGGATGGTGTACACGCTCAGAAAACCCTACCCCATCGGCAGCACCCATGAACTCGCTTTCGACTATGATGGCGACACGCTGGTTATCCGCGAAAAGCAATCTCCAACAATAGGCTGCTGCTATTCAGAAACAGCGCCATACATCGCCTAGTGGCATCGGCCACGCACCTTCGACCCGTGTCATCTCTCACAAGAGACAACGCGGGTTTTGCTTTTTCAAAGCCGTTTCGAATACTTTATATACACCGAATCATGCTCTATCAAAGCCAAAATTCACCACTTTGATTGACGCATATCATTTTTTATGCTATAATGAATTGTTTTCGTAGTACCTGAACAATTTCCAAACACGCCTCCGCGCCACCCCCTCTTACTCTCTTATGGTCATCGACCAGAAAGAAAACACTATGGATATCGCCCGCTGTCTCCCAGGTTTCCCGAGCAACGAGCTCGTCACGCTTCTCAAAGAAACACGGAACGGAAAAGGTTTAGCCGGCGACCTCACCGCATGGCGTGAGTCATACGCTGATCCGAATCAGTTCAAAGAAGAAGCTTGCCGGTTTATCCTGGAAACCTTCCAGGGCATCCTGAAGAAGTTCACCCCGAACGTCGATGAGGGGGACCGCGCGATCATTTCGGGCGGCACCCGCTTCCTGCCCGAAGTGGAAGCGTTCATCTTCGAAGCGATCAAGCGGCAATTCGGCCCGATTGATGAAGCCGATTACCAGCGGTTCGGCCACGTGCTCTACCGTGAGATGCTGCTCCCGGCGGAGCGTGGGGTCATTGTCAGCAGGACTCATGTGATCAGTCTGACCACCTACCTGGCCTTCAGTATCCGGCCACGGCATTTCAGGGACGAGCCGCTACTCCCACTAGATCTGGTCATGACCCCCGAGATGCGCGCCATCTGATCGGACGACGCAGCAAAGCAACAGCCCCCAGGTTCTCACAGAGAACTCGGGGGTGTTTTTTTACCCTGTGAAATTGCTCATCTGGTGAACACTGGTATGACGAGATTACAAGGTGAACCCGAGAAACTCTCTACTGCCCACGTGTGCGCCAATAGTGTGGCAGTGCAACGAACGAGATGATCATCTGGATGAAGCGCGAAAGGAGCGCGACCGTCACCGCTATCTCCGCACTGACCCCAATCAGACCGAAAAAAGTGATATACGCCCATTCCTTGATGCCGATATTACCAATTGAGATTGGCACGCTCGACACAATCACCACAAGGAAAACCGCCGCGAGGAACGGCACAAACGCGACCGTGCTCCCCAGAGCATGGAAAAGCGTGAAATTGGTCAGTCCCACACCGACGAAGGCGAAGAGGGCCGCCCGGAGCCCGGTATCGATCCAGATACCCTTCTTTGTATACGAAACAATCTCATCGAGTAGTCGCCTCACCTTATGAAATGGAATCCTCTCGATGAGCCGCTGGAACCACGCACAGCGGAAGAAGAGCGTGATGATAAGATCGATCACAAGAAATCCGATGAGGACCAAAAGCGTTATGAAAAGTGGCAAACTTCCGGGGATATGTTCCGCGAGGACGAGACTGAAAACGACCGCAAGAAGCGCCGTCGTCCAGAGTCCGATGAACCGATGGAAGACAACCGTAGAAATCGACGCCGCCTTCGCACCAGTGTGCTGAGCGAGCCACAGCCCACGATAGGCATCCCCACCGATGGTCGATGGCAGAAAATTATTGATGAATGCTCCGGTCATGAAAGCGAAGAAACCTTCCTTCACTGTGAACGAAAGCCCCTTGTACCCGGCGATATTGCGCCAGTTGCTGACCGATATCAGGTTGCCAGAGAGCTGCAACGCGACATAGAGGATGAGCAGCCACCACGAGACGCCGAGCAAGTGCTCACCGACCGTCGGCCAATCGACCCGCTCGATGAGCCACAGCACCAGCGCCACGCTCACGATAATCTTCGCAAAAAAAAGCAGTGTCTTTTTCATTATAGTGCTTCGGCAATGACATCACGGAAACGCTCAGCGACCGACCGCCAGCTACGCTCCGATGCACGCCGCCGACTCTCCGCTCCATAGGCAGCGATGATATCGCGATCCTCAGCGAATCGGAGCAATGCCGTCGCGAAACCTTCGGTATCATCCGGATCCACGAAAGCGCCATTCACACCTTCAGAAACGAGCTCTTGCATGCCGCCCGTACCAGACACGATGAGCGGCAACCCACAGGCGAGCGCCTCAAGTGCGGAATTACTCATCCCCTCGTTCTTTGACGGCAAAACGAAGACATGCGACGACCGGTACGCTTCCGGCAGATGATCATGTTCAACCCGGCCGAGAAAATCGACTTCCTTTGCGACACCGAGATCAGCTGCCAGCTGTTCAAGTGCTGACTGCTGTTCCCCCTCGCCAACGATACGGAGCTCCATCGGCACATCAGAACGCTTCACCGCAGCAGCGAACGCCCGGATGAGGGTATCGATGCCTTTCCTTGGCGTCAGACGTGATGTAGAGATGAAGATGACCGGCACATCTGGCTTCGCCTCTTTGGCAGGGCAGAAAAGCTCCGTATCGACACCATTCTCGATGATTGTCATCTCCTGCTTGGCAGCAGTCTTCTTCGCAAGCTCAGTGATCCCCTGGCTATTCGGTATCACCACAAGTGCACGATGCCAGAGGAACCGCACGAGCGGTTTCACAAAGAGATAGAACGTATCATACTTCTCACTAAAACCCGGTACATCCGCCCCGCGGAGCGACACGGCATACGGGATGCCATAGCAGAGCTTGAGTGCATACGCGATGAACCCGCACGGCACCGTGAAAAAGGCGAGCGTTGCATCAAAACGCTGCTTTCCATGCTCCTGTCTTATGAGCGTACGGGCAAACCAGAACGCCTTCCAGCTATACACCAGAATATCCCGCATCGACTGCGAATGAAGTTTCTCAGAATCCTTACCAATCGGCAGACGATGGACATAGACCTTGCCGCCAAGATGGAGGCGCTCATACACATCCCCGACGTTCGATGTGACGAGATGTGCCTCGATATTCGGCATGGCCGCCCATTCCCGAAGGATAGCCTCCGTCGCCGTCGACGCCCCACCCCCAATCGGCGGGTATTCGTAGTTAAGAAAAAGCAGTTTCATGTAGTATGTATCCTGTATTACGTATTTTGTATGGGATTCAAGAAGGTCTTCCTTGGGCTGTTTTCTTCAGACCATTGATGAGCTTACTTACAATAACTGTCTTTTCTGCTATTTTCTGAAATTCCAGTTTGGTCATGTACTTCATATCGCGCGCCATCATAAGTTGGCTCTGCAACTCTGTCACTGAACCGAGCGCTATCGCATAAAACTGCATCTTATCTTTAGCAGAATTCCGACTGAACCCCTCCGCGATATTGGATGGAACAGATATAGCACAGCGCCGCATCTGACTCACAAGAACGAAAATTTCTTCTTTCGGGAATCCTTTCGTAGCAGCGTATACATCAAGCGCCAGTGCATGTGCCTCGCGCCAAGCATTGAGATCAGTAAATGACCGAATCTTCTCCGCCATACATAATACTTAATACTCAATACAAAATACACTCTTACACGCCAATTCCAAAGTACGTAAATCCTTCCGCTTCAGCTTCACGACGTTCAAAGATATTGCGGCCATCGACGATCACACGCTCCTTCATGCGTGACGCAAGCTCCGGATACTCCGCCGTGCGGAACTCATCCCACTCGGTCATCACGAGGAGCGCATCTGCCTTCTCGACGGCTTCATAGGCATGTGCGGCATACTTCACCCGCTTGTCCGGGAAAGCCGCTTTGAAATTCTCCATCGCCACCGGATCGAACGCGCGCACCTTGGCCCCTGCCTTGAGGAGTGCCTCAGCGACATAGAGCGCCGGTGCCTCGCGCACATCATCCGTCCGCGGCTTGAAGGAGAGACCCCAAAGCGCGATCGTCTTGCCTTTGAGCCCCCTCTTGAAATGCTTCTTGAGAAAAGCCATCGGGCGAAGCTTCTGCATATCATTCACCTTGTCAGCCGCCTCGATGATCGAGAAATGCTGCTTGTAGTCCTTGCCGGTCTGCATGAGCGCCTGCACGTCCTTCGGGAAGCACGATCCACCGAAACCGATGCCAGCGTAGAGGAAACGCGATCCGATGCGACTGTCCGCACCCATACCGCGCGCCACTTCCTTCACGTTCGCTCCCGCGAGCTCACAGAAATTGGCGATTTCATTGATGAAGGTGATCTTGACCGCGAGGAAAGCGTTCGAAGCGTACTTGATGAGCTCGGCCGAGCGGATATCCGTCACCATGACCGGGCGACCGGCACGGGCGATTGGACGATAGATCTTCTCCATCATCTCCTTGGCACGCGGCGAAGCGACACCGACCACCACACGGTCCGGGTTGAGGAAATCTTTGATAGCTGCGCCTTCGCGAAGGAACTCCGGATTGGAGACGATATCAAACTCGTGCTTCCCCTTGCTTGCATGGAGCACGATGTCGCGCACTGCGTCCGCCGTCCCCACCGGTACGGTCGACTTGTTCACGAGGATTTTGTAGCCGTTCAGATTCTTGCCAAAGGTCTCCGCAACCGCATGCACATACTGCATATCAGCCTTGCCAGTCTTCTTGTCTTCCGGGGTCCCGACCGCACTGAAGACCACATCAGCCGCCTTCATGGCCACACCGATGGATGTCGTGAAGGACAAGCGCCCTTCTTTCACGTTCTTCCCGACCAGCTCTTCCAGGCCGAGCTCATAGATCGGCATGATGCCCTTCTTGAGCCCCGCGATCTTCTTCTTGTCGACATCCGCACAGACGACCGTATGCCCCAGTTCCGCCATGCACGCTCCCGTCACCAATCCTACGTATCCAGTACCGATAAAAGCTAGCTTCATAGCGTAACCGTTAAAGTATTACGAGTTAACGCGTTAACGAGTTCAAAATCCGAAAAACACGTTAGCCCGTGAACCCGTTAACTGATTAATTTTCAATTATCTCCCTTATGGAATAATTCATCCTTCCGCGTGAGTGGTAGTAATTGCGGATGACGATATCAGCCAGAAGGCCAAAGACGAAGAGCTGCACGCCGACCAGCACGAAGAAGATGCCGACGAGCGGCCACATGCGCTCCGCGATCGAAGCGCCGAAGACGAGCTTCTCGATGAGCATCCAAGCGAGGATACCAGAACCAACGACCGAAAGCAGGATGCCAGAACCACCAAAAAGATGAATCGGCCGGTGCGAATACTTGCGCCAGAACCAGATCGAGATCATATCGACGAAGCCCTTGATGCCACGCTTCCAGTTGTACTTCGTCACGCCATGTACGCGAGGATAGTGTGAGACCTTGACCTCAGCCACACGGAAGCCATCGAGCGACAGGAGTGCCGGCATGAAACGGTGCATCTCACCGAAGAGATCCACATCACGGAAACACTCACGGCGGTAGGCCTTCAGGCTGCAGCCGGAATCATGGATATTGTCCTGGATGAGAATCTTGCGGAGCAGATTGGCGATACGGGACGGGATCTTCTTGCTCCATGGATCCTGACGCTTGTGCCGCCAGCCAGACACCACATCATACCCCTCATCGATCTTCTCGAGAAGAAGCGGGATATCAGCCGGATCATTCTGGAGGTCACCATCGAGCGTGATGACGATCTCCCCGGTCGCTGCCTTGATACCAGCATCAAAGGCTGCCGTCTGGCCGAAATTCTTGCGGAAAGAGACGAGCCGAAGCGGATGGCACTGCTTCGCTTCTTCGAGCGTCTTGTCCTTGGACCCGTCATCGATAAAGATGATCTCGAATGGTCTGCCGATCTTCTCGAGCGCCTCACGAATCTTCCGATGCAGCTCGAGCACGTTCCCCTCTTCGTTATACAGTGGCACAACGACCGACAGATACGGCTGGTTCTCTGACATATGATTTAGGTTAGGCGGTGAATTTTGAGATAAGCTCTAGATACCCCTCTATTGTACCTCACCACCAAAAAACCCGCAATCCAGGCCGAAAAACGAATCCTCCTCGTGTTTTTCGCTTATCATCTCTAGATACAAATAAGACGATAACGGATATTTAAACCTCACTGATGACATCAAACCCCTTGAAGCTTCCAGTAATAGCAAGGCCGATGACTTTTTTAGCGACTCCCTTCCGTTTTATTTGTGTCGCAGTCTCATTGAGCGTTGCACCGGAACCAACCGCATCATCGATCAAGAGAATGGTCCCATAGCTTCCCGGCTCATTCACGACAATCGTTTTCTGTACATTTTCAATCCGGTCTTTCAATTTATTCAGCGTTTTCTGCGGAACGATTATTTCCGTTTTTATCTTAGCGATTGAGATCCTCTTGACATTCGGATGCAGATTCTTTTCTAGTTCCTTCATAAACTGCACCTCTCTTTTGACGGTAGGCGGGATAAATCCGATCGCATCAACATGATATTTTTTTATCATATCATCGACTCGAGGGCGGATATCGGTAATGAGTTCTCGTATGAGTTTCTTGTTCTGGCTCTGCTTCGCATACAAAAGCAACTGCCCCATCCTCGTCTTTCCGAATCTTTCGATACTATAGAAATCAAGATAGAAAACGGAGTCCAGCCCAACTTTTTCAAAAGTTGTCTCGAATTTATGCATTCCATCCAAAAGACCGCCCTTATAAAACGCCTGATATTTTTTCAACGTTTTCCTGTATTCTTCGGCGGTTTTATTCAATGGAAGATTGTTCCCCTGACACCAATAAGCAAAACCATCCAAACCCTCCTTACGTTCACCGGATGGAGTAATGAGGAGATAGTTCTTATCAATCAAATCTTTCGTCTGTTCATCAAAAATAGTTTCTTGCGTCGGAAGCTTCCCCTCGTCCCTGAGCATATAAAAAACTACTGGGGGGCGGCCGACTTTCTTGATCTTTCCTTCCGCAACAAGATTAGCAAGCTGCTTCGATGTCCCCATCCTACTTATTTCAAGATACCCAACCAATTCATTTACGGAAACCTGTTTTTTTAGTTTAATATAAGCTATTATTTTTTCTGATGTTTTCATAAAGTTTACAGTTTACTATTAACTGTAAACCAATATACAATAATAATTTATTGTAGTCAATATTTGTAGCATTGCAGCGTCAAGTTTACACTCCCCAGTTCCACCAGTCTTTCCATGGGAGTCCGTCCGTTCATCCCCAATCCTCGGTGCTTCTTTCGGTAGTTGTAGTAGTGAAGGAAGAGGTTCAGCCGATACTGCATCATCTCCAAGGAATCTTCTGTCAGGAAGGATCTCCGGATGCCCTTCTCTTTCAGGGTACGGTGGAAGCGTTCGATCTTGCCATTCTCTTCGGGACAGTACGGAGTATTGTTCCGATACGTAATTTCTCTTTCTTCTAAAAAAGCTTTCGCTCTGTTCCCAATGAATTCCCTGCCTTGGTCAGTACGAATCTTCCGGACAGGAAAGGGGGCTCTTGCTAAAACTCTCTCAAGAAAATCCAACGTATGTTCCTGATTGGCTGTGCTGTATGACCAGGCAAAGACCCATCGTGTTGCATCATCAATGATGGTGTAGATGACTTTGCCTTGTTTGTAGCCAAAAGGATAGACTGTATCCATCTGAAGCTCTAATCCCGGAATTTCATGGGCATAGAGCTGCTTCTTCCATTGTCTCTTGGTAGCAGCGTAGCCATCGGTGTAGCGAGTATCAGTTCTCCTTAAGATACGGTAAATGGTAGTGGGATGGAGCGTGAGATTGTAGGTCTCTTCTAATCGGTCGTGCAGGGTCTCTACTCCATCGTAGTAGTGTTCTCTCGCTGTATTCACGACCAATTGTTCGAGAGCAGGAGCCGTACGGTTGTGGGCGGAAGTATGATGCTTCTTTCTTCGTACGATGAGCCCGTCCGTTCCGAAACGTCGGTACCGAGCCAGCCACTTGTGGATGGTCTGACGGGAGACGGACAGGTCCTTGGCAACCGCTGTCGCAGTTGCTTGCTTGGAGAGGATAGTCTTCAGTTTTTCTTCTTGCAGCAACATATACCTGGGATCAAAAGCGCTCATACTTGTTTAAGCTAAAAAGAGGACTTTTTAGCTTAAACCTTCCTCGGGAAGTGTAAACCCTTTTGCTGCAATGTTAACAATATTACAGTTTTATGGCTTAAATACGCCAATATTTATGTTATAAATAGACAATAATTAGACGAAAAGTAGACGATTGTTTAGTTGTCATCCCCGCCCGCCTAGACGTCGAGGCTGGCGAAGGCGGGGGTCCAGGGATATAACTGAAGTACCCCACCGCCGAAAAACCCGCAATCCAGGCCGAAAAATCATAAACACTCATCTTTCGAAAGAATGATTTTGCTGATATGCTATGTACATAAGAACTATCATTCGTCATGAATATCCTCATCACTGGCGGAGCGGGATTCATCGGATCGCATACGGCCGTGCTTCTTGCCCAAGCAGGACACACGCCGATCATCCTCGACAATTTCTGCAATTCAGACCGGTCCGTTCTCCGCGGCATCGCGCAGATACTCGGGCGGGAACTCGAAGTCTTCGAAGGAGATTGCGCCAATCCAGCATTCATCGAGTCAGTCTTCTCCGCCCGGCCTATCGACGGCGTCATCCACTTCGCCGCACTCAAATCCGTAGGAGAGTCCATGGAAAAACCAGAACTCTACCACCAGAACAACGTCGGATCACTCGTCACTGTCCTCGCTGCCGCACTAAAGCACGGTACGCAAGTCTTCGTCTTCTCGTCATCGGCCACGGTTTGCGGTGAACCAGACACGCTTCCGATACCAGAAACCGCTCCGCGCAAACCCGCCACCTCACCATACGGCGAGACCAAACAAATCTGCGAAGACAAGCTCGAGGAAGCGTCTCACAGAGCCCATGGGTCGCTCCGTTCCATAGCGCTCCGCTACTTCAATCCCATCGGCGCCCATCCCTCCGGCCTCATCGGCGAACTCCCGATCGGCACCCCAAACAATCTCGTCCCTTACCTCACCCAAGCAGCAGCCGGCCTCCGCGAACGACTGACCGTCTTCGGCAACGACTACCCGACACCAGATGGCACATGCATCCGCGACTACATCCACGTCATGGACCTCGCTTCGGCCCATATCGCTGCGCTCGATGCGCTCTTTTCGGACACGACGGACCGGCCAGCGTACGACGTCTACAATGTCGGTACCGGACACGGCACAAGCGTTCTCGAGCTTATATCAGCCTTCAAAGCGGCGACACATACCTCCGTCCCGTATAGTATCGGCCCACGCCGCCCAGGCGATATCATCTCCTGCTACGCCGATCCATCCAAAATCAAAAAGGAGCTCGGCTGGCAAGCCAAGCTGACCATCTCCCAAGCCCTCCAGGACGCCTGGCGATGGCAACAGTCTCTCCCTTAAAAGAGTAAGAAAAAACGCCTCTTACGCAGAGGTGTTTTCTTTTTCTGCACGGATCTCTACTATGCCACGGATGACGGCCATAACGAGGAAATAATAGGCATAGATAGCATATTCTTCCGCCTGATCATCCATCTTGACCAAAAGAAGGAACGGAACAAGAGTAAGGAAGAATAATGCCGGCACAGCGAGCAGTCGCGACGGAATCGGACCAAGGATAGACCAGATGAAGACAGCAAAGATAGCCACCTGGACAATATTCCAGCCGAGAAATACTCCGAGCAGTATTCCAGCCAACACGAAGCCGACATCTGCGCGGCGATGCTTCGCAAATTCGATGATCGGAGCAATGACTGGATCTTTGACGATATCGTTTTCCATAACATGCATTCCAAAAGGATTATATCTTCTTCCGAGAGACGTACAGCAAACCACCAATCGTAGTCATAAGAGCAGCCCCGGAAATCCACATGCCGATGAAAAGAAGCCGAAGCGGCATATAGTATATCTCTATCTTAGCAGAATCAGCCGCATCGTCGATTTTCCAGGCATTGGCATACTTGACCTGAGCATCTCTCGCAAGCATCACACGTTCTCCTGATGGCGACTCATACTCGGCTCTCCAGAGAGGATCATACTGCTCATTAAGAAATACACTCTGCCCGCGCTCGAGCCCCCCAGCATCGACGATGATATCCTTTACCCCTGCACGCTCATACGAGAGCTCCTTCATCGTACTGCGGAACTCACCAATCTTCTCAGAGAGACCCAATGATTTCTCAGCGAAAGAAAGTCTGCCGCTATTCCCATACACATACGGGAATACACATCCCTCTTTGATCTTATACAAGCGGAAAGAGTCGTTTTCTGTGATAAGCTCGAGCATGCCGCTCTTCTCCAAATATTTCCTCGATGCTTCCATATCCTCCATACGATCCAGCTTGGCATCCTTGTGAAAAATGACGTATTTCACACCGATAAGCCCGAAGAGATCAGTAATCCAGCGCGGATCGTGTGTAGTGTCTTCAAAATCTTCAGCAAATACCCAATTCGAAATATACGGTGCCGATAATTCCACGTACGACTTACTATACAAAACATGCGCCACCGACGGGCCATTGACCTTCCAGACTGGGAGACCCACTTTGCCGATACTCGATCCTGGAGAATACGGCAGCATGGAAATCTTGTTGTCCTCCTTGTCTTCGGCGAAGACTTTCTCGATATCCCGATATGGCTCAGGAATCTTGACCAACGCGCTATAATTCGCCTGCTTGAAGTCCTTGCTCCCCTCACGCGCCAGCATATGGCTCATCTTCGTCTGTATGCCACCAAAATAGAACGGGAGTGCAAGCATAATAGCGAGAACAGAGAATGCTGCGAGCGCGAATATCCTCAATCGTTTCGTATCAATGCCGGAAAGCACCATCAGGAGAAGCGCGCTCATGATGAACGGTGTGAAGATCGCCAACTTGTCCCAGCCGCGCAGCGCATTCATACCCGGCAACTGGAAGAGAAAATCGTTAGTCAGATCAAACGGAAAACGTACACGGGCTACCAGCATGATGAATACAACGAAAAGACCAAAGAAAACGAAATACAGCCTCCGCTCTTTCTCTCCTCTTCTCTGCAAAAGACCGAGAAGCACGATGAAAAACGGCACGAAAGCCAGGACCGATATGATCGACTTCATCCAATCAAGAGCCGGATATGGAAAATTCTCCGGATAATAGACTTCTTGCTCGCTCGTCTGCATCAACCGGATAGAATCAAAGATCGCATTCGATGTCTTGCGGAGCGTCTCTGGAAGGACAATTACATCGGAGGAGCTAAGCGCCTCTACTCCAGACTTCGCCTGCGGTATGAGCGGCAGTATCCAATACATATTGAGCAGCACCACACCCGCTGCCATGATCGCTATCTTCCACCAAACCGCTTTATTCGACTTCACGAGTCCGGATACGAAAAGAGCTCCTGTCAGAAGGGAGAAATAGACCGCCGACGAAACGGCAAATGCCGGGTTAGAAAAACTCATCGAAGCCAGAAACGCCGCGAACAAGAACCAAAGCACATACTTCTTCTTATTTGAGGGCGACTCTATTCTACTCACCGATCTTCCTGCTCCACTTTCCAAGGGGAGCTCCTGAGTCTTCGAGGGTGAGGGGTAAAGTGCCTTAATATACAATCCCGTCAATGCTGGAATGAACGCGTAGAGTATCTGATACGACGTGAATCCCCATGTCGAGGTAAAGACGTAAAGCGTATAGATATTGGCCGCATAAAAAAGCGACATGAGCACCGTGACCGGCTTCGGCATGCGAGGAAAGACATTCCAACAGAAGACACGGAAAGAGAAATACGATCCAAAAAGGAATACCCCAAGATACCACGAGAGCTGCCCAGTGTCGGATATGCCCACAAGATCCAAGAGATAAAAGACACCAAAAAACATCGAGATACGGCCGAGCATCCAGCTATCATAAAAGACCTTGTCCAGATAATGCCGCTTGAGATCGAGAAACTGGACGACATCCCCACTATCGATGATATATCCCGCCGGAAAGATATTGATCAGCACAATGAAAAGAAGCGTCGCTATACCAGCAATCTCCCAACCATGCTTCGATGCTATTCCTTTCAGATATTCGACAGCTTTCATCGTATCATTTCTTCAACAAAGCCGAGACCTGGAAATCGCTCAAACCGAGGATGTCATTCTTCTGTGATTTTCCGTAATGCACAACCCTGACATAAACCGTCGAGGCGCCACCCTGCCCATCTATGATAAAATCAGCCTTCTGCTCAGTTCCACCCTCATCTTCCGCCAAGACTTTCTTCCAGTCCTTCTTATCATAGGAATACTCGACTTGGAATCCTCCCCTTTTCACCTCTTTTACGCCATCGACCAGCACATTCATCTTCTCGAAAGGATACACTGTATCGATCTTGTATTCGAACGCTGCACCATCCGCCTCGGACTGAGTAATCATTCCAAGATCTTCATCATATTTCGGCTTTCCCTGAGTAGCATGCACATCGAGTAGATCTTCTTCAGAATGACTCATCCGATACTCATACAAATACATGCTTCCAATATCCTGGATAGTAGCCCCCGAAAGGATCCTCGCGGCCGTCTTCCCGACCCCAACCTGCGTATACTGTACCGTCCCAAGCGCTATGAATCCCCCACCTTCACCATCTTCATTCTCACCGAAACGGACGAGCTCGAGTCCGTTCTTCTCATCACTTGCGACATTCTTTGAGCTGAACCCGACGAAATACAATTTCTCCTTGCTCAATGCTACCGGCATATCGAACCGGTACAAACCCTTATGCTCTTCATCGGCATATTTCCAAAGTTTATCCGCTTCAAAAGAAATTTTGGCAGCGGTCTTTCTCGTACCAGATCCGTTCGCATCGTACTCCGATATCTCGACATCATACTGCCCGATACCACCATTCCCAACAGCGGAAAACTTTGCATACACCGACGAAATCGCCGAATCAACCGGCTCAAAATATTCGCCGATATTCCGACCACCAGACATCAGCGACCGATTGACCTTCCCTGGAAGCGACGCCGGAAGCTGTCGGAGGGCCATCTGTGTATTGCCGAAAATAGTCGGCTTGAGCTGCATTGCCATAGACTGGGATGTGACATTGAGCCGAGTCACGGAAACATCCGCTACATATATCTCCACACCATCCCATGAAGTATCGTTCGGGTCCGTCTTTTCCAAACGACGGAGGATGATATCGTGATAGATACCATCCGTAGCAAACACCTGTTCATATGGTGCCGAGACACCGCCCTTGATCGCTATCTCTCCGACTTTCTTTTCTATACCAAGAAGCGACCGGATATATACATCGACAAGAGTATCCTTATTCGCCTCAGCACGGACGATAGCCCTATAATAATCCCCTTCCTGGGAATCAAGCTGTCCAGGATACGATTTCTCCTGAATATCCTTATCAAGATCAGCCGTGCGCTCCATTTGCCCCTCCTTATCATCCTTCTTCGCATCCTTCAAATCATCTTTCGCTATATTGAGGCTATAAAACGCTGCCAAAACGAAGATGAACAGCACCGCTATATAGCGAGCATTCGAAAACACAAAAGACTTCACAAAATCGAAAAAAGGCTTGATTTGAGATATTTTCATCATAGTGATTTCGCTTTGTTCCTAGACCTTACCCGATTGGTTATTGTAACATATCCCAAAAAAGACAGGCATCCGACAAGCGTAATGCCGGAAATGATCAGTCCGAGATAAAAATACGACTGCGGCTTAAAATAGAGCGTCAGATCGAGATCAATGCTTCCATCCGGATTCTCACGATACTGATCCTCTGAAAAATTGTTCTTGATATATTCAGGATCAATTGTCCAACTATTGGCATAACCATATATCTTTTTATGATTCGTACCTAAAATAGGTTTTTCAAAAAGATAACCAAGATCATCCCACTGAAACATTTTCTGATCAACAAAACATTCTGATATATTTTTTTCAGAAATAATATGTATCATTTCTCCATATCGACAATAAGAATCCCTATCATTTTCTTTAGAAAAAAATACCTTCCATTGAGATGAAAAATTCCTCAAGAAAACGATGTCTTCTTTTGATTCTATACCTTTAATATGAATCTGATATTTTATTGGATTCAATTTCGAAAAAGAAAGGCCGTCAGCCATCAGAACAGAAGAGTCTTCATTAAACTTGTAAAGATTGAAGTTGTCATTATTCTCAATCAGAGAAAATACAGCATTGCTTCTAAAATAGTCGTCATATTTCTCATACTTCACACTTTCACCCGTAAAATTATCAATCATGTCTTTCTGCACAAGGACATACTGAATATTCATCTTGCGGAAATTCTCCTCTATATTTCTCAAATCACTTCCAGAAAAAACTTCCTTCAGGACCTGCCCGCGCAAATATAAAGAAACAGATGCTCGTTCAGAAACAACTGGCTTACTAAAAAGATAATCCCTTAATAGAAATGACTGGAATATTAGATCTCTATTTTCATTAGCGCTCCATGAATATACCTCGTATATCCCATTCGGAAATGCAATTATATTTCCGTCACTTTTATCATGAGCAAGGACGTCATTCACTCTTTTATATTCCTCAGGAATTTTAACCGCCGAAATAGCACCATCCAGATTTCCAGTAAGCATCTTCCCGTTGAGAAATATGAGAATAACAATCATCGCCACATAAACAACCTTCTTCCGCTCAGATCTCCAAGACAAAGTAAGAATAGAAAAACAAAACAGGTATAACGGTATAATAAGCGCTTGATATCTCGTAAAGCTTCTGAAAAAGAAAAGACTGGGATATGATCCCAAAGATATAACCACACGCCACCAGTAATCCTAGACATCGGGCCAAGAGCAAGGTTAAAAAAAACCAAATAAAGAATCGCTAGAAAAAGAAGTATTTTCGCGTGTTCTCTTTTCTTTGAAAAAAAGAAGGCCCAGAAAAAAACTATTGGCAATGAAAAATAAAACAGGTAATGAAAAATAGTCTGATGGAAGTTAAGTGCGAAGAAGTTACCGTATTGGAAAAAATTTATTGAATTCACATAACTTACAACCGAAAGGAATCCCTTCAAGACAACGCCCGTATTATTATAAGTAGTCTGCGAGTCCCCACTTAAAGGACCATATACAAATGGGGAAATCCAATAAGAATTGATAATCACTATTCCGAAAATAGATAATACGTATTTCAATATAACTTCTTTTCTGGAAATGACCCTAGAAAAAAACGCAAAAAGAAAAAAGCCTGTGAGCAGCATGAGATACATCAAAAGATAAAAAGCGTGGATGTTAAGCAGGGATACGACTACACATGCTGCCACGGACTTATAGTTCAACTTATGTTCAGAATAAGACAGCCAAAATATATAACAAAGCAAAAGAAACGAAATGGAGCTCAAGAAATGAAAAACCATACCTCCATATGCAATATATTCCAAAGATATATTATTGAGAATAAAAAAAGCAGCTGAAAATAAACCGAAAAGCCTATCCCCAGATATCCTTTTAAAAACAAAGAAGGCAACTACCGAAGATAAGAACACAAACCCAAAAGAAGTCAGGTACGAGATGAGATTATGACTCATCCCAAGAGATCTCAAGAGAAATATGAAGACGCCCTTAGAAAAAAAACCAAACACTCCATTAGACTGGTCCGCACCGAGATAATTTTCCGAATAAGTGCCCCCTACTTGGGCATAACTCTCATCAAAATTCCAAAAATATGCTGCATCAGTATACGTTATACCACCATAAAAAGGCACCACCTTATATGAAATAAGCAGGACAAGACAAAGAGAGAAAAGAATCGCAAAAGCATTCTTCATTACCGAAACAGAAAACTCCCTATTAAAAATCATCGTTTTTGCAAAGTTATTACCACTTCTGTCGCGCCACCAACCCAGTAACACCAAACCCTCTCAAAAAACATCGGGCTCATATTAATGAGGACATTCAATATTTTCACAAATGGCCTTGCAAACAACGGGCAACTATTTGGATGAACATACTTCTCATACACACCACCGTTTGGATACAACCCGAGATATTTTATTTCCTTTTCTGCAATCTTAAAATCAGCAATCGTATAGAAATGGTGATAATGATCTCTCTCCAAACAATCAAAACTGAAATAACCGAATGGCCGAATATGCGTCAAATCAGTAAAAGCCCCCATGCTTGAAAAATGCGGCACTCTCATATAAAGGATTCCTCCTGGCTTCAGGATACGGTATATCTCCTCAAGCTTTTTCAATGGATCATGAAGATGTTCAAGCACATGATAAAAATGTATTTCATCAACAGAATCTGATTCGAACGGATACGACAATACGTCCAAATCATGTACTACATCGACATAATCTTCAATCTTCACGCGATCAACGCCGATTGAACCGGGAATCCTAACCTTCCCACAACCAAGATTAAGTATCGTTCTTTCCATATTGCAAGAAAACTCATCAAATCGAATTAAATATTCCTATGATTTTTTCAACTCTATTATGGTAGGTATGTTCGCGAAGTACTCGCTGTTTCCCGGCTTCTATAATCGCTCTTCGCTCCTCTGGATTCTCAATATAATAAGCTATTTTCTTCAGCCAATCATCCCTATCTCTTGCTATTACCATCTCTTCTCCTTCTTTGAAGTATCTCTTGATACAATCCACATCATCTACTATCTCAAATCCGCCGCAAAGCGGTATCTTGAATGTCCTCTCATTACAATCTCCACCAGATCTCTTCTGATGTTCCTCATGGACATTAACAGATATCATTGACGATGCATATACTTTCCTCTCATCTTCAAGCTCCATCTTTGGCTTTTGAATCAGGCGCAACCAAGAAAGATTGAAATATTGACCGATTTTCTGCAAAAAACCCCTTAATCTATCAATAAAAGTCCAATCCTGTCCATATAATCGGACAGTGTATTTACGTCGTAAGGGAAAAATTATTTCTCGAAAAAATTTTCTTTTCTCCGGCAAAAACGTACCAATATACGAAATATCAGCAAGAAATCTCTCATCACGCTCCTCGAAAAGAATGGTCTTATCAGCCGCCAATGGAATCGTAAAATATGGATGTCCAGTCCCCTCCCCAAAACCAGCCATCCGCTCATCATCCTGTTCACAGCTATTGAAATAAACATCCCCAAACTCTCCAGACTTTATGAGGCCGATATGATAATCATTCGAAGAAAGCCCAGATGTCTCATTAATTCTTAATTTTGACATCGGAGATTTCCAAAAAGGCACATTTACGAAGACCTTGAGTCCGGCTCTTTTCCTTCTCCCCAATGCATCCAAATCCAAGAATTTCAAATAAAACTGACTTAGCGATGTTATGAATATATCTGGACGAAAGGATTCACATACCGCGTCAAAATCATCCTCCGAAGTCAAAGGAGAAAACTGATGTCCCATATCTATAAAGGCATTCTTATAGCCATTATAGATGGTTCGCCCAGCATATATCGTATCCAAATTCGGAATCTGATAAAGCACTCTCATACAAAAAATTCACGTAACAGATTGGTATGGATAGCGTCATATTTCTTTGCCAAATCAAAAGACGCCGCGGAGTATGTATCGTAATTTTCAAACACGTCCGAAATAGCTGACTCATACGAATCCTTATCTTGAGCGCACACGACGCCGGATTTCGCATTTCTTATATCGTCCACGGTGGAATGCGTATCAGTCGTAATAACCGGGAGACCAAAACAAAAATATTCTCGACACTTCATGCTATCCCCGAAATAATTGAATGACCACTTCCCGTTATATAAAGCGAGTCCGATTCCAGACTTCGAAATCTCCTCCAGAGCTCGGTCATGATCAAGATATCCAAGAAACTCAACCTGACTACTAAGGCCGATTTCATCCACGTACGCCCTATACTCAGACTCTTTTGGGCCATTACCGACTATCTTCAAAAAGATATCCGGATATTTTGATTTCATGTTTTTGATTGCATCAAAAATACCGATATAATCGAGCTGTTCACCTATGATGCCAAGCGATATGAGCGTGTGCTGCTTCCTATCACGTGTATCGAGGTATTTCTTGTAATCGGATGATGGGACATTCGGTACGAAAATATTCTTCTCATCAACCAAGCCCTGACCTTTCCTTATCTCGCAAATTCGAGAAGAAACATTCCATACATAATCGGCATTTTTGACGCAAAACTTATCAAGAAGATGATAAGCGCGATTAAGAACACCGTTCTTAAAACGCTCGCGTGAATAATCTGCCGTATAAAAGACAACCCGATTTACACGCCCCATCTTCTTCAGAAGAATACCAGAAAACGCATTGAGCGGATCAACACCGATGTACGTATCCATCTTTACGCTACTAAAAAGAAAAAAAGAAACCGTTGAGAGGACTTCGGTTGCATACCTAAACAGAGAAACCGATGAAAGCACCGAAAAAATCCTGCTTCGCACCTGGATTCCGTCATTGAAAAAATAAAGTGTCGATGGGAAACAACCATCCATGGAATGCCTCAAAAACATGAAATCTTTTTTTTCGGCCTTCAATACCTCCACAAGGGTACTTGTCGGAGCTTCATACATCTTCCCGTTTATGCTGGTGGCATGAGTAGCGATTACAAGCATAGAGGTCACTTTTTCTTCAAAATCACATGGAATCTCGTCGAAAAGCGCTCATCTGGGAAAATATCGATCAGAAAGCCAATGCAGTTGGACGCCACGAAGATAAACGGCGAAAGAACCAAGCACGCTGCCCTCATAATAATATTCGACTCAAGTATCCTCCTGATCATCCATTGATTCGTCAAAGACGCAAGCGAGGTACCGAAGCCCGCATTCACATAGATCTTAACGACTTCGAGTCCATTTTTCTCTTCTCTTCCATAAAAAAAACCTTTGAGATACCTAAAGTGATCAAACTTATGATCAGGCTCTCCGCCATGCATCCTATAAAGAAATGGAACACTCATAATAGCTCGCTCACCGGAACGGAGGACTCGAGCAACCTCGCTAAAATATTTTTCTGGATCGTTTATATGTTCCAAAACCTCAAAACTCAGATGGTAATCAAAAGACCCATCAGGAAAAGGCAGTTCCATCGCACTGCACACAGCATCAAGCGGCTCACGCTTTCGATATCCAAAAAATATCGCTCCTAAGCTATTAAATTTACTAACTTTCTTATCTACCTCCGAAAATTCACCATCCCAACTCGAATAGTCAGTGGCGACATAACGGGAAATACCCTTATATTTTCCCAATAGCTCAATTTTCCGAGCGCCATCACCCGCCCCAACCTCAAGAACATCCCCGTGTATCCCATCAAATATGACTTCATTCCCCTTTCCCATCTTGAAAGACTCAAGCCAATGAGGATAAAGGGGTGATTTCACTAAAAGATTAACAAAAAAGCGAAGCATACTTTTTTATATTTTATAATTTAAAAACACCTATTTCTCGCTATCGATAATCCCCATAGCTTTGATTATTTTTCTCACGCCACTCTCAAGGCTAATCTTTGGAGTCCATCCCAATATTTTTTCAGCCTTAGAAATATCTTCCGAAAGAACCTGCAGCGCATTGGATTCATCGGCCGCCTGATATTTGACATCGAAAGATAGTCCGCTTTCTCTGAGAATTTCTACAACATCATTTAAGCTATAAATCGCTTTGTCAGAGATATTGAACACCGTTTCGCTACCAGAATATTCAATCGATGAAAAAATAGACTGCACAGCATCATCCACAAAAAGAAAATTTCGTTTCTGTTCACCAGAACCAAAAATAGTCACTTCTTTTTTTTCACGAATCGACTTCAGAAAATTAAAGACTACACCCTTTTCATTTCCTGGGCCATATACATTTGGAAATCTCAGAATAACCGACGGAACACCAGAAAAAGTTATATATTCTTCTGCGTAAAGCTTGGAAAGACCATAGAGGGTGTTGGGCAAAAGCGGATCGATCTCCTTTGAAATCCCATCATTGGCAGGTTCGCCGTATACGGCTCCGGTCGAAGAAAAAACTATTTTCCCCACTCTGTATTTCTTGCAGGACTCAACAAGATTTCTGGTGCCAAAAAGATTGGCTTCCAAAAGCTTTCGAAAATCATCGCTAAAAATACCAGCCAGATGTACTACTGTATCACACCCGTCAACAAAACTGTCTACGGCATCGCTATCAAGTAGATCCCCTGTCAAGATCTTATACTGGATAGACTCCACGTCTAAGCGCTTTATCAGATTCTCCCCGATAAATCCTCGCGCCCCGGTAATCCCAACAAGCATATGTTCTATGTCGGCTTATAAATTTCCGCACTAGCTCATCAACCAATCTTCCTTCCTCAAGATGGCCTCTAGCTCATCTTCGCTCAAACGATATGTATTTTCCGAATTAAACTCTTCATGCTCAAGCCTTTGCTTATCGGTATACATACCAACCAACTCGCTATTTTGAATCTGCGGAAGAACAACGAAATATTGATCCGAGAAAATATAGGCGGCTGGAGATTCATTCTTCGAAACCAGTACCTCATGCTTCTTCTCTCCCGGCCGAGAACCGACGATCTTTACCTTACTCTCATCATTCCCAAACAACCGGATCATTACCTTCGCAACCGTCTCGACCGTAGCAGCCGGCATCTTCATCACAAAAAGCTCTCCGCCGATCGATTTCTCTACGGCAGCAAAAATAAGTCCGATAGCCTCCCTGGTGCTCATAAGAAACCGGGTCATCGTCGGATCAGTCACTGTAACCTCGTTATTTTCCAAAAGCTGCTTCTTGAAGAGTGGGATAACGCTACCGTTTGTCCCTATCACGTTACCACCACGAATACAGATAAACGACGTCTTGCTCCCCTTATCACCAAAAGAATAATTGAAATTGGCATTTATCATCAGCTTCTCCCCGCAGGCCTTTGTAACACCATAGAGATTGAACGGATCAACAGCCTTATCGGTAGAAACATCAATAACCTTCTTGACTCCGTTATTGATTGCGGCTTCAATGACATTCTGAGTACCGTTGATATTCGTAAGAACGGCCTCCCAGGTATTTTCCTCGCAGACTGGGACATGCTTCAATGCGGCCAAATGGAAAACAACATCAACCCCGCTCATCGCGTAATTAAGGATGTTCTTATCACGAATATCACCGATGATAAATTTCAACTTGGGGTTGAATCCGAATTCTCTCCTCATCTCAACCTGCTTATGCTCCCCTCGCGAATAGATGCGAATCTCCTTTATATCGGAAAATCTTTCAAGAAGCTGTCTTACCAGCTCATGTCCCCACGATCCTGTTCCCCCGGATACAAATATGACTTGATTCTCAAACATATTCTCAATTATTCTAAATGAAATTATTTCCTAAATTAAACCAGTGAAAACACTACTTTTTTGTCCAAATATAAAAAATTATTCTATCAAAAATAAAACTCGGCAAAAATTTCTGCATCAGGTATATGATATGCGTATCACGGCCGATACGGAGCTGTGCAGGAACCCGCTTCATACGAGCCAAGGCTTCAACCCTTTTCGCCACATCTTTCTGTGAAGTCAGCGGCATTAGCCAATTCAAGATTTTTATTTTCTCCCGCGCTGTCTTGTGAGAAATCGGCTTGCTCGACTCTGCTAAAAGCGCTCCTGGCGAAACATTCACTACTTGCGTCGTGGCGCCAAGCTCATAACGGAGCGCTAGACCCAACGCTTCGGCCGCAAATTTTGAAGCACAATATATGCCAAAATTCGGAAACGAAAAGAAGCCATTAAGAGAGGTGATATTGATCACCATACGTGGCTTTTGAGGGTATTGAAATATCCCTTTCAAAAGCCGGAATGATCCGATCGCATTCGTATCAACTATGGTCTTAAAATCCTCAGAAGAAAAATCAAGCGTGGGACCAGATAGCGTCATCCCGGCATTATTTACGACAATGTCGATCCGTCCTTCCCGCGTCATCACCTGATCAACAGACGTCTTCACATCGGCATCGGACGTAATATCCATTTTTAAAAAATGGATATTTTCCTGATCCGAAGATTCATCTTTCCGCGACGTGCAGTAAACGACATAATCTTTGCGCCCAAATTCAAGGGCTATTTCTTTGCCCAAGCCAGAAGCTCCTCCAGTAATAAGAACGACCTGATTCTTCATAATCACAATAGCTATTCGTTGCGGAAATAATTATAGAGGTCTATCTTCAATTTTGATGGAAAAATATATATCGAAAGCTTGTGCAGCATATTATAAACCGCATCAACCCAGGTAAACTGATAAAAATCATCGGTACGATATTTATCACGAACGCGAATAGTCGTCAGCTCCATCTTTTTTGTAGAGCTGAGAGTGATTGATCCGGGCACTACTCGATATTTCAAAAGAACGTCCGGGAGATTGGCAAATTTCGTGATCTTACCCATGCGGAACCAGAGCTCATAATCATCAGCTGGAGCAAAAGAGGCATTATAAAAACACCCTACTTGATCAAGTATGGATTTTCTCATCATCACCAACGGATGAGCAAAAGGGCTATATCGAAAAATTTTTCTACGAATATCGCTATCGGAAAGATTATAAGTCCTTTTGCCGATTTTTTTTCCATCGACATCAACTATTTCGATGGAACCGCCCACTATCCCCACCTCAGGATGCGCTTCCAAAAAATCGAATTGTTTCTGCAAGCGATCTGGGAGCGACACGTCATCATTATCATGACGAGCCATATATTTCCCTCTCAGCAAACGGAGTCCTTTATTCAAATTCTCACAACCACCAAGGTTTTTTTCATTTTTAATCGCTACTATTCTTGTATCTTGCGCTGCAAAACGCTCTACGATACTCCAACTTGAGTCTGCTGAACAATCATCAAGAATGACGAGTTCAAAATCAGTAAAAGTCTGTTGCAAAACACTCGAAATAGCTGATTCAAGGAATTTCTCAGAATTATAAACCGTCATCAAAACGGAAATTTTTGGACTAGAATTCTCAACCATAGAACAACTTCAAGTACTCTTTTTTAAATTATATTCGCCTTCTCCCGCACGATATAGAGCGGGCGGTTGATCACTTCATTGTGGATGCGGGCGATGTAAAGGGCGATGAAGCCCAGAGAAATCAGTACGATGCCAATCAAGAACATGTTGCTCACGCCAAGGATAGCAATCGGCGTGAAGAGAGCCGGATCGAAGAACCAGCGAGTGATGAGCATCGTCGCGAGCAGGAGTCCACTAATCGTCGTGATGATGACTCCGAAATACCCAGCCATCTTGAGCGGCAGGAGCGAAAACGACGTGAAGCTGTTCATCGCCAGCTGAAAGAGCTTGATGTATGAATACCCAGCCTCACCATGTAGCCTCTCGGGAGCGACGAACTCCACCTTCGCGCGCTTGAATCCCATCCAGTCGATCATACCGCGGAACATGCGCTCACGCTCCGGAAACTTCCGGAAAACATCAACGACTTTCTTGTCGATCAATCGGAAATCAGTCGATCGCGGCTCGGTCGTTATCGACGACACCTTGTTGAAAAGCCAATAATAGAGCACCGAGGTCAGCTTCTTGATCAGATCTGCACCCTTATTCTCTTTGCGCACAGTATAGACCACTTCGGCGCTCTTTTCCCAATGTGCCAAGAGCTCCGGTATGAGCACCGGCGGGTGCTGGAGGTCGGCGTCCATCGTGATCACGGCATCGCCAGTCGCATAGTGACAGCCGGCTGAAGTAGCACACTCCTTGCCAAAGTTCCTCGAAAAATCGATCCCCTTCACGCGGGAATCCTTCTGCGAAAGGTCGTAGATAGTGAGGAAACTATTGTCCCGGCTCCCATCGTTGACGAAGATGATCTCGTATCCGTACTCCGGAAGCGACGTGAACACCTTCCCAATCTCGTCGGTGATGACAGGAATGTTCTTTTCCTCGTTATAGACCGGTATGACGATGGAGATGAGTTTAGACATGGTATTTTTTCTGCGCCAAGAAAAACCAACCCGCCCCGATAGCAGCTGCCTGCGCGAGGACATTTATCATGATTATAGCATACAAATCCGTCCCAAAGAAAAAGAGCGCTACTATCTCGAGGCTTATCAAAGCCAAGAAGACATAGGCTATGGCTGTCTCATGCATGGAAAGCAGGTACTGAAGGAGCAGGTTGCCAATAGAATAAAGCCCGGCTGCCAGAGCGAACCATCCGAGCATCCCGCTGACCTGGGCATACTTCCCTCCAAAAAGGAGCGAGAGGACGAACTCTGGGAAAAGGAAGAAGAATGCCGCCGATCCCAAGGACACGAGCGTCGTTAGCCCGACAGCAATCCGAAACACTTTTTCCGAGCTTTCCTGCCGGTGGCTCTTCTCAGCTGCCATAGCAAAGAGCACCGTCGCCATCACGCCAGTCGCAAAGAAGATTGTCTTGGCCGCCACCGAAAGCGCCCCATATTCTCCTGAGAGTTCCGGGGTAAGGCTATGCTTGGCAAATACCATGTCGATATTGCCAAGGACAGTGATTGCAAGCGTTCCAAAGAAAGCTGGGAGCGCATACCGCTTCATCGCGGAAAAATCGAAAGTCTGCTCTTTTTTCACTTCCTCTATGCCGCGGAAATGCCTGCGGATGAGGAAATACGCCACCGTATATCCGACAAGACCGGCAAGCGCCAGACCTCCGAGTGCCCCATTCACCCCGAAACCTATGAGCACGAGAGCGATAGCAATGACGAATTTTGAAGATGCTACCGAAAGATTCGCGTAATTCACTTCCTGGAATTTCTGCCATCCGCTCAGTATCCCAACGGCAATAGCTGAAAAAAATGCCGACGCGGCAAACATCCAGAGGAAAATGATCGGAGTGATACTCTCCAACTGGAAAAAGTCTCGGATAAACGGCGTCGCGATAATCGCTATAACAAAAACAAACAGCCCGTATCGGAGCACCACCCTGTTGAGATAGGAAAATACCGACCGCGCCGTCGCCTGGTCGTTTCCTGCCTTGGCGGCAGCGCTGTATTTCGTCGCGATGAGGCTGAGCGTCGCCGCCGGGACCGATATGATAGCGAGGAACGAAAGGAGTGACTCCACTTCGCCGAATGCCTGCGGTTCCATCACCCGGCCCAGCACGAGATGGAAGAAATAATTCATCACATTCATCAGCATCGAGCCGATGAAAAGGATAGAGCTATTGCGCACGAAGGCGTTTTCTTGAAAAAGCGTGATGATTCGGCGCATAACGAACTCATTTACACACAAAAACGGCCCTACTTCCGTATGATGACCGTGAAACCGTTGCCGACCTTGTCGTCCTTCTCTTCTACTCTGACGATTTCCCAGCCGAGATATTTCATGAGCTCGACCATATCCTCAGTGATCCAGACGGAATGATGATCATTCTTGTTCGGCTGCGGGACGATCCTGCCCTCGTGGCGATCGATGAGCTCCTGAAGCGTCGTCCTCGGCTCATCCTTGTCGAAGGTGCGTTCCTTGTGCGGGACGATCATGAAAATATACCCACCCGGACGGATGAGACGGTACCATTCCTTGAGCGCCTTGATCGGATCAGGAAAATGTTCGATGACGTGTGCGCTGATGACGAAGTCCTGGCTCCCATCCGCAAGCGGGATAGCATCGCCCGGCGCCACGATATCCACTTTGAGCGCTTCACCCATGAATTTTTTCTCAAGCTTCTTGTACTGGTTCTCTTCGACGGTATAATCGACATTCCGGGTATCCAGACCGAAAGGATTGTGCGCCGATCCGCCTATTTCCAGGCCCTGGAGCCCATCCAGATACTCATGCGCCAAGGCACTTTCCGGAAACTTGATATGCAGCCGCTCCTTCAGGGCGTTGTATGCCAAAAACAGCCCCTTGGGGACGTATTTTTTGACCTTGGTGACGTAGAAACGCCGCAACTGGGTATGCATGCCAGAATATTTCAAAAACCTCCCCTAAAGCCGATTATCACTTTTCTTCGATTTCCTCTATTCTACCGCATTTTCGGCCATTTTCACACCTATTGACACATTCATTCTTCGGGTGTATAATTCGCTTGCAGTATTTGAAAGAGGGCGTCGACCGTTTGGACGATAGCCCTCTTTCTTTTTTTATGCCTAGCTACTAGATTGACACCGCCTTTTTCGGCTATCTTTATCGACAAAGATATTGAACGTCCGGTTACGGAATCCGTCACAAAAACTGCTCACCCCAAGCTGTTTCTTGAAAAAATCAACGAGTTCCTTTTTATACTTCGATGGAGTATCGACAAGTCCATATTCCATTTTCAAATCATAGTTGACTAAACCGATAAGCAAATCAGTTACCTGGAGAAGATCGTTCCCTCGCGAATCAAACCGGCAGACGCCAGCCAGGGATAGCCTTCTATGTTTATCATTCACTCTCTTCTTCACCGATACTTCATACCTGATGTTTTTTGGCGTCGTGACATGATCAGCGATAAGAATAAGTATCTCATTCGGAGCAAGAGCCGAATCCAGCAGACGAATCGAGATATCCTCATATGCCTGCCACGGATCAGTCCCGAACGTCCGATGAAAATATTCACCATCCTTATCGAGAGAATACGAATAAAAGGCCAAGCTCTTCGTTTCCAAGACCGATTCTATGACAAATTTTGCAAAATCTATATTCTTCTTACCAAGTAGATTGAACTTCATCTCATCATAAAAATGCCGCACAGAGCGCTCATACTGGATCTTATTATACAGATAGTACGGCTGGGTAAGCTTCAAGATTCCAACCGTAAAAATCGGCTGCTGCTTTGCGCTCAAACTTCCTGATTCATCAAGAAAACAGAACTTCGTCCAGATTTGCTTGTAATCCTCTAGGGTCAATTTTTTCTCTTCTTCTGACATAGGCTTTTTTTTAATACAGGAACCAAGACGTACTCACTGCGTCATACACATGCAATATTGACGATAAACATACTCTGGCGTACTCTGAAACGAGAAGTAAGACCTCTCGCGTTGGGATACCAAGTGGCGTCTCGTTAAAGCGAGAGGCTTTTTTAATTCCACAGACTACCCCCGCAAGAAAATTCTACCACTCCCGGCCACATATTAGGAAAGGTTACAAAGATAAATAAAAACAGGCCTTTCAAAGAAAAAATATTTTTATATACGCCTAATATTCAAAAAAACAACATGTACACTTTTCGCAATTGCGAAAAGTGTACATGTTTCTTTATTACCAAACGAAATAAGTGGAACGTTTCACTTCGACTTCCCATCAGAAGCAGTTATTCGAAATTTTTGAATAACTGCTTTCTACTCTACTGACACAACCGCATTTCCTGCTATAATACAGGTACATTTGGGGAAACCCACTGATCCCCGCTTCGGCGGGGTGACCAAGACTAAGAAAGTCCGAGCAACTCCACATTCACCCTATTTCCAGCCATTTTCATATACCATATAGGCTTTCCCTTTGTTCTAAACCGTCGTATACTTGATTCGAAATCCCGGCCAAGAGGTAACACTCAACATCGTTAGGCGGGGATTTTATTACCAAACGAAGCGAGTAAAACGAAAGTACACTTTCGTTTTCGAGCGAGTGCAGGTAAAATCGGGTCAAATACCCCGCGGCTTGCCGCAGAACAAAACGAACATCAGTTCGTTTTTTGGTCCAGGGCTTGCCCTGGGGTGAATACCCGTTATTTTCCCCAAAAATCCATACTATCACCCCCCCCAATATCACTATTTTATGACGACCGCACAAAAATAGTGCTACAGGCGCTCGTACTCGGGGAATTTTCCCAAAGAAAAAAGCCCTGTGATGCTTGTGCAAGACGGGGCTTGATGTGTGACGCTGATTCCGATCAGGCGCAGGCGGCGATATCCTCGTCAGCGGCGACGAATTCACAGCGCACGGGACCAAACCCGTTGGCAATGAAGGTATCCTTGCACATGACGGCGCCCGGCAGCTCACCGATGATCGTGATCTCCGCATCAGTGATGACCCGCTTCCAGAGGAGCCTGACCGCATGGATGACGCTCTTGATCTCATTGGTGCCGCACGACTCAATGATCATGCGGCCATCGGCTACCAGCCGGTTCTGGAGCCACTCCTGCATGAGCTCCGCTTCCGACTTGGTCTGTTCCGACCAATCCGCGACGATGCCACCAGAGAGGAGCAAATACGAATATTCCCCGCTCATCCAGAGTTGAAGTGCTCGTTCGAGACGACGCAGCGCTTCTTCGGTCAGCTGATTGAACGGCAAGACGCCATAGCTGCCCAGAACCACGAGTACGCGGCATTTCTCCATTTCTGCCTCCATTTCCCTACCCTCCTTCTGGAAAATCCGAAAAAACAGCGTTTCTGCCAAAAAAGAACATTGCGTATATTATATCACAAAACCCCGCATCCATCAAGCCCGCATCTGGTGGTCTCGCTATCCAAAAAGCGCCCGGCCTGCCTATCTCCCCAACAAAAAAACAAGGGCCACAGCCCTTGTTTTCTGATTCTATCTCGTCCGCTTGTACGCCCGGACGATCTTGATGAGAGAGACGAGGACGAAAGCGATATAGAAAAGCGAGGTGAAGAAAATGGCGAAGTCATTGTTTCCGATGCTTCCTCCGCCGCTAGAATTCATGAAGACGAACTGGAAAAACATGATGATCGGCACAAACCAAAGAGCGAAACGAAACCAAGCTTGAAAGACTTCATCTTTCATTTTGTAGGTGATGAGGGAAAGAAAAAACATTACAATAAATGGAAAAAATAGCGACTCCTGAGAATCATCCAAGTGAATAGGGCATTCCCTTAATCCGATAAACCAACAAAACTGCAACTCTTCTGTAGAAAAAAGAGCAGCTAGTACCAAAACTCCCAAAAATACTAGTATATTTTTTTTGTCGACATATTATTAAATTTAGCTTTATTATTTAGTATTTTATCCCCACACTCCCTTTAACACTCTCCAAATACGGAATTACCATACCAGGAAGTTTCACTCTGACTGGCCGACCATTGTCTTCATGCTCATCGCCGCATCTATCGTTCTCGTCATGGCCACACCTATTTTCTTCATCCTGGTCGTCATCCTTCAATGTTTCGGACTTCTCCATGATCCAGGTCTCATCTTTCCTTGGGATATAGTGGGATTTACTTTCAGTATATACCAAAACAAGGGCCGCGGTGCCCTTGTTTTAAAATTTCAGATCTTCTTTAATTTCAGGTACGCTATATGCACCATAGATATTACTGCATACAGTATCATTCCCCAAATAGCCACTGTTTCCTTATAAAAAGGAACAAAATCAGGAGCGTCCGTTGGGGTAAGCACAAAAAATATAATAAAATATAATCCTAAAAATATAAGTGTGAACTTCTCCCATTTTTTATATATCTCATTATTCCAAATAGCTAATATCACAAAAAATACACCCATCGGCACAAAGACAAGCAGATACTGTGCTGTGGCCTCGCATATATTCGTCAATTCCTGAATACCGATTGGGATGCAAGCCGATGGATAATCATTCCTCAAAGAAAGCGCCCAAAAAATATACACCCAAGACGATAGAATTACGCTTCCAAATATTTTTTTAAACATAAAAATTTCAATAATATTATTTAATATCCCCAAATTATATCCCCCGCCTTCGTCTCTACATTGACAGACACCAAACCCGACCTTGTTATTACGGTCTTTGTCTTTTCTTCCTTATCCTTCTCCGTTATCTTTGTCTCATTCTTCTGTTTCCGATACTCCGCTTTCAATCTAGATTTTTCCTTGAGACGGAGCTCTGTATCAAGATAGACTCTATTAAAAAACCAGGGGAAATCCCCTGGTTTCCTAATTCTACCTTGCCCGCTTGTACGCAAGAGCGACCCTGATTAGAGAGACTACAATAAAAATAACGTAGAAGATACTGATAACAAGAAAATCGAATGAGCGAGAAACCGCCCCACTAATCCCCATTCCACTTTGTCCCGATCCATTCAGGAGATACATCATAACCATAATAATCGGCACGAACCAGAGAGCGAAGCGAAACCAAGCCTGGAAGGCCTCTTCTTTCATTTTGTAAGTGATGAGGGAAAGGAAAAACATCGGAAGGAACGGCATGAAAATAAAGATTATCATACCAAATGGGTCATCCTCACGAATATTGCACCAGCCATGAGATACCGTACAATTCGCGCTTATAACCATGAGCACTACAACATACAAAATATAAGCAAGTGACAACAAAAACACATTTTTTTGTCATACTCTTTTTGATTTAAACTTTTTATTCTATTTAATACTTTATCTCCGCCTCTCCTGCATTACTCTCCATATACGGCACCATCATCCCCTCCTCGCTTATTAGTTTCGGAAGATGACGCCTCACCTGCTCCAAAATGATTGTCCTATCCTGCCTCTGAAGATACGTGGATATGAGACGGGAATCTTCTACGGAGAGAGATGAGAAGAAATCAATGTAGCGCCCTCTCTTATCCGTATGCCAGGCATAACCGAGAGAAGCATCCTTCAGGCTCTTTTCCTCTCCTCCATCATACTCCAAGGAAAGCAGGCGGACAAAGATACTGACTTTGTTCTCCCGCTTCTCAAAAGAAAGTGCTGTAGTATGGCCAGCCTGGTCTGTGATGGTAGCAAGCATATCTGGAAGGTTCTTCTTGTGCCTACCATGCCAGACGGAGAACCAGTCCTTGATTTTCTTCACCTTCTTGTTTGAAGAATTCATCTCGGGCTTGTCGATAGTAACAACGGAAACATCCGAGAGATTATCCATGCCGGATATATCGAGTTTCTGCGTGGTTGGATTGAAGGATATTTTGGCTTCTGGAGCGATTTTATCAATGTTGATACCCGACACAGTCGCTGGTACGGCCTGGTTGCCAGCTTTATCGGTACATAAAAAAACAAGGACTTAAGCCCTTGTTTTGGTTTTTCATCCTACTGTTTACGAGACTTATAAGATTCTCGAATAATCATGAAAAGGCTCATCAGAACGAGGACTATACCCACCCACAAAGAAACAAGCTCTTTTGTAAACATGGATGGAAAAAATCCACCTATACCCGCAGGAGAAATGAAAATAAAAACCACAGAGATCACAAACCACCAACAGAAAAACTTGAGCCAGAAATGGAACATCAAATCATTTCCAATAAAAATGATGATGGAAGTTACGATCAAAGAAAATGAGATATTCGACAGCACATCTCCTAAATGGAAATTTATTAAATTAAAATAATCAATTCCCATACCAATCAGTCCACAAACAAACATCACTAATAAAAATATATTTTTTCTCATACTTTTTTTAAATTAATCTTCTTACTTTTAATGCTTTATACCAATACTTCCTTTCTGACTCTCCATATACGGCACCACCATCCCCTCCTCGCTTGTCAGTTTCGGAAGACGACGCCTCACCTGCTCTAGAATGATTGTTCTATCCTGCCTCTGAAGATACGTAGACATGAGGCGGGAATCTTCTACGGAGAGAGATGAGGAGAAATCAATGTAGCGCCCTCTCTTATCCGTATGCCAGGCGTAGCCGAGGGAAGCTTCATTCAGGATCTTTTCCTCTCCTCCATCATACTCCAAGGAAAGCAGGTGGGCAAAGATACTGCCTTTGTTCTCCCGCTTCTCAAAAGAAAGTGCTGTAGTGCGGCCAGATTGATCTGTGATGGTAGCAAGCATATCTGGGAGGTCCTTCTTATGCCTGTTGTGCCAACGAGAGAACCAGTCTTTGATCTTCTTTACTTTCTTGTTTGCTGGTGTCAGTTCTTGTTTTTCGAGGATGATGACGGAAACATCTGAAAGATTGTCTGTTCCTGATATATCAAGCTTCTGCGTGGTTGGATTGAAGGATATTTTCGCTTCAGGGGAGGCTTTGTCGATATTAATACCCGATACGGTTGTTGGAGCAGCCTGGTTACCTGCCTTGTCAGTACATACCCCTGTATTCGTCAATGATTGCCCTTTTCCTTCTGATGTCAGAGTGCCACCTGCCACCGTGTCTGTCTCGATACCGGACTGGCTCAGTCCGCTGTCGGTACAGGTAAAACGCACCTCAACATCAGTAGTATTCCATCCGTTCGCATCGGCCACTGAAAGAGTTGTTCCCGTGATAATCGGCTTAGTTTTATCGATCTTAATGATTTCCGTCTTCGCTTCTTCTTGATTACCGGCTTCGTCGATGGAACGATATTGGAAGGTCGTTGTGCCCTCGGTCGAAATTGTAAATGGGTCGGCGTATGCAATCCAATTTACTCCGTTATCGAGAGAGTATTCAGTTTTGTCGATGCCACTGCCGCCATCATTGTCCGTAGCCGAGAACGCCACCATCACCTCACCCGTATACCAGCCGCTCGTTCCTTGGGTACCAGAGAGCAAGGCTGTCGTTATCGGAGCGGTTTCATCTTTTATCCCGCCAGAAAATACCTCATCACCTTCAACCATCACGACTGTCTCCTCTTCCGCATCCAAAACGGCCGTTCCGGCGAATGACACTGCGGACTCCTTCGTGCTGCCATCTCCATCCTCAACAATTTTAGCCACTTCTATACGATAGCTTCCAGTGTCCGTCCCCCGAGTCAAAATCTTGTATTCTCCATCTTCTGGATTAGGGATGGTAATGAACTCAGATTTCGTATCGTATCCGGTGTAATATGCACCAGGAATCTCATCATATACGCCTCCCGTCTCAAAATTCTTACCAATCCTTTTCTTTGAGGGAGAAATAATCTGGATATCAATAGGAGAAAAAGCACGAGCGATAAGAATGTCTTCCACTATCCCCCTATCCACAATAATTTCCGGCGATGTTCCAGTTAAAATACTCAAAACATCACTCTGGGCATCCGTAGGAAGGCTTCTATGACTAGAATCAAGTTCGATATTATAAATTCCATCTAAATACCTCGCTGATTCCAATGGAACAGTACCGTCTCCATCACCAAACAACAACCCCCTATCACCAGCGGGTATTTCGAATCCAATCGGATATCCGTGCTCCCATGGCTCTCCTATGGCATAATTTCCATTATTTACGGTTCGTATACCGGAAATGGTTTTATTATCCCTTATATTACCTACAATTTTACTAAATTCAACATCATCCAAGTGTTCTTTATTTTGTAAAACATTGAGATTCTCAAGAAATTCATTTCTCGGATAATTGGATGGGTACACCCTTGTTTCGTCACTATTTAACGCATCATGAAGATAGCTATATTCTGGTAGAAGTTCTTTAACTGAAAGTATGGGCCGATTCCTGACGTAATCAAATATATCCTTGTACCCATTCTTTCTGGCTTCTTGATCAAAAATAAGCCCCACAATAATATCAGAAAAACTCGGGCCGATTTTTCCGCCGCCCCACGTCAAATATGCCGCCGGAGAGCCCCTCTGCGGAGTGCCTATTGTTATCAGCTGATCAATATCCTGTTGATACCCACCAGACTCGAGATATTGTCTTGTCAAAAGCCCGCCCATAGAATGAGCTACGATATCAACTTTTGGCCAATGCATGGATTGCTTTATTTCATCTATTTTTTCCTTAAGAAGCACTGCGTTATCTATATTGCTATCACGCCATTCATATGGAAAGACAAAAAGATTCTTCTCTTGTAGATAACCATTAGCAACGAAAGACGCGTAAAGATTATCGTAGGTATGGAGTATTTGATCCAACTCTAATTTCCCATCTTTCATGGTAGATCCGACAATACCAGGTACAATAATCACTGGGTCTCTGAAATCTTCTTCTTTTGCCCAGTCAGTGATATTCGCATCCCCTCTAATTTTTTTAAACTGTCTTGACCCGCATTCCTCGGAATCCAAACATGATTCCGGACCAGACACATTACCCCACCAGTTATATCGAAAATCAAACTGCGCCGAATCGACATTTACTACATCATAAACATTGTCCGAAAACTTAGACCGATTCACGACAACATCATCATTATAAGAATACTCATTTCGATCAACATGGACAGCGACAGTATTATCATGAAAATTCACTCCTTCGGCGACAAACGATCCACTATCATGAACGCTGATTGCTCCAGAATAAAATATCGTCGCAAATACGGTTTGTAAAAAGGATCGCTTCCTTTTTACAAGAACAGCATCTATTGCACTACCGCCACCGCTTATATCAGCATTACGAATATTTATACGACCAGCTCCATTAGCGGCGATCGAATATCCCTCGTTTGAACCAGACGATTCTTTCCGTATCACCACCGGATCCTTAACTGTCCCATCAAAAGAAATCTTCCCATTCACATCAAAAAAAGTTCCACCCTTGATTATAAGTACGGAACCTTTCTTTATGGTTAGTGTAGCTTCTGGATCAATCCAAACATAACCACCGATAGTCATCTCGCCAGACCATTCAGTATCCTCAAGAATCTCAGTATATTCATCATCAGCTGAAGAATAAAGAAGCGTAAAATCAACAGAAAAAGGAACGACGGCTCCCACAAGAACCACCATTATAAATGCTACAAAAATTATTTTTTTGAGCATATTTCAAACATCTTAATTATTTTTCTGCAAAAAATATCTAAGAACGAAGACGATATTTAAAACTGGCCATATAAAAAGATTAAAATACCCGATCCAATATGGGGTTTTCCCAAGAAAATATAGAAAAGACAGCACGTTCAGAAGAATAGAGGCACCCAACAATCCGATGTAACGTTTATCCCGACGAAAACAGACTACAAGCCACGCTATTGCCACAATCAAAAGAAACAGATACGCGAAAGAAGTGATAACTATATCAATTTCAGATCCAGATATAATCATAATTTTATGTGCTATTTTAATTATTTTTTACGACCTCTTAGAAAAAGGTGCCGGGCGACGAATCGCCTGACACCTTTGTTTTGCTTATCATTCGCTTGGATGATGGCTGAGCGCCCAATGCGTCAGCGTGTGGATGGCGGAGAGGACCAGGCCACCCAGGACGGCGATCCAGAAGCCCTTCACGGCGAAGCCCTTGATAATGCCCGCGAGGAGCCAGAGCAGGAAGCCGTTGACGACGAAGGTGAAGATACCGAAGGTAAGAAGATTGATTGGCAGCGTGAGAATTGTCAGGATCGGCTTGATCGTGATATTCATAAGCCCCCAAAAGAGTGCGAGGACGAGCGCTGTCCCGAAACCCTCGACTGAAATGCCCGGCACGATGTGTGGCAGCGCGAGGAACGCAAGAGTGCTGACTAACCATTTCAGTAGCAACATATGCTTGAAAGTTTATAAAGTTATAAAGTTCTTAAAGCCAAAGAGGTATTGGATCATACATAATATACATACTACAAAATACCAGATACAAAAGTATCTGCTTTTATTATACACCTAGAAAGAAGTGTTTTGCTGGGTCTGTCAAGCGTTTTGAATTATTGAACTCACTAAAAACCTAGATTCCGGATCAAGTCCGGAATGACAATATAACTACGAGATTCTTCGTGGAGTCTACCCGCCTTTGGCGGGCTCAGAATGACAGAAAAAAAGCGGGCCCTGAGGCCCGCATACAAAATACATACTACATGATACTAAATACCATTCCTACTTCCCATGGCCATTCTTCCGGCGGCGGAGGAGCGCACCGGCGGTCTTGAAACAGATGATGATATCAAGCCAAAGCGACCAGTTCTCGATGTAGAAAACGTCGAGACGGTACTCATCCTCGAAGGCGAGGTCGGAGCGGCCGGAGACCTGCGCCATACCGGTCACGCCCGGCTTGATGGTGAGGAGGCGGCGATGGTACTCTTTGTAGAGCTCCACTTCGCGCTCCTGGTGCGGCCGCGGCCCCACGAGGCTCATATCCCCCTTCAGGACATTGAAGAACTGCGGGAACTCGTCGAGTGAGAAACGCTCGATGAACGCACCGACCCGCATCTTGCGCGGATCATCCTTGATCTTGTAGAGGATACCACCTTCACGGGTATTGTGCTTCGCGATGAGCTCTTTCTCGAAGGCGATTGCTTCTTTCATCTTCGGATTGTCCTTGGTGACACAATACTTCCACTGCATATAGCGGAACTTGTAGACGAAGAATTTCTTGCCGTTCTCGCCGATACGCTCGTTCTTGTAGATGATCGGACCATCCGGATCCTCAAGCTTGATGAGGATGGCGATGACGAGCATGATCGGGGAAAAAAGCACCGTCAGGACGAAGCCGGCGACGATGTCATAGGCACGCTTGAGCACCTTGCCCCAGCCATCAAGCGGCGTATGCTCGAACTCGATGATCGGCTCGCCCTGGAACATGCGCATAGAGAAACGCTGCGTCTGGAGCGTCGTCGGATAGTATTTGTAAGCGACATTGTTGATCTGGCAGAAATCGAAAAGCTTCTCCTGCTCATCATCGGTAAGCGACGGATCGCCCACAACGATCTCATCGACACCCTTCATCTGACGGATCTCCTTGATGTGCGTCAGACTGGCGTCGGAAATTTGGTCGACCACACGGTAGCCGAGCGTCTTGTCATGGTCGAGGCGCATGCGGAGCAGCCGCATCTTGTCGTTGTAGCCGATGAGCAAGACACGATGGACGCCAATACCACGATTCACCAGGAACCACTTCTGGGCCCGCTGGATGAGATAGCGCGCGAAGACGACGTAGGCCACAGCCAACCCCCACCCTGCCAGAATGACGAAACGCGAAGAAAACCATTCGCGCTTGAGAAAGACCGCGATGATAAGGATAATGAGACCGAGCGACGTCGCCCGGAAGATGCTCGATACCTCGCGCCAGAAGCTGCGGGTGACACGCATGGTATACAGCCCCTCGATCGCGTAGACGAGCAGGAAAAACGGCGAGACCGTCGCCGCAAAACGGAAATAATCCTCGAAAGAAAGATTGAAGACCGGCGACAAGAACGGCCGGACAGGTTCCCAGCTGCGCAGGTAATACGCAGAAATAGCCGCCAGCACAATCACAATGAGATCGACTGGCACCTGAATAGCGCTGAAGAATATTTCGGAACGCTTCATTGTAAACAGGGGTTAGGGTTTAGGGGATAGGGTTTAGAGGACAGGATATAGATAGTAGGGTTTAGATTTTTTGACTATACCCTAAGCCCTTTCCCCTATACCCTGTTATTCTAATACCTTTTCATGACAGATCTATAAGCCGGATTCTGTCTCCCTCACATGAAATGACACAACAAACTTGTTTGTTTGCATCCGAGAGAACGCATCATGCACATGGCTGATTCTGCCTGCTTACACAATGGTCCTCAAGAAGCCAGCGGACTGGCTATGTCATTTCATGTGAGGGATGACCATCATTTCTCTTGCCTTCCTGTCGCCAGGAAGATCTTTGCGGCTCTTCTCGGCTTACGCCGAGACGCGGCCTTGCACCCAAGTAAGGATTTAGCCGTTTCACTTCCGCCTTCCAACGGAATTATCCCCGAAGGGATCCTCGGCCTTTCGGCTTCGGCGTCACTGTTCGCACCTCTGCCGCTGCATGGCAGCGGAATCACCAAGCCTCAAGCTACAAGATACAAATAAGATACAATCTCCAACTCTCAAATCACAATTTCGGAATACTGCTCCGCCTTGATCATTGGTCATTGAATATTGGATATTCCTTGTTTCTTGGAACTTGTCTCTTGGAACTTCCGATGCCATGCATCGGCTGACAGGCGTTACCTGCTACCCGTGCCGCCTTTCGGCGGCTGAGTGTCCGGACTTTCCTCACTTCCCTCACATGAAATGACACAACAAACTTGTTTGTTTGCATCCAAGAGAACGTTTTGTGCGAAGTAATAGCTTTTTTACTTACACATCGTCCCTAAAGAGCCAGCGGACTGGCCATGTCATTTCATGTGAGGGATCGCGCGATGATCCGATCTGTCATGAAAAGGTACTGCAAACAACTAATTATAGCACAAAAATGCTATTCTTGCAATCCCGCACTATCTTTTTTCTTTTAATGAAGCCTTTATCCTATTCTTCAGATGCCCGAGCGCTTGGCCATATCGCTTCATGCTACGTTCTCTCGTCATAGCATCTTTCTTCGAAAGATACGCTTCGTAATAGACAAGACGCCACAAAAATCCTCTTGTAGAAAACGTGCTTCCTTCATTATGTTCTCGCATCCGTTTTTTTAAATCGGAAGTAAAGCCATAATAAAGCTCGTCCTTCTCATTCTGTATTACATACACATAATACATATCCGAAAAAAGATAGTGCGGGACTACTATTGCTTCAGTTTTGCCCCGAATCGCTTGTCGGCTTCGGCCACTATCCGGTCGAAAGCCTTATCCGCCTCGTCGTTCGTGATAGTACGGTCCGAAGCCCCGAAGAAGAGGTGGAACGCCAGACTCTTCCCCTTCCCTTCGCCGTAGATATCGAACAGCTCATGCCTGCCAAGGAGCGGCGCGCCGGCCTCGGACAACATCTGCTCGACTTCGCCTACGGTCGCCCCCTCCGGAAAGACGAGTGAGATATCACGCATCGCATACGGGAAACGCCGAAGCGGTTCATAGACCATCTTGTCATCGACTGACAGGCGAAGCGCCTCCGCGTCGAATTCAGCGCAGGCCACCCGGGCATCGAGATTGAAAGCCTTGGCAACAGAAGGATGAAGTTCCCCTGCCACACCGATGATCCGATCGCCGGCCATGATAAGAGCGGCACGAGTCGGATGGAGCATCACTGAAGCAGTAAGCGAAGAAGCATCCGCAAGCGGAACGAACGAGACTCCCGTGACACGCATCGCTCCGAGAAGTGCCTGTACCTTTCCTTTGAGCGCATAGAAGGCATCACCCTTGGCGCCTTTTTCGGCGAGCACCGTCGCGAGCGCGAGCATCTTCCGCTCATCGATCGCTCCGCGCTTCGGAGCCTTGGAAAAAGCGCTTTCCCACTCGAAGCAATCGAATGCGCCTATATGACGGAGATTCTCACGAACCTTGCGGAGAAGCGTCGGCAGAAGCGTCATGCGGAGGAGCTGCTGATCAGGATTCATCGGATTCTCGAGCGCGAGATGCCCCTCTTCCGACAGACGCGCGGCCACGCGGTCCTTGTCGCCATAGAAAGAATACGTCATGACCTCATCAAAACCAGCGTTCGCGAGATACTCCTTCACGGAGCGAGCGAATCGTTTGGCTGGATTTTCCGAAGCGGGCGTGAGCGGCAGAAGCGGAGCAGCCGGCGCAATCTTGTCATAACCACGCATACGGCCAATCTCCTCGATCAGATCCCATTCGTCGCGGAGATCCGGACGGCGTGTCGGCACCGTGACCGAAAGGACATCCTTGCCCGAAACTTTCTTCACCTGGAGTCCGAGAAGAGCCAGATACCGCACCGCTTCGAAAAGTGGCAACGGAGCGCCGAGCACATTCCCTACGCGAGCGAGCGACAAAGCAATCTTCCACGGCAATACCTTCCGCGGATAGGTGTCGCGCATACCGGAAAGCTTGCCTCCGGTGAGTGCTCCGATGAGCGCGGCGGCTTCTCCGGCTGCTACGGACGCGAGATTGGGATCGAGATTGCGCTCGAAACGGTAGCTCGCATCGGTCGGCAGATTGTGCCGGGTCTTGGTACGGCGGACTGAAGAGCTCTCAAAGTTCGCGACCTCGAGGAAGATATCCTTGGTGGCTTCCGTGACGCCCGTATCCTGGCCGCCCATCACACCTGCGAGCGCGACCACCTTCTTGCTATCGGCGATGACCAAATCGTCTTCACAGAGCTTCTTGGTCTCCCCCGTAAGGATGACAAGCTTCTCGTTCTTCTTGGCACGGCGCACTGTCACCGCTCCAGAAAGCTTCGCCGCATCGAAGGCATGCATCGGCTGGCCCGTGAGCAGCATGAGATAGTTCGTGACGTCCACGATGTTGTTGATCGGACGAAGCCCAGAAAGGATGAGGCGGGCCTTCAACCAAAGTGGCGACTCCCCGACCGTGACACCCTTGAACGAGAGGCCGATATAGCGCGGGCAACGGAGTTTGTCGGCGATGACAACCTTCGGAGCACGATTGTATGACGGGATGCGCAATGCCTTGGCCTTCTTTTCGATGAAATGCGGCGCATAGCCGTCGAGCGCAGCGATCTCACGCGCGAGCCCCTGATAGGAAAGCGCATCGGATCCGCGGTCCGGCAATATCTTGGCTTCGATGATGGTATCCTCGAGTCCGAAATGCTTGGCAAAGAGCGCACCAACCGGTGCATCCTCCGGCAAAACCAGGATGCCGCCCTGGTCATCTCCCAGACCCATCTCGGCTTCCGAGCAGATCATGCCGTTCGACTCAACGCCGCGGATGACCGCTTTTTTGATTTCTCCACCCGGCAGCACGACGCCCGGCAGCGCCACCGCTACCTTCTGATCAAGAGCGAGATTGGGCGCACCACAGACGATCTGGCGGGTATCCTTCTTGCCAAACATCACTTGAGCGACACGGAGCCGATCGGCATCCGGGTGCTTCTCAAGACCAACTACCTGGCCGATCGTCACACCATCCAAGCCGAGCGAGAACCGCTCCATCCCCTCCACCTCAAACGCATGCGTCATGAGGAGTTTCGCGATCTGGTCAGCGGATTTCTTGGTGCCGCTCAATTCTTTCAGCCAGCGATAGGAATATTTCATAATCTCGGTTCGTGCATTAACGAGTTGCGGGTTAACGGGTTTATTTCTTATCTTCCAACGCGTGAACGCGTTAACTCGTTAACAGAAAAACTGATCAAAATTGTCTTATAAATCGGAGGTCGCCGGACATGAGCAGGCGGATATCGGAAATCTTGTACTTCATCATCGCAAGACGCGTCACACCGAAGCCCCACGCGAAGCCCTGGTGCGCTCCGCGCTTGTAACCAGCCGCCTCGAAGACCTTCTGATTGACCATGCCGGCACCACCAATCTCAAGCCAGCCGGTCTGCTTGCACGTCGGGCAGCCCCCGCCCCCATCGCCATGCGAAGGGTTTCGGGCAGGCTTCCCACCGCAGAGGATGCAGCTGATATCGAATTCAAATGACGGTTCAGTGAACGGGAAGAAGCTGGGTCGCAGACGGATGACCACCTTCTCACCGAAGAAAGCTGTAAAGAAAGTCTCAGCAACATGCTTGAACGTCGCGACGCTCACTTCGCCTTCCTTGCCGACCATCAGACACTCGAACTGATGGAAAGTATGCTCATGCGATGCATCGGTCGCCTCATTGCGGAACACGCGGCCCGGGATAACGATCCGAAATGGCGGCTTGTGTGTCTCCATATAGCGGACCTGGACTGGCGAGGTATGAGTACGCATGACGTACCTCTCCCGATTCGCTTTTTTGCTGGCTGTTCGCTGTTGACTGTTGACTGACTTGAGCCAAAACGTATCCTGCATATCGCGCGCCGGATGATCGGCAGGCACATTGAGCGCATCAAAATTGTAATGCTCGGTCTCAGCCTCCGGTCCGTCAGCAATAGAGAACCCCATCGACGAAAAGATATCCTCGATCTCATGCTCGATCAGGGTGATGGGATGCAGATGGCCGCGCGCGACCGGACGACCAGGAGCGGTGACATCGATCGCTTCCGCACTCCAATCAGCATTCTTTTCGGACAATTCCTCACGATAGCGGGCAAGCGCCCCAAAGAGCTCCTGCTTGGCCTGGTTGCCAGCTGGTCCAACGACGCGCTTCTCTTCCGACGACAGATCCTTGAGGCCTTTCAGTATCTCATTCAACTCGCTCTTGCGGCCGAGATACTCCGTCTCCCATGCTGCGAGCCCAGCTTCCGTTTTGGCCGCTTCCAAGGCCTGCTTTCCGGCTTCAAGGATAGAGGCAATCTTTTCCTGTATCATAGGATTTTCGGCGATTAATCACCCCCGTATTGTACCTCGAACCGCCTTTCCCGGTCAAAAAACCCCGCACTTTCGGAAAGTGCGGGGCTGCGATTCTCTAGAAAGACTATTGCGGGAAGGCGCCCATCTGCGACAGGTCTACCTGTCCGGCAGCACCGAAATCCATCTGTGATTCCGCATGCGCCTGCACACCAGCACCGAACTGCTTCATGAACTCACCAAAATCCTGGAACTGTACATCCGCTGGCGGAGTAAAATCAGCATCGGTCACGACGGACGGAGAACAATCATACTTGGCACCCGAAGCTTCCATGCTCTTAGCCCAATCGGACCAGTCGGACGCTTCCGGTTCCTGCACCGCGGCGTTCTCGCCACCCATCTTCTTGTTGAGCGCCTCCATCTCCTTCACGTTCCACTTCATACCCTCCTTGCCGCTCCACATGTAGAACATCTCAGGGGTGACAATCATCGTACCCTTCTTGTCCTTTTCATCCGTCCCCGGGACGCCCGGTGCGGCATAGCCGATACCGTCGATCTTCACATTGCCCATCTTGGCAGTGACGGTGTACTTGCCTTCTTCATCCTCGACCGCGCATTTCACAGCCGCCGATCCGGATAGCATGTTCGTGAGACTATCCTTGATCGAACCACCGTTCTCCTTGGATATATCAACCTTGGTACCGTTCACATCGACCGACACGCCGTTCTTGCCGACCTCGATGCCATGCTCATTGAGCGCTTGCTTGGCCTTCATGACGAACCAGACTCCACCGCCGACGATCAGCGCGAGCACGACTACCACCACGATGACAACCTTCTTCATAGTGCTGAAGTTAAGATTAAAAACATTTCTATTATACCACGATGCGGACGAAGTCCTTCTTGCCGACCTTCATGACCTTGCCGGCATACTCCACTGCGACGACCGCCTGCGGATCAGCGACCCGCTCGCCATCGATCGAGACACCGCCCTGCTCCACCTTGCGGCGCGCATCACCATTGCTCGTCGCGAGACCGACCCGGACGATCACCTCAATCAGCTTCTCGCCTGCCTCAGCTTTGACCTCGGCGATATCCTCCGGTACCACACCCTTGGAAAACGTCTCGATGAAATACGCCTCAGCCTTCGCTGCCTCATCGGCGCCATGGTAAAGCGCGACGATCTCCTTCGCGAGGCGCACCTTGGCATCGCGCGGATTGGCGCCCGTTACGATCTCCTCAGCCATTGCTGCAATCTCCGTCATCGACACGCGCGTGCAGTGCACGAAGTATTCCATGATTAGTTCATCCGGGATACTCATCACTTTGCCAAACATATCGTTCGGTACATCGAGCAGATTGATCGTGTTGCCCCAGCTCGAGCTCATCTTACGGCCGTCGGTGCCAAGAATAAGATCGGTCATCATGATATCCTGCGGCTCCTGCCCATGCTTCTCCTGAAGTGTCCGGCCGGCGAGGAGGTTGAAGCGCTGATCAGTACCGCCGAGCTCGACGTCCGCATTGACCGCAATCGAATCGAATCCCTGCATGAGCGGATAGAGCACCTCACGAAGCGAGACGCGCTTGCCGGCATCCAGACGGCGGCGAATATTGTCGCGGGAAATGAACTCAGCGAGCGAAAAGGCATCCGCCTGCGTGCCGATATCCTCATAACCAAGCGTCGAGAGCCACGTGGAATTGTAGTGCACTTCGGCCTGGTCGATATCGATGAGCTTGCCCATCTGCGCGATGTAGCCCTTCATGTTGGCCTCAATCGCATCAGCCGCGAGCATCGGACGCTCACTCTCCTTGTCGCTCGTATCACCGATCACACCAGTGAAATCTCCCACGATGAGCACGATCTTGCAGCCGAGCCGCTGGAGATCGCGGAGCTTGAGGAGCACGACCGCACGTCCGATATGAAGATTCGGGCTAGTCGGATCGACGCCAAACTTCACACGAAGCGCTTCGCCTGCGAGCAGACGTTTCTTGAGATGATCAAGTCCGATCACCTCGGCCACGCCGCGGGTCAGAAGCTCATCTACCTGTTCGATTCTCTTATCCATAAACGATTTTCCTATGATTACACAAACCAATCTCCAGCGAAGGTATCCGTATACAGCATATCGTATATCGGGATGGCCAGCTCATTCGCCGGCCGACTTCATGAGTCCGGTTATCATCTTACTCAACTCAACGGTCTCGGCAGCCAAAGCATCGAACTCTTTTTTCGAAAGATATCCAACGTCTCTCGCGATAAGAAGCTGATTCTGAACTTCTGTCAACGACCCAAACGCTATCGCATAAAACTGTCTTTTCTCTTTCTGAGATTGCCGGCGAAAACCTTCGGCTATATTCGAAGTGAACGAAACGGCTGCTCTCCGTATCTGGGAAGTAAGACCGAACATTTCCTCTCGAGGAAAATCCTTCGTAACCCGGTACATATCAACAACGAACCTATGCCCCTTTTGCCATACGCGCAAATCAGTGAACGACCGAATTTTCGGAGCATTCTCTTCCGACATACGATATACGGGATACGAAATACTATTTGAGTCCGAACTTCGCTTTGGCGAGACGGTACTGATCATCGGAAATCTGGCGGTTCTTGCGCATGGCCTCAAGCGATGCCAGGATCTCATCCTTATGTTTGGCGACGTTCTTCGGCGTAAGTGCCTTCTTCATCACCTTCTCGCGCTCAGTCGGGCTCATCTTGAGGAAACGCTTATAAGCGATCTTCTGTAGCATGCCCATCTTCTCGACATCCGGACCGCCAGGAATGCTTGGAAGGTCGTCAGTCTGCTTATCGGCGCTATCGGATTTTTTGAAAGGATTCCATTTCATATCAGAAAAGTATTATGTATATCGTATTACGTATTATGTATCGATCCGGAAAGCATTCTATACATGCTACATGATACCGGATACACGATACATTACTTCGAGGTCTTCATCCGGTACCGCGTGACGAGGAGCGCCGAAGCGATATAGATGGACGAATAGGTACCAAAAGCCACGCCCGCGAGGAGCGCGACGCCGAAGTACTTGATGCTCTCACCGCCGAAGAGCACGATGGCGATGAGTGTGATGATAACCGTCATGGACGTATTGATGGAACGACCAAGTGTCTCGTTGAGCGAGCGATTGACCGTCACTTCGAAATCCTCCCCCTTGCGCGAGCGGAGCAGGTTCTCGCGGACGCGATCGTAGACGACGATGGTGTCGTTCACGGAATAGCCAAGGATAGTGAGGAGCGCCGCGACGAACGGGACACCGACCTCGATGCCGTAGTAGCGACCGAGGAGCACGAAGAGTCCGATGACGATGACGATATCATGTGCGAGCGCAATGACTGCTCCCAGGCCGTATTCCCACGACGTGACGATACCGGACACACGACGGAACGCCCAAGCGATATAGAGCGCGATGCCGATGATCGAGAGTGCGATGCCATAGAGAGCATTCTTCTTGATCTGGTCCGACACGGAACCGCCGATGAAGTCGGTGCGAATCTGCGTCACCTTCGGATCGAAGCCCTTAAGCTTCGCAAGCACCTGCTCGTTGCCATTGTCATCGGATGCGAGGTAGCGGAGCAGCATGCCATTGCCATCGGTCGGCTGGACCGTCAGACTATTGAGCGACAAATCGGCCAGGCTTTCGATCACCTGCGGAGCCTCCACAGACACGCCTTCCGAGAAGCGCACTTCCATGAGCGTACCACCCTTGAAATCAATGCCGAAATGAAGCCCCCAGACGGCGATGAGCGCGATGCTCGCCGCGGTCAAAAACCCGGAGGCGATGTACGCGTATTTCCTCTTTTGGATGATCTGCAGCATAGGGTTATTCAAGAGGTTTCTTGGGAGAAACGAGAAGCTTCGCGTGGCGCTCCATCCATTCATCGGCGAGGAAGGTCGTCGTGATACGGACGAGCACGACCGCTGTGAAGAGAGAGAGGAGCACGCCGAGCCCCAGGATGACCGCAAAGCCCTTCACGAAGCCAGTACCAAAGCCAATCAGGATGAGCGTCGTGATGAGCGTCGAGACGTGGCCATCGCGGATGCTCGGCCAGGCGCGGCGGAAACCTTCACGGATGGACTTGATGACACCCTTGCCATAGGAGAGCTCTTCTCGGGTGCGCTCAAAGATGAGCACGTTCGCATCGACCGCGATACCGATCGAAAGGATGAAGCCCGCAATACCAGAAAGCGTCACGGTAATGCCAAACGGTGTGAAAGCCGAGAGCTTGAAAAGCGTGAGGAGCATCGCTGTATAGAGGAGAAGCGCGAAGACCGCGACCACACCGAGCAAGCGATAGTAGAAAACCATGAAGACCGCGACAGCACCAAGCCCCACGAGACCGGCGAACAAGCTCTGCTTGAGAGCTGCCTCGCCGAGCGACGCATCGACGGACTGCTGGCCGACCAGGGTGATCGGTACCGGCAGTGCACCTTCGTTCAACCGCTTCACGAGGTCATTGGCCGTCTGCATGGTGAAGTTGCCCGTGATGACGGCTTGGCCGGCAACGATCTCGTTCTGCACGGTCGGCTGGCTGATAATCTCTTCATCGAGGAAGATAGCAACTGGTTTGCCGACATTGCGCTTGGTGATATCCGCGAACAACTGCGTGCCCTCATCATCGAAACGGAGCGCGATCTGCGGTGCCCCCATGCCCTGGCTCTGGAAATCCACGAATGCGTCCTTCAGGTTCTTACCAGAAAGGCCGGTCGCCTTCCAGGCGAGATCAGGGTACATGGCGACGGAATGCTTGATAAAGAGAATATGAGCCGCCTTGATCTCCTTGGCATCGCCTTCACCACGCTCTTCGAGCTTCTTGATGATATGCCAGCCAAACTGGCTCTCTACGAGCTCCGGCCAAATAGTACCGGCCTGAAAGCTCGGATCAAAGAGGGTTGCAGAAAACGCTGCATCCAAATCGTCTTTCTTATAAAAATCGAGCTCGCCGCCCTGGTCCTTGGATCCAGGGTCCTGACTCAGCTCCTTGGCCATCGCTGCAAAATCGGCGCCGCTCTTGGCACGGGCCAGATCCTTCGCGGCCTCGACCTTCGTCTGCGCGTTCATCGCATCGAACTGTGCGTTCGCCTCGTCACCTGCCTCCTCACGGAAATCAAGGAATGGTGTCTCCTTGATCATCTTCTTCGCCTGCTCGATATCCTTGATACCTGGCAGCTCGACGATGATGCGATGCTCCGATCCTGAACGTGACAGCTGGACGAGCGGTTCGCCCACGCCGAACGCGTTGACGCGACGCTCAATGACCGCCTCGGCAGCCGAAAGCGCAGCCTGTTGCTTGTCGGACGCAATCTGCGAAACATCGGCAGCGTATTCGAGATGGATGCCACCCTGCAGGTCGAGACCTTCGTTGACTTTCCAACTATCGAGCGCCGAAAAAAGCGGCGGGATGAATTTCACCGCCTGAGGATATGAGATGATGCCGCAGACCAAGCCGAGAAAAAGTACCCAGCCGAACTGCCAGCGGAGACGTATGTGCTGTTTCATATACGTAAAAGTATATCGGAAAGCGCTACAAGAGGCAAATCTGAGGGATTTTTCAAAAAAATACAGCCAAGAAGTTCGTTCTCGGCTGCGTATGTGAGGAAATGACCTCATATCGGGTGTATGGTCCCTTTGGGACCGCTCTCTCGATACGGGTAGCACTCGATCCTGACCGATATTTCCGGACCGATTTCTTCGCACTGTTCACGCGGAAGCCGCTGTATCCATTCGAAAAACGTCCGGCGACGGCGACGGCGAAACCATCCTTCGATCTCGACCCTTCGCGATGGATCGTCCTGATCACCGAAGGCCTTATGCTTCATCGGCCGCACAGAAACAGGACCGAAATACTGCGCCGTAATCGGTATCGATGCACCTATGCCGCAAAGTCTCAAAACAAACGACCCTTCGGGCATCGCCACGATACCGCACTCCATGAATCCGTCACACGTTTTCATGTGATAGCCCCTTCCAAAGAACGATGATACCTAAAAAATACCTCTGGAAAAGGCTTTTGTCAAACCGAAAAAAGGCTCCTCAAAGACTATTCGAGACGCTTGAGGATGCGGTCGGCCTTGGGTAACGTAGAAGCCGCGTAGGCCTCGTAGCTCTCGACCGGCGAGAGAACACCATCCGAAGAAAGCATGAGATAGCGATCGATCCGCATCTTCTCGAGGAAGTAGCGATCGTGCGTGACGAGGAGGATCGTGCCAGGATAGAGCTCGAGCGATTCTTCGAGCGCTTCGATAGTCTCGAGATCGAGATGGTTGGTCGGCTCATCAAGTACCAGCACGTTGGCCCCAAGTGCAGAAAGCAAAGAAAGAATGAGCCGCACACGCTCGCCCGGGCTGAGATAGGATACCTTGTCATCGAGCACGTCCGGCGGAAACTGAAAACGCGTGAGATGCATCATGACTTCGTCGCGGTCATAGATATCGAGACGCTTCTTGAAGATCTCAGAAATCTTGTCCTCGGAAGCGATGTTCTCATGCTCCTGCATGAGATAGCCGAAGACGACACCGCCACCCAAGGCGACTTCACCTGAGAGCGGCTTAATCTCCCCCGCGATGGTCTTGAGGAGCGTCGACTTGCCGACGCCATTGTCACCCAGGATAGAAATCCTCGTGCCGTACGCGATATCGAGGCTGGTCGGTCCGCCCTGGAATCCGTTCTTGTATCCAAAATGCACACCCTTGAGAGCGATATCGTCCATACCGATCTCAGCCTTCGGCTTGAGCGGAATGACGAGCGGCACGCGTTCGAGCGGCCTCTCCACGTCATCAAGACGCTTCTCACGTCCCTCGAGCGCCTTGGCAGAATTGGTAAACTTCTTGGTCGCGCGCTCCTTCTTGTAGTTAGACGTGAACTTGTCATGATCCGGAGCCTTCTTGTTCTTCACGCGCTCCACCCAATCCATCTTCTGCTCTTTCGATTCGTACAACCGATCACGCTCTTCCTGCTGCATACGATACTGTTCTTTGTGACGACGGTGTGCGTGCGCCTTCATCCCGGCATACTCGGTCCAGCCGCCGGTGTACATCGTCGCATCGCGCTTGAACCAATCAAGCTCGACGACCCGCTCGACGACATTGTCGAGGAAACGCCGGTCATGCGACGCGATAAGACAGGTCGCAGCAGAACGGCTGAGATATTTCTCGAGCCAGAGGAGCGCCGGCAGATCGAGGTTGTTGGTCGGTTCATCAAGCAGCAAGATGTCCACGCCGCGAAGCAGCACGCCTGCGAGCGCCGTCTTGCGCCTCTCGCCACCGGAAAGTTCAGACACGGGACGATCCAAAGCGATATGCGAGAGACAGAGACCGGAAAGGATGTTCTTGGACCGGCGCTCGAAATCATAGCCGCCCAGACGGCGGTATTCCGCTTCGAGCATCTCATAACGCGCGAGTGCTTCCGGCTTCTCGAGTCGCGGCTCGAGCTCCTTCATCTCATCCTCAAGCTCGCCAAGACCTGCCATACGACGTAGGTACGAACGAAGTGTCTCGCCGCCGTCAGCCAGGACCTCCTGCGGCAGATAGCCGATGAGTGCGCGATTGGGCACGAGAACTTCGCCGCGGTCCGGCGACTCGATGCCCGAGATGATCCGGAGCAAGGTCGACTTGCCGATACCGTTCTGGCCGACGAGCGCCGCCTTCTGTCCTTCGCCCAAACTGAAAGAGACCTTCTCGAGGACACGGCGGATGCCATAGACTTTACGGATGTTTTTGAGAGTCAACATGCTCGGTAATTTGTAATCAGTAACTCGTAACTGGGAAGACGGGATCAGGGTGCTGCCAGACCGATAGAATCGCTATCAGACACGGCTCACTGAAAAGCAATTATGATACGAAAAATGAATTTTGTAAAGGGTGTCTATGGATCCAGTATGAATGATAGCTGATACTCCCCTTTCTTGAGCCAAAATATGTACATTACAATTGACAAAACAGAAAATAAGGTGTATAATGAACGGTTCAGAATTATTCTGGATGTAGTTCACGAACAACTCAACCGAGAAGGAATCTTGCCATGTCTCTCACCATGTTGATATTGTTATGGCTATCAAACAGCCTGATGGCGACAGGAATCATCATCTTCATAGCCGCCATCTTTGTTGACCAGATCACCAACAAAGAAACATTCAAAAGTCTCCATAAAGAATCCGATATGAGCATAGCCCTCTCACTTAGCAACATGGCCTCGACCTACCTTTGTTCAATCGGGCTCATGGTCATGGCCATCGGCATCAAGGTCCTGTGGACCTGACCCGCTTCTCCGATCGCCGGCAACTGACCGGCCGCACTACCGCCCTCAAGGATACCTCGCGCAACACCGCGAATGTATCCCGGGCGGTTTTCATTTCCCCAAAAAATCACAAAAGTAAAATGTAACGCGAGCCGACGGCCGTCATTTCAGGTAACATTTTTAAAACTTGAAAATCCCGCCCCCGCAGACGTGTTTCTCGGTCATCCGGCATTGTTTGAGAGAGCTTTTCTGTCCGAAACATTTCCCTGCCTACCAGCAGGCAGGCCCTGGTCGTAAAGAGGGAGGGAAATGTTTCGCTCTGACAGAAAAGCCTCGCGAGTTTGCCGGATGATCCGAAAACAGCGGCTGCGGGGGCGGGATTTTATACTACAAAAAAGAGTAAGTTACTTCACCAAAAACGCCTCCGTCTCCTCGAGGACGCGCTTGGCGTTGTCGAAGGTGACCTTGGCGAGGGCTTCCTCGTATGGCAGCCAGACGAAACCGATATGCTCGTGCGATATCTCTACATCGAGCGCCTCAGTCCTAGCTGGATAGAAATGCACCTGCTTGAAAATCATCGTCCCCTTACCAGAACGGACGCGCTTGTCATACTCGGTGCCCTTGGCGACGTAGAAATAGCGGATGCTCACCCGCTTCGGAGAGACCTCGAGGTCACGGATACCCGCCTCTTCTTCCGTCTCGCGGCGAAGCGTCATCTCTTCCGTCTCCCCTTCCTCCACATGTCCCTTGGCAAAGTCAAAATGCCCGCTCGGATAATGGAGCAGGAGATAGCGGCGACCGGACGGTTCCTGCCGATAGACGACTGCACCCACGGATACCTCCCAGACAGCTGGGAATCCGCAGGTTTTCATGAGAAGATAGAGAGGCTTCCAGACTGGGAGGCGCATATATCGAGACTTTACAGAAGGGCGGTTCAGTAGTATGATTCACCCTCAATACAGAGGGCATCTCCTCCCCTAGAGTACACCAAAACGGCGCCCAGACCAAGAAGACACTTTCCATCATCCCTATGCTGCACATCCGCTTTCCCAAACTGACCAAACGATTCTTCATCCGCGAGATCATCTGGATCTCGATTCTCATCGCGTCCGGCATCGGCATCGGCGTCACAGCGATCTACTTCTTCGGCACGCCCGACGTCTCCTCGGCGGCGGACTACCCTTTCCATGAGACCTCCATCATCTACGACCGGACGGGCGAGCACGAGCTCTATCATATCTACGGCGAAGAGAACCGCACCGTCATAGCGCGCGCCGCCATGCCAGAGAGCATCCGCCTCGCGACCGTCGCAAGCGAAGACGCCAACTTCTACTCACACCGCGGCATCGACCCTCTGGCCATCCTCCGTGCCGTAGCGGTAAACGTCGAGCAAGGCGACGTGAAGCAAGGCGGCTCGACCATCACGCAGCAGCTGGCCCGCAGCCTCTTCCTCACGCGTGAACGCACTTTCGTCCGTAAGATCCGCGAAGCCTTCCTCGCGGTCAAACTCGACAACAGTCTCGACAAGGAGACCATCCTCGACCTCTACCTCAATGCCGTCCCCTACGGCTCGAATGCCTACGGCATCGAAGCAGCCGCACAGGCATATTTCCACAAACACGCGAAGGACCTCTCACTCGATGAGAGCGCACTCCTCGCCGCAATCCCTAACGCTCCATCGATTCTCTCGCCCCAGGGCGGCGACCGGGACGCACTTCTCACCCGCCAGAAAGACATCCTCCGCAAGATGTATGAGCTCGGCTTCATCTCGTCGATCGAGCTCCGCGAAGCAGCCGAAGCCGACACGCTCGCGAAAACCTACCCGCGCGAAGACCGACTCCTCGCTCCACACTTCACCCTCTATGCCGCAAGCCAGCTCAAGGAGATGTACGGCAAAGAACGCCTCGAGACCGCTGGGCTGCGCATCCTCTCATCGCTCGACTGGGATCTCCAGCAGACAGCCGAAAGAGTCGTTCGCGAAGGCGCTGAGAAGAACCGCGTCCATGGAGCAGAAAATGCCGCCCTCGTCTCGCTCGACCCGAAGACCGGCGAAGTGCTTGCCATGGTCGGCTCGAAGGATTATTTCGACAAGACCATTGACGGCCAGGTGAACATCGCGACGAGCGTCCGTCAGCCGGGCTCCTCCTTCAAGCCGTTCGCCTACGCTGCTGCCTTCGAGAAAGGCTTCCAGCCAGAAACACTCATCGTCGACCGACCGATCAACTTCGGCCCCGACGGTACCGGCAAGAGCTACATCCCAAACAACTATGACGGCAAGTTCCACGGCGTCCTCACGATGCGCCAGGCGCTCTCTATGTCGCTCAACGTCCCGGCTGTACAGACGCTCGCCTTGGCTGGCATCGACCGCACCATCGCGCTCGCGACCCGGCTCGGCATCACGACACTCACCGATCCTTCGCGCTACGGCCTCGCACTCGTGCTCGGAGGTGCCGAAGTCCGTCCGATCGAGATGGCGAACGCCTTCTCCGTCTTCAGCCAGGAAGGCATCCGCCACGATATCCGCCCTTTCCACGAAATCAAGGACACCCGCGGCAATGAGTATCCACTGCCAGCCGATACGGGAGCGCGCGTCCTGAACGAAGACATCGCGAGGAAGATCAATTCCATCCTCTCCGACAACGCGGCCCGCACGCCAATCTTCGGTCCGAATAGTCCGCTCGCCTTCCCAGCTGGCGTCCAGGTCGCCGGAAAAACCGGCACGACGCAGAACTTCCGCGACGCCTGGACCGTCGGCTATACGCCGTCCATCGCCACAGCCGTCTGGGTCGGCAACAATGACAACCGTCCAATGCGCGCCGGATCCGACGGTATCTTCGTCGCCGCTCCCATCTGGCGAGCCTACATGAATGCCGCGCTCAAGCGTTTCCCAGAAACTGGCTTCACACCATACCAGCCGACAGCGACCGCTGTAGAAACCGGCATCACCCAGCCGACCAGCGAAGCCCTCTCTGGCAAGACTATCTATATCGACAAGAAGACCGGCCGCGAGATCTCCAAGGACAAAGCGAAGAAACTCAAGAAGAGCCGCGTAGACAAGATCGATACCGGAACATTCTCATCCGAAGGCATCCCGAGCGACAGCTATGGCGAAGGTGGTGCCATCCCGCTCTCCGAAGTCCTCTCGGCATACCAGCAGAGGTAAGAGATATGAGGTAAGAGGCACGAGACGAGAGATACGAAATAAGAAGCAAGAGGTAAGAAAAGAAAAACGGGGCTGATATCAGTCCCGTTTTTTCATGCTTCTTGCCTCCTACCTCATACGTCTTCTTCAACCAAGGGTTGCTTTGATACGGCGGACGCCGGCGGATGAGGCCTCTTCCTTGCCGATCTTGAATCGTCCAAAGGCGCCGATCTCCTCGGTATTCGCCACGTGCGGACCGCCACAAAGCTCCTGCGAGTACACCGTGCCGTCCGGACCGATCACGCGGTAGACCGTCACTTTGTCAGGATACTTCTCCCAGAAGCTACCTTCAATGCCAGCTGCCCGAGCCGCTTCTTTGTCCATCACTTCGGTCGTGACGGCAGCCTTCGCATCGATAACAGTGTTGACGAAGACTTCGACACGATCGAGCACGTCGCGCGGCACCTTCTCCGAATGCGTGAAGTCGAACCGGGTGCGCTCTTCAGTAATATTGGATCCGGCCTGGTGCACGCCGTCGCCCAACTCCTTGCGAAGACCCGCAAGCATAAGGTGCGTCGACGTATGGAACGCCGTCACCTTGGCACTATGGTCAGCCAGCCCGCCTTTGAACTTGCCCTCGCTTGCCGTACGCGAGAGATCCTGATGTTTCTGGAACGCCTCACGAAAACCAGCCTCATCGACGGAAAGCTCTCGCTCAGATGCCAGTTCCTTCGTCATTTCAAACGGGAAACCATACGTATCGAACAGCGTAAAAGCGGCGCGGCCATCGATGATCTTTCCAGAAAGGTCCTTCGTCAACTTATCGAACTCACGGATACCCTGCGCAAGCGTCCGGGCAAACTTCTCTTCCTCTCGTGAAAGCTCAGAGAGGATCTTTTCCTCATTCGCTGCGACCGGTGCATAGACATCCTTGAACTTGCCGATGAAAAGCTTCGCGATCGTAGCAACGGCCGGCTCTTCATAGCCCATCTTATAAAACTCACGAATCGCGCGACGGATGAGACGACGGAGGATATAGCCCTGGTCGACGTTCTTTGGTACGACACCATCAGAGATGATATGCGTCGCGGCGCGCAGATGGTCCGCGATGATGCGGCCAGAACGCTCGTCATACCGGTCAGCCCCGACGATGTCGCGGATTGCCGAAAGAACATCAGCAAATGCATCAGTCTCATAGACGCTCTTCATACCATTGAGCGTCACTGTTGCGCGCTCAAGCCCCATGCCAGTATCCACACACGGCTGCGGCAGTTTCTCGAGCGTCACCGCATCGATGCGGTTGTACTGCATGAAGACGTTGTTCCAGATTTCCATCCACTGCTTCGAGTGCGTGCCCTTGTTACCCTCTGGCTCCCCCTCGCCGACCCAGTAGAAAATCTCCGTATCCGGTCCGCACGGTCCGGTCGGTCCAGCTGCCCACCAGTTGTCCTCCGCTGGCAGATACGCGATCCGCTCTTCCGGCATGCCGAGCGACTTCCAGATTGCCGCCGATTCCTCGTCGCGCGGCGCGTTGGCGTCACCTTCAAAGACCGTCACCGAGATCATCTTCGGATCAAGCGCGAGCCACCGGGCGTCAGTCAGGAATTCCCACGACCACGCGATGGACTCCTCTTTGAAATAATCCCCGAGCGACCAGTTGCCAAGCATCTCAAAAAACGTGAGATGCGTATCATCGCCCACGTCATCGATATCGCCGGTCCGGACACACTTCTGCGCGTCCGCAAGGCGCTTGCCCACCGGATGCGGCTTACCGAGGAGGTATGGCACCAATGGCTGCATACCGGCCGTATTGAAAAGGACCGACGGATCATTCTCTGGCACAAGCGGTGCCGAAGGCACGATAACATGGCCTTTCTCTTTGAAGAATTCCAAATACCGCTTGCGTATGTCTTCTGTCTTGATCATATCGGGAGTATTCCTTGTTCAATACCGCTTGAGCTGCTTCGCGATCGCCTTGAAATCATCCTTGCCGAGCGCGTATTCATCCGAAAAGGCTTCTTTCACCTTTTCCGCCGCCTCATCAAGATCAATCTCACGGCGTTCGACCTGCCGACCGATATCCGCGAGCTTCGATTCCTTCGAAGAATAGACCTTGACGCCCTTGCCCTCGACGACCGACTTCACGATCCTGACAAACGTATCCTTGGTCATAGCACGTTCATGCGCTTCTTAAGGCGGGCCATCTCGCCGTCATTCAACATCTTCTCCGTCTCAAGCTTGCGGCGAGCCGCTTCCTTGGTCTGGATATCGAGCTCCAAGCGCTTGATATTATCACTAATCCGCTTAATCTCAATCGCGATATCCTCGGTCTGGCGCTCTATCTTCTTGCCATCGGATTGGAGAATCACCATCTCGGATTCCAATCGCCGTCTCGCGGTTTGGCGGTTCTGGTCCTCTTCAGAAAGCATCTGCATAGGGTTCCTTATTACGGTTTAACTATAACAAGCGCTCCCTCATTCGGCCTTTTTATAAGCCGACAAAGATTTTTTCTTTTGTCATCCCGGGCTTATGACCCGGGATCCAGAAAAAGCCTGCTTACGGAGCCTGGATTCCCGCCTTCGCGAGAATGACAGAGGAGAAACTTACTATGAATTCATTAGTTAGCAATACTAGCAGAAAACCGGGCGCCCGAAAAGGCCCCCGCCCGCCGGCGGAATGTCCGCTATTCTTCTCCTGGACCGACGATGACCGTGACCCGATTCTCGGCGTCCGGCACGCTCGTCACGAACCATTCCGGGCTGAAATCGATGCTGATCTTCTTGATACCAGGGAACACTACCATCGCCTGCTCGATGCCAGGCTGGTCCTTACCAAGGATCGCCATGCGGAAACGGTCAGCATCGATATCGGATTCGAGCGTGATAAGCGCATGCGCCCGGAAACGGACAGCGCGCCGGTCATAATCAGCCGAGACATCACCATACGTGAGGGTCACCGATACCGGATGAAACTTGATGCCCGCCACTTCTTTGGCGGCAGCAGCACCGGCCTTGGTGCGGATCTCCTCTTCCGGCACGGCGAATGCGCGCACGCGGAACGTACCCTGATAATCAAATGACGACGCTGCTGTACCGACCTGAGGCGCCGATACCGACTGGACCGCTATATCGACACTCTCCTCGATGATCTTCTCACCAGCCGACAGCGATGAGACCGCCTCCTCAAGGAAGCGCGCCTTCGCATCAGCCTTTGCATCGGCTTCCGCCTTATCAATGTCCGCCTTCGACACAATCTTCATGCCATCTCCCGCGCTCCCGCCGCCGATGAACGACTTGGATGACTTGGCCGAGAACTTCGCATACTTCGGGCTGCCTTTGAAGCCAGGAATAGTGAATTCGGATGCGCTGATATTGTACTCTTCGCCAGATTGGTCGGCGACCACTTCGGCCTCGATCGCCCCAGGCGTCGACTTGCCACCGATATCGGTCATGCCTGGCACGACGACGCCGCTTGTCAGCCGATAGACTTTACCATCAGATGTCTCAAGCCGGGTCGTCGCGACGAGCGGCTGGTCTTCCTTGCTATAAGCATTGTATATAACCACCGTACCGCGCGCCTTCTGACTTGAAGCGCCGGATGCTCCGGTCGTCTCGGCCTGGCGGGAGATCTCGATATCCTTCTCGATGATGCGCCCCGACACGGTATCACTACTCTCCGAAGACATGCCGCCATCAGCGACCGCTGAGAACTGGGTATCAGCGCTCTGGGCAGTCCTGTGCGGCGTCACATGCACCGCAGCTTCCGGCAAGAAAAGATAGATGCCGGCACCTACCACGGAAACAAGCGCAATGACACCGAGAAAAGCGAAGATAGCACCGGCATGCCGGCCCATGGACGGGATGTGCGGACGGACAATGGCGGCCTGGATAGGCGCAGATGGGCGCGGCGGACGAGGAGCAGTCGGGGCCTGGGATGATCCTCGGTCAGCGAAGAAATTGCGGAGTCGTTCCTCACGAGGAAGCGCAGCCGACGGAGCAGACTGCTCGACAGAAATCTGAGGCAGAGGCGCCTGAAGCGGCGCTGGTGCCTGCTGGTACGACTGGGCCGGAGCCATGTCCGTCATTGATCGGACCGGTGGCTGCTCATGGGATTCGCGGGAACGCGCCGCCGCCTCTTCGGCATACCGGACCGAATTGAGTCCCGGCTGGCGTTCCGGCGAGGCATTGCGGATACGGAGCTTCTGGCCGAGCGCATCATTCATAGCAACCTGCGGTGCTTCGGGCCGAATCGATGACTGAGCTGACGAATGAAAATCGGAACTACCAATCATATCAGCACGAGGAGCGATCTTCTCAGGTCCGGCAACCGCCGGCGCTACTGGGACAGATACCGGAACAACCGGCGCAGCCGCAAGCTCGACATGGGCGCGATCGCGAGAAAAATCATCAGAATAGTGCTCCGTCTCCATGCCAGCCTTCTCAGCGAGCGCTCGGCCCGCCTCGTCCTGCGTGACGATGATCACCTTCTTGCCAAGCTTCTGAGCCTCGCGCTGGAAGAGACGCAGATTAATGATACTCTGAAGCACCAGCGCCCGCTTCGGAAAGACAAAGAAATTCTTCTCGGATCCGGATTTGCGGAGCCGGCCGATAACCGAGATGATTTCTTCGTCTGATTCGATGTAGAAGGTCTGCTGCATATGAATGTGTATTTTTAGCGTCTCTCTATCGACTCCATGCTGCGGCGGAGGATGCTCGAGAGCATCTTCTCTTCCTCCATGTGATCGAGGAGCCCGAGATGGGCGAGTCCGATCGGAGTGATGTCCTGCGGATTATTGAGCTCACCGGTCGCATCCGTCATGCGGACGACATCGCGCGGCTGGAGATAACCAACCTGAGGTGCCTTGGAAAATGGCAGCGCCTTCGCCCATTCCGGCGAGAGGAGCGCCTGCTTGATGCCCGGAAGAGCCGAACCGCCGCCACAGAGGAAGATACGCGACGGGAGGAGGTCTGTCTCAGCAAATTCCATGAGCGAGAGCTCCACACCGCCGAGCCAGACACGACAGTCATCAGCATAGAGGGTCGCGATGCGCGTCTGGTCACCACCCGAGAGCTTGCCGTTCGAATAATCGATCTTCATTTGTTCCGCGACATCAAAGCTCACGCCGAACTCCTGCGCCAGTCGCTTGGTGAAGGCGCGACCGCCGAGCGCGAACATCTTGGTGCCTTCCAGACCGCCATTGCGCACCACAGCGATATCCGTCGTGCCGCCGCCAATATCGATGAAGATAGCGCTGAAATCGAGCATGTCATCCACTTCAATCGAGCGCGCGACCGCATACGGCTCCGCCGCGATGGAAAGCAGATCGAGATCGAGCTCGTCCGCGATGGTCTGAAGCGCACCAAGATGGATCATCGGAGCATACGCGTTGAAGACGCTCATCGAGACATCGCGCCCCTGGAAGTCGACTGGGTTCTGGACATGATAGCCGTCGATACGCACGTCCACGACTGCCGCATTGATGAGCTTCACATCGATATCGTCCTGGCCCGTCTCCCAGGCAAGCTGGCGGCGGATGCGCTCATATGCCTTCTCCTGAACCTTCTGGATGATCATCTTGAGCTCGGGGATACCGATATGCATCTCAGGATTGACGCGCTCGTAGTGCACCGTGGTCGTCGTCCCCTTCACAAGCTCGCCCGCGATGCCGATGATGCTCTTCTCGACGCGCTTGACCCCGGCACGCTCCTTGGCGAGCGCGATCGCTTCGCGCGACGACACGATGACGCCGCTGATATCAGAGACAGCGCCGCTCTGCATATTGCCGGCCTTCTGCGGTACCTTGCCAACGCCAATGATGACCCCTTTTTTCTCGGCCGGATCGACACGAAAAATCAGCGCCTTCACGACTTCGGTGCCGATGTCGAGCGCTAAGAGGAGATCAGAGCCTCCTTTGAGTGAGAGTTTCGAGAAAAGACCCATACGTCAGATCAGTGAGCAATCAACAGGGAACAGTCAACAAGAAACAGTTAACAATCAACAGATAACAATAAGTAGTCAACAGAGAACAAATTGGACGCAGAATCATCCCTTCGGGGCATCTTGTTTACTGTTAGCTGTTAGCTGTTAGCTGTTTACTGTCAGTATACCATCATTTGAGACGTTTCGGTATAATCTTCTGGATGAGACTCTCCATCTCTTCTGGACGGAGCAGACCTTCGATAGCGCCGTAATATCCTACGACACTGCCGCTCTGCGCCATGCCATAACGAAGCGCCACATCGAGCGGCCGTTCCTCAAGCAGTGCCGCAAAAAGCCCTGATCCGAACGCATCGCCGCAGCCGGTGCTATCGATGACACCAGCGCGCGTATGGATCGGACAGAACCAGCGTTCCTTGCCATCCGATCCCCAGGCGCCGCGCTTGCCGTCCGTCATGCCGATCGTCTTGGCCCCAGCCTCGTGGAGCGCCGAGAGGAGGAATACCTCATCATCAAGCTCCTCGCGGGTATACTGCTCGTGCGACTGCATGATGAGCTCGATCGCCTCGTCCTTATTGAGAATGAGCAGATCCGTCTTCCGGATAGCCTGGAGCACCTCCCGGGCATCATGCTTGATATTGTGCTGGCCGGGATTGAGTGCGAGCCGAAAACCGTGCCGTTCGCGGATATCGAGGATCTTGCCGAGATTCCCCTTCCAATCGCCATTGAGAGCACTCACGAAGAGCCATTTGGTATCAAGCAGACGCTCCTCGATGATCTCGAGCTTCTCATTGGCATCCCGATTATGAAAGATGATGCGCTCAGCATTCTGTTCCATGACGACGATGGCTGAAAGGTCGGTCTTGACGCTCTTGTCAGAGAAAAAGCGCTCAGTCGAGACGTGATTCTTCCGAAGCTCCGCTACGGCCCATTTCCCCATCTCGTCCGTTCCGGCCTTGCTATAGCAGGCGACTTTGTGTCCGAGCCGACCGAGACCACAAGCAACGTTGGCCGCGACACCACCGACCGCCTCATAGCGATTCTTCACACGGAACTTCCCACCCATCTCGAAAGCCACCTTCACTTTGGAGGTGATATCTTCCGGCGTCTCGATGATGACCCCCTCGTCCGTCGGAAAGAAGACGTCCTTGGACGTCGACCCGATACAGATGACTTCAAACGGTTTCTTTTTGAACAACATAATTTCTATTACCAAGTGTAGTGAGTGAAACAAAAGTTTACTTTTGTTTTCGAACGGAGCGCCAGTAAAATCGGGTTAATACCCGTTATTTTTGTTTCGTCCGTCTGTAGGACCAGGTGATATTAATAATCGAAACGATGATAAAGCCAACAGACGCGATAACGGCCGCCATACCCTTGTCATACGGGAACATCCAATTACTACTATAGGACGGGGCAAGAAGGATAAGAAATATGGATCCAGGTATATAGATGCGGACGAGACGGAACCAAGCCTGAAAAACTTCTTCCTTCATAAAATACGTGACGAGGGAGAAGAAAAAGAGAAAAAGAAAGGGAAAAAGTATTTTAGCAAAATTATCAAAAAACTCAGCACAATCACTATAACTATATGAGGGACACAAAGAAATTTCCCTAGAAAAAATAGATACAGAAAAGAAAATAACACCGAAAAATGCTACAAAAAAAATCTTTTTTTTTGTCCAAAACTTTTCCATAAAAATATTTTTTAAATTAATACTCAAATTTCATTTTTCCTTTCTCACTCTCCAGATATGGCACTGTCATCCCATCAACGCTCGTCAAACGAAGAAGATGGCGCCTCTCCTGCTCCAGGATAAGTGTCCGATCCTGCTTAGAGAGGTAGGTGGAAAAAAGACGAATATCCTCCGTAATCAGCGATGAAGAAAAGTCCAAATACTGGCCCTTCCGGTCTATGCGCCAGGTATAGCCGAGAGAGGCGTTTCTCAGGATATTTTCTTCCTCTCCATCATACTCTATAGAGAGAAGGCGAACAAAGGCATTTCCTTTGTTTTCTTGCTTCTCGAAAGAAAGACTCGTAGTATGACTAGCCTGGTCCGTGATAGTAGCGAGCATATCTGGAAGATTCTTCTTGTGCTTGCCGTGCCACTTTGAGAACCAGTCTTTGATCTTCTTCACCTTCTTATTTGATGGCGTCAGTTCTTGTTTTTCGAGGAGAGTGACGGAAACATCTGAAAGATTGTCTGTTCCTGATATATCAAGCTTCTGCGTGGTCGGATTGAAGGATATCTTCGCTTCCGGGGCGGTTTTGTCGATATTGATGCCCGATACCGTTGCTAGTATGGCCTGGTTGCCAGCTTTGTCGGTACATTCCCCCGTATTCGTCACTGATTGCCCTTTGCCTTCTGATGTCAGAGTACTCCCTGCTACCATGTCCGTCTCAATGCCTGACTGACTCACTCCACTGTCAGTACAGACGAAACGTACCTCAACATCAGTAGTATTCCATCCGTTCGCATCGGCAGCCGGAAGAGCTGTCCCCGTGATGATTGGCTTGATTTTGTCGATCTTTACGGTTTCAGTCTTCATCTCTTCCTGATTGCCAGCTTTGTCGATGGAGCGATATTGGAGAGTCATCGTGCCTTCGGTCGAGACTACGAACGAATCGGCATACGCGGTCCAAGTCGTGCCATTATCGAGAGAGTATTCCTTTTTTTCGATGTCACTGCCACCATCATTGTCCGTAGCCGAGAGCGTGACTGTCACATCACTCGTATACCAACCATTCGTTCCCTGGGTACCAAAGAGCGAAAGAGTTGTCGTCGGGGCAATTTCGTCTTTTTCTCCAAACGTCACCACTTCGCCTATTTTCGGCTGCAACTGATAATCAACCGCCTCATCCCCATCCACATCAATATGCAAATCACCAGCGTGCGCGAGATCGCTCGGCATATCGAAGGTCACTTCGGTCTCTGAGGTCGTCGGCATATCCTTGAATACAACCTCCCCGAGCTCCGTGTCACCGTGCAATTCCTTCACGGAAAACGTGAATGTCCCGGCGGCATACCCACTCATCGAGACATGCATCGAAGAAGACTCGTCAGCGAAAATGAACTTCACGTCACCAAACTGTTTATAATACGTTCCTGGAATCTTCTCTTCGATAATCCCGTCAGCCGTCACGCCAGTATGCCGACCCTGATCATCATATAAATCAAGAGTAAGCGGTGAATGAAGTGAATACTGGATACGATTTTCATCATCAGAATCCGGAATTTCTGTCGAAAGATAATCATAATCAGCAATAGGTTTCAGATTTTTAGAAACAGAATCCACTATAAAAGAGGTGAGTTCTGGAATTTCAAGAATATTTTTATGATCAATTCCTAAAAGCTGGAGATTAGAAATTCTATCAAGCGATTTATTATATCCCGCCAAATCAACATAATACCTCTCTGCCCCACCGTCCATATACAGTGCGCTCGGAAACACCACCGTACCATCACCATCAATGGTAGAATCGATGTCTCCTAACCGCAGATAATCCGCCGTAGTACAAAGCGATTCATCGCAATGCTTTTTCTTTTCTGAAAAGTATTCTACTCCTTTGGTAGTCGATGGCACTCCCCAACCAGCAATTTGGACCACTCTCACTCCATCAGGAGCATCCCAACCATCCAGCGAGCTATGCACATTCTTTGCGGCGTCTATAAGATTCCCCTTCAGACTCGACGGCGTATGGATATCATCATCAATCGCCGATACCCGCCTATGGCCATCATCGAGAAAATCATCCAGTCCTCCCTTTGATTCTATTTTATCACCATAGCGCCCCTTCAAATCAGAACTATCAGAAATATCAAACGTCACAACCGGAGTCTGTACGACCGAAAAATATTCATCTGATGGAAGCAATTGATACGCTCCCGGCATGTTCTCCGACAATCCCCGAGCAGTCCGTTCATCCATCATCGGTGTGATTTCCTGCTTCTCGCCATTCAACATCCCAATAATCGCCTCTGGTGTCCCGACCTGTGGGACCGCCACAAAAATAACCTTATCAATCAGCTTCGCTGTATCAGCATCGCCGATCTTCTTCATCAATGCCTTGGCAAGTAACCCGCCATTCGAATGCGCGACAATAGTCACTTTTCCAGTATTCGAATTCAGAGCAAGATCTCTCAAGGAGTTCTCAATCGATGCGTCAGCAAGTATTTCATCGTACGAAAGGCGCCAATCATACGCCACGGGCTTCCAATCCTTTATAAGGTGGTCAATATTCTTCATGGCATCCATCCGCCGAACAAATGTCTTGTAAATGTTTACTATACCAGTAACCGGAGTTATATTTACCTCGTCTATGATACCTCCTACGGAAATATTGTTACCCTTATCGAGATACAGTCTTTCCACGTCAAAATTAGCCCTTGGTTCCCATACCTGCTGTGAACCTTCAAGCAGCCTACTCCCCTCGAATCCTGGCAGAAACATCACACTCGAATGACAATTCTCCAAACAAAAGAATTGGCTCGTGCTCCAACCATTGAGATTGATGGCACCGATAACCTGTTTTCCGGTCCCCTGAGAATTGCTTGTCGCGTTCGGGCCGCTCGGTGAACTGTACCAATTATTATTAAATGTGATCTTCTTCAGGCAATTCGGATCAGCAAATGGACAATGGGAATCATACACCTGCAACGCTGGCACCGTCGTGTCACCACTAAAGTCAGAATTACTAATATTGAGACGCGCAGGATCTTTTCCTATGACCTTCCCATCTTCATCAAAAATGTCACCAATTCCAGATTCTTGCGCCCAAACATCCATGAATGCGCTCTTCGAGAAGACCGAGTTCTCTATCAATAGTTTTCCATATGAATATCTCAGCGTTTCTGTTCCCGCCTTTTGCTGCGCTGCCATGGCTCGATGAACAAAAAAACCCTCAAAAAGCGACTGTTGACAATCCGTACAGGCATCGACATACCACGCGTCACCCCCCTCAAGAAAACGTACGTACTTAAAAACAGACGTCTTATTACTTCCGTCATCGAAATTAATATAGAATGCGCCATCATCGCCTTCGCGCCTGAATACGATCGGCTCTGTTTCGGTCCCAATTGCCTGTACTTGGCCATCATAGACACTGAACGGCACCGCATCACCATTATCATCACGCCTAAAAGAGATTGTTGTACCGGGCTCGATGATCAATTTTGCTCCCATATCGACCACGACCTCGTGATCAAAAACATATGTATTATCTTTGTTCCATGTCTCATCCTCATTGACGATATACCTACCGTCATCATCCTGATAATACGCCGAAGCGATGCTGCTATTGCAAAAAAACGCTACCAAAAAAACACTCACAAAAAACACGTGATTTTTTCGCATAGTATTTATTGTTTACGTTTTTCTACAAACCCCTAAGACGCCAAAGCTTATTTCCTACTGCTTTTCCGAAATCTCGAGCAGGCGATTGTACTTCGCGATGCGCTCGCCACGAGAGAGCGATCCGGTCTTGATGAACTCCGCTCCGGTACCGACTGCCAAGTCCGCGATGAAGTCGTCGATCGTCTCGCCTGAACGGTGCGAAATGACACGATTCATATTATGCTCGGCCGCCATCCGCATACACGCGAGCGTCTCTGTCACCGTACCAATCTGATTGAGCTTGATAAGCACCGCATTGCAAGAGTTCTCCGCGATCGCCTTCTCAAGGCGCTTCACGTTGGTCACGAGGAGATCATCGCCGATCAGCATAAGCGGCTGCTTCCAGGCCGTCTCTTCCTTCTCGAGCTTCTCTTTCATCTGCGCCCAGCCGCTCCAGTCCTCCTCATGGAGACCGTCTTCGATGGAAACGACGGCGTACTTCTCCATCCACTCACGATAGACATTGATGAGGCTCTCGCGAGAAAGATTCACATTCTCAGGCTTGAGCGCGTACTGGTCATCAGCTGATTCGTAGAATGAGTTGGCAGCCACATCGAGACCGATGAAGACCTGCTCGCCAAGCTTGTATCCGGCCGCTGCGACAGCCTGGCCAATCATCTCAAGTGCCTGCGCATGGCTCTCAAGGTGTGGAGCAAAGCCACCTTCGTCTCCGACACCAACCGCGAAGCCTTCTTTCTCCAAAAGCTTCTTCAGTGCATGGAAGATCTCGCTCCCAGCCCGCAGCTGATCTGCGTATGAAGCGATACCGTACGGCACGAGCTTAAACTCCTGCGCCGAAAGACCAGAATCGCTATGCTTGCCACCATTCACGATGTTGAACATCGGAACCGGATACCTTGCCCCCTTCTTAGCGTCATACAAGGAAGAGATATGCTCATAGAGCGGCTTACCAGCTGATTTGGCCGCTGCCCGGCAGGCGGCTGCTGATATGCCGAGGATAGCGTTCGCACCGAAGCGACCCTTGTTCTCCGTACCATCGAGCGCGATCATCTTGTCATCAAGCGCTTTCTGATCACCAGCCTCCATGCCGATGACTGCCTCACGGAGCTCACCATTCACATGCGACACAGCATTCTGCACGCCCAGGCCGCCATAGCGATTCGGATCATTGTCGCGAAGCTCGACTGCCTCGAACGCACCCGTCGAAGCGCCGGACGGCACTCCAAAACGCGCCATCGTCCCGTCTTCGAGCGTCACAGTCACTTCGACCGTCGGGTTGCCGCGCGAATCAAGGATCTCCCTCCCCTTTACTTCAACTATTTTTGCCATATGATTTTTTCATTAAAATATAATGCACAAAAAAACTTAAAATTCAAAATTACAAGCTCCAAATAAATCACAAATTCTAATTTCAAAACCAGGAACGATATGAGTCATATTTGGATTTTGAGTATTGTAATTTATTTGGAAATTGCAATTTTGGATTTGGTGCTTTTAGAGGACATGACTCTTTCTTGCCTCTTACGTCTTGTTTCTTCTATGATTCCAACACCTCAAGTCCTGGAAGCTTCTTGCCACCCATGTACTCGAGCATCGCACCGCCGCCAGATGATACGAAACCGATCTTGTCGTAGACGCCAGCATGCTCGATAACCGCGAGCGACTCGCCGCCGCCGATCACCACGAACGCCTGGCTCTCAACCATCGCCTCAAGGATGGCTCCCGTGCCGATATCGTACGGCTTCTCCTCGAACTTGCCCATCGGGCCGTTCCAGACGATCGTCTTCGCTGTCTTGATGATCTGAGTATAATACGCGACCGTGTTGGGGCCGATATCAAGCCGATCCTTCGCGAAATCCTTCGGCAGGAGCACCTTGTCGGAAAACTCGATCTTCTGGTCGATCGCTTCGTTGGCAATCTTGCCGCCGACCAGGATGCAGTCGTACTCACTCTCAAGCGCATGGATGAGTGGCAGCTTAGTCTCTATCTTGGCACCGCCGATGACTGCGATCGCTGGGTGCTCCGGCGAGAAGCGCACATCATCAAGCCGCGACGCCTCTTCGAGCACGCGGAAACCAGCACATGATGGTAGACGCTTCGTCACCGCCGAGACGGACGCATGCGCGCGATGACAGACACTGAAAGCATCATTAACATAGAGGTCGAACGGCCGGGCAAGACGCTCAGCGAAAACCATGTCATCACGCTCTTCCTCGGCATAGAAACGGACGTTCTCGAGCAGAACGACGGAACCCTCCTCAAGCGAAGCGAGTGCCGCGATCACTTTGTCGCCTACGCAATCATCGACGAAGGTGATCTTCCTTCCGAGAGCGCGCTCCGCAGCTGGCACGAGGCGACCCGTAGAATATTCCGGCACCGGCTTGCCATCCGGTCGACCGAAATGCGTGAGGAGTGCAACCTTCGCCCCAGGAAACGACAAGATATGATCGACGGTTTTTTTGGCAATGTCGAAACGGAAATGCTCCTCGACTTCGCCGATGTTGTTCATCTCGACATTGAAATCCACCCGTACCAGAACTTTTTTTCCTGAAAAATTTTCCTTTTCTATACTGCGCATGATCATAGGCAATATCTTATGTGAATAAACGCGATTAATTGCAGATTGCAGATTTATGATTTCAGATTTTTTCGGATCCAATCTACAATCTACAATCAAAAATCTGCAATTCCTTACTTCCCCATCCCCAATATCCCGATCATCACGCCAAGAAGAGCCGTGATCGCCGAGAAGACCCAGGCGCGCATGACCACCTTCGGCTCGGGCCAACCCTTGGCCTCGAAATGATGATGGAGCGGAGCGGCAAGGAATACCTTCTTCCCGAAGAAACGCTTGCTCGTAAGCTGTATCGCTACAGAACTTGATTCGAGCACATAGATGAAAACAACAACGAAAAGCACGAGTGCGGAATCAGTGAGCATCGCGACGACGCCGAGCGTCGTACCAAGCGATATCGCTCCCGTATCTCCCATGAAGAAGCGCGCCGGATAGATATTGAACCAGAGGAATGCCAGGAGCGCGCCCGCGATCGCGGCGCAGAAGGCCGCCAGATCCATCTTGTTGTGCATGAAGGCGATGAGTGAGAAAGCCGAGAACGCCATGAGCAGCACGCCGCCATTTAAGCCGTCCAAACCGTCCGTCTCGTTGGAGGAGATAGCCGCAAAGAGAATCACGAAGATGAAAAGCGGGATATACCACCAACCGATAGTGAAATCTCCGATTGCTGGCACATGGATCTGGTCCCAACCAAGCTTGTCATAGAACCACCAGGCGCCCGCACCAGCAATGATGAACAGCCACCAGAAACGAAAGGCGAAGCGCATGCCGCCGCCCTTATTGGTACCGCAACCGCGGACACTCATATAGTCGTCAAAAAGGCCCAGGATGCCAGCCGTCACCAAGACGAAAAGCGGCAGCCAGACCTGTGAACGCTTGAAGAAATCGAGACGAGCGATGAAGTTGGTATCCGTCCACTCCGCGATGTACGGGAAAGCGTAATGCGATACGAGCACGAGAATAAACACTGAGACCCAGACGATCACACCACCCATCGTCGGTGTCCCTGCTTTGCCAGCATGGAGCTTGCTCACGAATGTCAGCTTCTCTCCATTGACATCGTTCTTCTTGATCTTGATGCCAAACTTATACTTGAAAAGGATGTGCGTCCACAAAGGCGTCAGGACGAAGGCGAGCAAAAATGCCAAAAATCCGGTCGCGAAAACCTTGAGGACATTCATGACGAGCGGGATGCTCTGGATCTGGGCTATCTGCATCGTTTCCATATGGCTAGTATACGTTATTTTCCAAGACTGTGATATCCGAGTCCGGTTCGAGGCGCGACCGAAGCGCGGAGTAAGCGGTACTTTCCGGTACCGCGTCGAGCACTGCATGGTCGCAACAAAGAAACGGGCCGGAGAGCATAGTCTTGGTTATTTCCAATCGAACGCCGAGAAACTCCAGTCAAACATCGACCGGATAGTCTGCCAGCGGTACGGGTCGTCAAGCACCACCGAGACGATACGATGTCCCCGCGTCCCATCGGATGCGACCGCAAGGAGCGAATAGCCGGCATTCGGCGTGAAGCCCGTCTTCGTGCCAATCAGGTTCGGCATCTGACCGAGTAGCTGGTCAGTATTGAAGAGCTCATGGCTATACCTGCCGTCGGATGACGTGATGACATCCTTCTCGATCTGCATGATGCTCCATATCTCCTGAAACTCGAGCGCATGGACCGCAATCTTCGCCACGTCCGAAGCCGAAGAATAACACTCACTCTCCCGCCCATCCGGCTCGAGTCCTGACGGCGTACAGAAGTGCGAATGCACGAGACCAAGCTCCTTGGCCCGCTCGTTCATGATCTTCGCGAAACCATCCTGCGTCCCACCCATATGCTTACCGAGCGCGATCGCCGCATCATTGGCGCTATTCATGAGTGCCGCCTTGAGCAGACTACGAACAGAAATTTTTTCACCTACCTTGAGACGCTCACCATTACAAAAGCCGGACCGTGGGCAGCCGATGCGCGTCCCCTCAGCATAGACCGCCTCCTCATCAATCGTCACGAGCTCATTGAGATCAGTGATCCGCTCCATAGCGAGCGTCGCCGTGAACAGCTTGGTAAGCGATGCGATCTGCCGCTCCACATCAGCATTGCGGCTATAGAGCACCTCACCGGAATCAGCATCCATAATGATAGAGGCATGTGCCGTCACCACCTCGATACGCGGCGCATACGGCTTGAGCACCGGCTGGAACGTCGTCGTCAGCTCACGGCTCTCAGCCACGTACGGCTGCGGCATCTCGACATCAGCGGTCCGAGCGCCAGCCACCCGGCTCTCGTGCCGCGGCTGGAAGAATCCAAGCAATCCTTCGCCGTGCGCCGAAAAACCCGCGTCACGACCGATGACCGCGTAATAGGCTACGCCTGCCGCTATGATGAATACGATGAGCTTGCGCATGGGACTGGGAATCGGTAACTAGTGACTGGTAACTGGCGATGATGGCTGGCTGTCATCCTGATCTTCAAGCTTACTCTCGTTTTCCACGCCTTCAGAAACATCGCCAACGAGCGCTTCGGCTTCCTTGGCTTCTTCCTCGAGGATCATCGTCAGCCGCTCATCCTGTGAAAGCGCTTCAAAATCTGGTAGCTCTGATGTTTTGGACAATCCGAGCACTTCGAGGAAACGGAACGCCGGACGGTAGATATAGCCGCGGCTGTCATCAGGATTGCCTTCGCGCTCGATCAGACCACGGAGCAACAGGTTGCGGAGCGTGAAGCTGCAGTTGACCCCTCGGATCGCGTCGATCTCAGCGCGCGTCACCGGCGCCCGATAGGCGATGATGGCAAGCACTTCGAGCGCCGCCTTCGACAGACTTTCCGTGAGCGCACTCTTGGTGAAGGCTTCGACATGCGCGGCATTTTCCGGCTTGGTCGCCATCGCTACCTGGCTGCCCTCAAAAAGAATGACCAGTCCCGATGCGGCATCATCCGCGTACCGTTTCGCGAGCGCTTCTGCAGCGACATGGAGCTCGTCCTTCGATGCAGCAAGCGTCTTTTCCAGCCGACCGTACGAAAGCGGCTCGCCGCTGATGAAGAGCAGTGATTCGAGAGCCGAGATGAGCTTGGATGAGTCCATACGTGATGTAGTTTAAAGTTTCTTGATACGGATATCAGCGAACGTCCCACCCTGCTCGACGAAGATGAAACGCTGCTTCACGAGCTCGAGTATCGCGAGGAACGAGACAACCACCTCGACACGATCCTTCGCGCTGGCGGCCAGTTCTGCAAACGACGATTCGGCCCGTTCCGAAAGCGTCCGCTGAAGCGTCGCGATCTTCTCTTCGAGCGTGATGACGGCGCGAATCTCCTTCTCCGGCAGCGCCTCGAAGACCGGAATAGTACCGAGCACGTCGAGAAAGTGCGCGCGGAGGTCGGCTGCCGAAAGATCCTGCGGCGGATAGAAGACCGACTGGCTGCCGAGGAAACTCTCGCGCATGCGAGCAGCCTTTGCTCCTGCGAAGAGAGCGCCGAGCTTCGCCGCCGCCTCACGAAACCGCTGATACGCGCGGAGATGCGCTTCGAGGTCATCCATCATCATCTCCTCATCGTCACTGAACGAGAGGATCGGAAGGAGTGCCTTGGATTTGATAAGGATCAGCCGCGCCGCGACAGAAAGGAACGAGGAAAGATGCTCGAGCGAGATATGCTCCTTATCTTCCTGGATGTGCTCAAGATACTGGTCCGCCACCTGGGCGAGCGATACCTGGGTGATATCGAGCTTTTCCTTCTCGATAAGAGCAAGCAAGAGATCAAGCGGCCCTTCGAATTGCTGGAGGCGGAAATGATAGTGCATAACAAAAAGAGAGAGGGATCTTCCTCTCTCCTAGAATAGCATTTTTCTGCGGTTTTTCAAATTCTGGAAATGGCTCTAGACAGCCTTCTTGGTCAATTCCGCCTCACTCGCCGTATCCCGAAGGAAAAGGGTCGATACGATCACTGGAATGAAGAGGGCTGCTACGAGCAGAAAGACGCTCTCGATCGGCAAGAAGACGAGCATCCAAGCGGAAAGTGCGGAACCGATGAGGCCGGCGGCCGGACGAGCCGTACGGAAGAAAGCGATGATATCCATATCGTCACCATCTACCTGCTTGTAGAAATACGAATCGCGGAGCACTTCGATGCCGGCCGCGCCGACGCGCGTCAGGAAGAGCGCCGCACCCCAAGCAAGGACGCTGTGGACGCCGAGAAAATAGAGCGCTCCGGTCGAAAGCGTGAGGAGCACCAGGCTGCCGATGAGCATCTCCTTCTCCCCCATCTTCTGGTCAGCGAAGGCTCCAAGCGGATACTGGAAGAGCACGAATGGCAGGAGCATCGCCGTGAAGACGATACCGATCTCATGCCAAGAGAAGCCAATCTCGAGCATACGGAGTGACGTATAGATCGTCATGAGCGCATAGAAGAACTCGAGCGAAAAGGAGACGATATAGATGCGGAGCAGATCCTTCTCCCGGAGCATCCGGCGGAACGCTTGCTCAGGATTGAGCTGCTCGCGGAACGTGCCATTGCCACCCCGGAGCGAGACGAGCGAGACGAGAAAGATCACGATGTACCCGAGCAGCATCACGAAGAAGATACCCTCATAGCCAAACCGGTCGAGCACCGACGTCGAAGCATACGGCGCCGACAGGACACCGATATTCATAATGGTGAGGTGCATGCCTCGGATCCGCCCCGACATGCCGTCCGACGAATACCCCTCAAGGATGATATCAAGCGTCACCCAGGTGACGCTATCGACGATAAGCATAAGAAGAAGCAGTGCGACCGGCAACCACGAAACCGGCAGATGCGTGAGAAGCGCAAGCAGAAAAACCGTCAGGCCGAGCGAGAGGAAGAGAAGCCGAGCCTTGCCGATCTTACGGATGAGAGGACGGATGAGATAAAGCGAAACGAGCGTCCCGGCATAAGCAGCGATATAGAAGACACCGACATTGTCGCTCCCCGACACCTCGGAAAAGTACGCTGAAAGGATATACAGGAGAAGAGCTCCGAAAAATCCGAGCATGAGCGAGACAATACTCACGACGGTCGATTTCTGCTTGTCGAAATTGTCTATATGAACCATATTGCGCAACACGTTTACTATTTTAACCAGTATATCATACCGGCGTTGATGTTCGTTTTTTCAAAATCTGTAAAACACAAAATCCAAAACCACAATTTCCAAACAAATCATAAATTCAAATGCTCAAATTTTTGAAATTTATACTTTGGATTTATTACCAAGTGTAGCGAGTGAAACGAGAGTAAACTCTCGTTTCCGAGAGGAACGCAGGTAAAATCGGGGCAATACCCTCCGTCCCTGGCGGAGGGGGATTGGGTCCAGGGCTTGCCCTGGAGTTCAATACCCGTTATTTGGAGCTTATGATTTTGAGCTTTGGATTTATTCTACTTCAGGCATCCCGCCACATATCCCCTCTTCTTCGCATCCTCTTCCGAAGCGAAACAGACGATGTTCTCCGGCTTGATACGCTTGGCGGCGGCACACTTCGGCAGATGATATTTGTCAGAATTGCGGCTCCCAACGAACGCGCAAGTGGCTGCCGCCACGGAAACGGTGGATTCCCCCGCGACCCGGGCAGTTTGCACCGCTGGCATCGCCTCAGCCGCCTGGGAAGGCGCTACCAAGGATACAGAGACCGCTTCCGTCTCCCGGAGCGCTCCGTAGAGCAGCCCTGCCTCGAAACAGAGACCACCCACAAGCACCATACCAAAGAACAGAAAAAGCCGTCCCCGGTTGGAAGATGCCCATTTTGCGACTTTTTTCATCCAGTGCGACGTGTCCATCCCATGATTGACAAGACTTCGAGATGATGATATGCTCTTTGAGTATAGCAAAAAATTCCCGTGTAATATACCTTAAGGAAAGCGGTTATGGCAACCAGAAAAGCAGGCGGATCTACAGCCCTCGGTCGTGATTCCATATCGAAGCGTCTCGGCGTGAAGATTTATGGCGGCCAGCAGGTAGAAATCGGCAATATCATCATTCGCCAGCGCGGCACCAAAGTCCAGCCGGGCAAGAACGTGAAACGCGGCAACGATGACACCCTCTTCGCCATGAAGAACGGCGCCGTCGAATTCCAGACCAAGAAGGTCAAGGATTTCACCGGCAAGCTCGTCGAGCGCACCTTCGTCCACGTCATCGTCGCAGAGAAGAAGAAAGTCGCTGCTCCAGCCAAGAAGGCTGCTGCTCCGAAGAAGAAGGTTGCTGTGAAGAAAACGAAATAAGTATCACGTATTTCGTATCATGTATCAAGTATAAACCCCGCACCGAGTGCGGGGTTTTTCTTTCCTCTAAGGAAATTTTTGCCGTCATCGTTAACTTAGTCCTTATCTTTCAAAATCTGTGTGCCCCATTTCTGTGATTCTCCAATAGAGAGGAGATAGCGGTCCTCAGTCGCTCTGACTAATGTTTCTGCTCCATCGAAACCATCTTGTTCAGCCGCCTGCGCAAGGTGGAACGCTCTTTCGTAATCTTCAGTATTTGCTCCATGCTGAAAAAGAAGAGCTAAATCGAATTTCATTTCTCCAGAAAATAAAGCCGGATCCTTTTCGAAAAGCACGTAGAGTTCTTGGGCTTTTCGATATCGAGCCCCTTCTCGCTCTGAGAAAAGTTTTTCATTAGTAGCAAAGAGGTTGTCTGATCGGTCTTTCTGATCAGCTTCAAAGAGCTCTTGGAGTATCCTCGCCGGATCTATCTTCTGCTCTAGATTTTCAAATGATGACATAGTTAAAGACTATTTCTTCCCGCGGGCGCAGGCGGCGACGAAAGCGACGAAGAGCGGATGCGGACGGGTAAGCGACGACTGGAATTCCGGATGGAACTGGGTCGCGAGGAAGAACGGATGCTTCGCCTTCGGTAGCTCGGCGATCTCCATGAGCACGCCATCGGGTGACGTCGCGGAAAAGACGAGTCCAGCTTTCTCCAAATCCTTCACATACTCCGGATTGACCTCATAGCGATGGCGATGGCGCTCCAAGACAGAATCCTCACCGTACGCCTTGCGAGCGATGGTGCCGGGACGGATATGCGCATCATAGTGCCCGAGTCGCATGGTCGCGCCGTAGTTCTTCTTGCGAAGATTCTCCTTCTGCTCCGGCATGATGTCGACGACCGGGTGCTTGGTTTCCGGCGCCACCTCCGTCGTATGAGCATCCGAGAGTCCGAGGATATGGCGGGCGTACTCGATGACCGCGAGCTGCATACCGTAGCACAATCCGAAATACGGAATCTTGTTTTCCCGGCAATACCGGATAACCGCGATCTTGCCCTCGATACCACGGCTACCGAAACCGCCCGGAATGAGGATACCGTCATAGTGCTTGAGCTCCGCGAGCTTCTTCGCATCCCCTTCAAACTCCGTGCTATCAATCCAATCAATGGACGCCTTACGCCCCGCGACACAGGCCGCATGTTTGACCGCCTCGAGCACGCTGATATAGGCATCAGAAAGGACGAAGTCTCCCGTCTTGAAATACTTGCCGACGACGCCGATCCGCACCTCGCCCTTGGCAGCATGGATCCGCTTCACCTGCTTCTCCCACTCCTTCAGCCCGCCCTGCTTCTTCGCCCGGAGCCCAAGCTTCTTCAGAATGATCTTCGAAAGCTCGTCCTTCTCAAAATTGAGCGGCACATCGTAGATGCTCTCGACATCCGGCGCACTGATCACATCGTCTTTCCGCACATTGCAGAAGATCGCCAGCTTTTCCTTGCGCTTCTCGTCGAGCGGCCGATCGGCGCGCGCGACGATGATATCCGGACGGATGCCGGTACCATTGAGCGTCCTGACCGCGTGCTGAGTCGGCTTGGTTTTCATCTCGCCCACCTTGGACGGTGTCGGCACATAGCTCACAATTGCCGTCAACACATCCTTCGGATGTTCGATCGTCATCATGCGCACCGCTTCGAGGAAGAGGATGTTCTCGTATTCGCCGACCGTCCCGCCGATCTCGATGATGGCAATATCCGCCTTTGCCTTCCTAGCTGCCTTCTTGATACGCGCAATGACCTCGAGCGGGATATGCGGCACCACCTGGACGCAGCGACCCTGGTATTCCAAGTTGCGTTCACGCTCAATGACCGCCTTGTAGACGCGGCCGGTCGTCATATAATTGTCGCGATCCAGCTCAATATCAAGGAACCGCTCATAGTTGCCCATGTCTTGGTCCGTCTCATAGCCATCCTTCAGCACGAAGACTTCGCCGTGTTCTGTCGGATTCATCGTTCCGGCATCGACGTTGATATACGGATCGATCTTGAGCGCCGTCACCCGGAAGCCCTTGGCCTGCAGGATCTTGCCGATCGACGATGTCGTGATGCCTTTGCCGACCCCGCTCATCACGCCTCCTACCACAAATATGTATTTGGTCTTGGCCATACCGAATGTCTCTATGTTTATTACGTAAAAAATATTTTTACAGAGAAAGAGCCGCCATCAGTAGTGAAGCGGCTCTCTGTCAATGTGCTTTGGATGGTCCGGCTACTCAGCCTCGATGACCGCTTCGCAAGACGCTTTCACTCCATGACCAAAATCCACCGTGACCGGAAAGGTCCCGACTTCCTTGATTGGCTTCTCGATGACGACCATCTTCGCTTCTACAGATGCGCCGACTGCGGTCAAAGCAGCTGCGATCTCCTCGCGCCCGACCGATCCGAACAACTTGCCGTTCTCGGCCTTGGTCTTGATCTTCACCTGACGTCCCTCGACGCCCTGCGCCATCGTCCGGAGCTCTGCCGACACCTTCTCGAGCTCGGCCGCGCGCTTCGCGATGAACCGCTCAGCCTGCTTGATCATCTGCGGCGTCGCGAGCTCTGCCAGCCCCTCAGGGAGGAGATAGTTCAGCCCGTATCCGTTCTTCACTTCCTTGATATCGCCCGCCTTTCCCAGGCCGCCGACGCTTTCCAAAAGGATAACCTTCATACATCCATCATCACTGATTTACCGTCCCAGTATAGCCCAGGAAGCCCCTCTTGGCAAGAATACTAGCGAATTTGACAGTTTACCGGCATAGTTGCTATCCTAAATAAGCAACGGCCTCCGATCGCCCTGCACGCCGCCCCTGAGCATCTCGCTCCAACCAGTCTGTCAACGCGACAGGCGCAACCGACCCTCACTTGGACACGTTCCTCGTGGGGGTCAACTTTTTTTCATAAAAAAATCCCCGTACCAATGATACTGGTACGGGAACACTGTCTTGTCACATCGGAAACTGCATATCCATGAGCGATTCGACCTCGCATCCGATCAGGATGCCCGGCGGACGCCGACCATACTGGATGATCGTCGCAATACCGAATACGCTACCAATGTTATGGCCATCTTTGACGGCCGTAGCGCCGATCTGGAAAAGCGGCCACATCGACGGATTGAGCACCGGGGTCACGAAGAGCGTGCGGCGATTACGAAGAAAATTGCAACTGCCACCCACAAATTCTGCCTTACGCTTCTTGAGATCGATACTCTTGAACACAAGAGGAGTCACTTGGTGCCTCCCTTTGTAGAAGTCCCTGAACTCTTGAGCGACCAGCTGTGCGAAAACAGTACCGGATTCGCCGAAACCGATGACGGTATCGACCTTGCGATCGTATGCCTTGTAGATATCGACAAGCGGATTGACGAACACTCGAGCGGATTCTTGATCTGAAAGCATATCGGCAAGCGCCGAACCCAACACGAGATCACCCGTATCGGTCACGGTAGCATCGGCCCGCTTGAGCAAATCAAACAGGCTTTTCTGGAACACCAACCACTTTTCCGGATCAGCAGTAACAGCCTGGTGTTTTCTGGAAGGGCTTACCATCTTTGCTTCCTCCTTTGTCTGGGAACAACATTGTGAAAAAGAACTGATTGGTCATGATGTCATAAAACAATATTTTTGTCAACCCTACAAAATCAGCATGCTATCACCGAAAGAATAGAAGGCGAACTGCTCCTTGATGGCGATAGAGTAGAGGTCCATGATGCGGCGCTTGGCACCCTTGTGCGCGAGGAAGGCATCCACCAGAAGCATGAGCGACGTCTCTGGCAAATGAAAATTCGTAATGAGATGATCGACTACCTGGAACTTATACGGTGGGTAGATGAAGATATCCGTCTTGCCAGCATAGGCCATCATTTTTCCTAGCATCTCTGCTCCGTCATCCTTGCCACCATCAGTCTTACAATTTGAGCAATTGCTTAAGTTGTAAGACTTTGATGCGACCGACTCGAGCGTCCGAGCCACCGTCGTGCCGACCGCGACGATACCTCTCTCCTCGCTCTTTGCCGCATTGATCCGCTCAGCCGTCTCTTCCGAGACCGAGACGTATTCTGCATGGAGCCTACCCGTCACGAAGCTCTCCTCACGGAGCGGAGCGAAGGTCCCGAGGCCCACATTGAGCGTGAGCCGCGCCGTCTCAATCCCCTTCTCATCCAGAGACTCAAACACGGCCTCAGTGAAGTGAAGCGAGGCCGTCGGCGCCGCGACCGATGCCCCAGCGGCTGCGAAGACCGTCTGATACCGCTTGCGCAAGGTATCCTCTGGCGTCTCTGCTCCTTCAAGATAGTGCGGGAGCGGTGTCTCGCCAAAGAGATCAAGCAGAAGCGGAAGCGTACGGTCCGCGTACGTGAACAGCTCGAGGAAGAAGACATTCTCTTCTTGTCCAACCACTTCGAAATATTCCCCCGTCGGGAAGATGAGCTTCTGCCCGACCTCGGTCTTCCGATCGACCAAAGCCGGAACTATCTCTCTCGCCCCCCTTTCCAAGGGGAGCTGTCGAGTCTGCGAGACTGAGGGGTTCTTGATACTCTCACTCTCACCCCTCCCTACCCTCCCCTTGGAAAGGGGAGGTGGTGACTGACTAATCTCATTAGCCAACACGAAGACTTCGATCTTGCCGCCGGTCTCCTTCTTGAGCCAGAGCCGCGCCGGCAGTACTTTGGTATCGTTGAGCGTCAGAAGCGATCGCTCCGGCAGATACTGTGCTATATGAGCGAACGTATCAAATGTCACGGTATCCGTCCGCGTGTCATAAACAAACAGGCGCGCGCTGTCTCGCGGCTCCACCCCCTCCTTCCGGATCAATTCCGGCGGGAGGGTATACTCATAATTCTTGAGATCGGAAAAATTCATCCTTCAGCCTTTCCACCCGTATCTTTCTTGAGCTCCTCATTCTCTTTCTTCAATTCGGCCATCTTCAGCTCACGCCCAACAGTCACCTTATTGAAAAGCTCGAGTTCCTCGATATATCGCTTCATCTGTTCCTCGGAATGCTTGCGATCGGAAATATCGCGAGAAATACCGACGAAATACTTCACCTTCCCGGCATCATCGAATACAGGGCATATGAGCAGATGGCACCATTCACGATTAGCGAATTCCGGCAGATGCTTCACATCAAGAGAAACGATCTTCCTCTCTTCGATGCTCTCCTTGATCTTCTGACGTATCTCTTCCCGCTGCTCCGGCACGACTGTCTCGGTCCAATCAAAACCGATTGCCTCCCCCATCGTCTTGAAGCTGTGTTCTTCCAGACCGCCCTTCGACATGAAGAGGAGCTTATTCTCGAGATCAAACAGCTTTATGCAATCCGGAGATGCCTCAGTCAACATCTCAAACTTCTCCCGCTCCTCGGCACACTCGTCAAGAGTCTGCGGGCGTTGCTCTGCGCTCATAAAAATATGTTTTAGTGTTCACAAACCCACCAAGATATCTCCGAGAGATATCTGACCGAATCTTAGCCCCAGAACAGCTGCACGTCAATCATCAGCCGGAAAAACAAACTCCTCGACACGGGAAGTGCGAGGAGTCTGGTTTTAGTGTGGACCTGGGGAGATATCTCACTGCTCGTTATTAACGACTATACCCATTCACCAAAAATCAACTTCTCTTTCTTTTCTCTGCTCCAGCCCTTAATCTGTTCTTCCCGTTTTCTAGCTTCTGATTTTCCTGGAAATTCATTCGAAACATACACGAGATCAAATGGCCCCTGTTGAACCGCCATGAGAGAACCTTTTCCAGAATTGTGTTTCTCAATTCTTTTACAAGGATCATTCGTAATACCGGTATAGTACCGGCCGGTTCTCGCTTTCGCAATATATGTGTACCAAGCCATACAGGAGCTATGATGCCCTTCGACAGGCTCAGGGTACTTCACCTCGCTTCTCAGTATTTCGTGTTTACACTGAGCGAGCGAAGCGAGTCGAAGTGTGGACTACCTCCTACTCAATTGGAACTATCTTACCCGAGAATTGCAGGAGTGGCAATCACTTGGGATGGCTATTGAGCAGGCTCAAGCGGTATAGACGGGTTCCTTTTCGCCAGTTCATCAAACTCCTCTTTCGTCATTGGCTTGTAGATGATTTTCAGAAAACGCACCAAAGCTGAACCTTTCTCTCGGGCTTCGACATCAGTAAGCTCCTTCCCAAAGCGGTTTTTGTAGAGCCTTTTGAACTCCTGAATATGTTCATTGGAAATCATAGCTATCTTCTTACCAGCTTGAAAGGATATGGGATATACTCATTGGCAAAATCATCCAAAATCGGTTTTTGAACAGGCGAAAAGATATAGTCTTTGGAGAAGCAGGATAGGGTGTTTTCCAGCCTATCGAATATCTCTTGGGTGGTAGGTAGCATCATCTCGTGCATATCGTCCATCCTCGTCATAACAACACAATAGTCTTTTGTAAGCGGAAAATTGACCTCCGTATATTTACTCATCAGACTTCGTGCGGCGTTGAGGTGATAATCAGCTTTATCTTTTGGCACAAAGTATGCAACTGGATTATCTGATGTAATAAAGAAATTTGTTCCATCCCCCCTAAGAATGCACATTTTCATTCCGTAGAAGATGTTAGCAAAATCGTCAATTCTGGAAAGAATGTCTTTTACAAAATGATTGCTTGATACACTCAATTTGAGCTTTCCATCAGCGAAAGCTTGAATAGCATCCTCAAAATCCTTATCGTTTATTTCTCTCCCCTCTTCTTTCTTCACTTGTTCCTTTATAGCGACTTTTTCTTCTTCGGACATTGGTGCGTGTTGGAAGTGCATTTTGAAAAATTCCGTATATAGCTCCTCTGTTTCTTGCTTGGCTCCAGGCACCCTCACCACCATAGAAGCCATTAGGATGCAAACTTTTTGTTTTAGCTCGTCTACGATAGGAGACCCAAATGGAAGTTTATCTATTTCCTCAATAAGGTAATTCAGCTCCCCTTCAATCAAATCAACGAAAAACTTCTCCATAAAATCACTCTCAACGCCTTCAACACCCTTGAGAGTATACAAGTTGTTCTGCTTGGCAATTGCCTTCAAGCCACCCTCTCCAGAAACAACAACTATTCTATCGGCGGGCTTACTTGCCCCTGTAAAGAATTTTTCTCCCTTTTTATACATCACCAATTTGTCATCGTGAAGAAAATGCCTCAAGTAAGTAATAGGCAGAAAGTGATTTCCCTTGGTCGGTTTTTTCTCCTTGTTCATTTCAAGATATTTACCAAGTCTCGTAGCTGATTTGGATTATTATTGAGGTCTACGGTGATTAGCTTCTCTAACGCCTTATGCTCTTCCAAAACTTTCTTGTCCCCATCAAAGGCGTAATCATCGAGCCAGAAGAAATCGCTTGAAAAATCTATCCCCTCGGGCTTCCAGAGCTTCCATTTGGTAGGCTTTATCTTTTCAAAATATGGAACGGCTTCAGGTGGAAGTTTTCCTACCAGATACAAGAATGCGGTGGTTGCGTCTCCATCGCAATGGGTCGTGAGCCAGTAGCAATCAAAATGGCTCGTAGCAAATTGAAGAAATTCTACAATATGCGAGGCGGGAACCCCCTGTTTGGTAAGAAGCACCCCGTCAATATCAAGGTAAAGTTTTTTCATAGGGTGTTGCTTCTTATCCAGGTAGATAAGCATATTGAAGAAGTTGAGATAGTTGTAAGCCGCTTCGTGAGCCTCTTGGTCAGTCAACTCACGCCCCTCATTCTTCTTTACCATCTCCTTCATCCATTCAATACTTCCTTCTGGTGGTTGAATAGGATGATACATAATCTAACCCGAATTAGCCCTATGCGTTTATTTCCTCAATAAATCGAGAAGATTTACCCTTCCACAGACGAGACCTAACATCAAACCTGAAGTCGTCCTTGTTTACAGTATTCACGTATCTACCCTCAAAATTGATGCTTGAGATGAGATGTAGGTTCTTTTTTGCTCTGGTCATACCAACATAGAAAAGTCTCCTCTGGCTCTCGATTGTATCATTTCCTTTTGCACGGTTCGGGATGATACCTTCAACCAATCCAATCATAAAAACGTGTTCTGCACCAAGACCCTTTGACTTATGGATAGACATTATATTCACTCGTTTTTCAACATTCTCGTCTACCAAAACAAACAGGTTCTCCAGTTTTTCATCCTCACTCCCGCCTTCAGCGTTATTGAAAAAATCAGTAAGACCCTGAAAATATGGCTCTTGTAGAGCGATAGCAACGCTATCATAAGTTTTTTTCCCTTCATCTGGCAACTTGCTTGCAACCACTTTGAAAAGCTCATCAAAGTCCTGCCCCGAAGCATAGTGTTTCTTGATTGTTTCGTAGAATTTTTTTCTTGATGAAAGAACTCTGTATCCAATGAGCATTAGGTTCAAGTATTTATGCCTACCAAAACAAGCTCTCAAAACCCAAGACTTTATAACAAGTTCTGGGTCTACTTTTGCAATAAAATAGTTCCTGTATTCAATTCCCGAACCATCCAATACATTTGTAAGGGTTTCCACAAGAAAACCAACAGGGCTCAAAATCAAAACCTTATCATCTGCATTGTCTTCGAGTATTTTTTTTACTTCTTCTAAAATGTAATCCGCCGTATTGGTATTTGACGCGAATTGCCTCTGAACAAGGTTTCCTACGTTACCATTTTTTTCCCACTTCTTATCAACTCGTTTAGTATTCTTTTTTATAAGTTTTGTAGCACTATCAACAACCACATCGGGGCATCTGTAACATTTATGCTCGTGTTCAATTTTTTCGTGTGAAGCATCCGAGTAAAGAGAGATAATTTTATCATTATCCGCATCTTTGAAGTCATATATACACTGGTCATCATCTCCAAGGATATAAGTATCAGGCATTATCCCAACAAGTAAATCAATGAGTTCCTGTTCGTTTTTGTTGAAGTCTTGATACTCATCAACTATCAACACGGAATATCTTGAGAGCTTTTCTTTGAGATACTCTGGATTTGATTTCGCATAGGCAACAAAACGACCAATCATTTGGTCGAAAGTTGTGGCTGATAGAAAATCACACAGCTCATTGAAACCAATTTCGGTTGATTTAGATATTTTGTAAAGTTCATTAGCCTCCATCACCTCAAGAACGTGCCTTGATTTATCGTGGTTATACTTCACGGCAAGCTTATGAAGTGTCATACAATTCTCCAGAGGCAACCCTACTTGAGAAAGTGATTTTTTCAAGTCTTCAACAGTGGCATTGGTAAATGAGATTACTAAAATACCATCGAGACTTTCTTTGCCCTTGATGATATTTCCTATATTTGTTGTTTTCCCAGTTCCTGGTCCAGCTAATAATATCTTCATATATCGACACCCTCATAACTAAGATAGTAACTTTTCTTGAAAATCCAATGCGAAATCGGCTTCACCGCGAGTGTCGGAATTGTAGAACTTCAAGCCAAGCGACTTTATTTCTTTGTAGCCGTGCTTACTGATTTCTGCCAAGTATTCACGGTAATTGCGGGTATCACCGTCCTGTGCATCAAATACCACCTCGCTATCATCATTCAGGCTTATCAAGGCTTCTTCCTTCCAAGCATCGTGTTCGAGCAAATGCCCGCCCTTTGGCTCAATCAAACACTGGTAATACATCTCACCATTGGCGACATCATTCACTATCAGCATATAGTCAGGACTGAACCTGCGTCCGTCTTGCGGGCTAAAGAGCCAGTAATCAAGCTCGTTACGTATCAGATAAATCTCCGCTCCCTGATATTTCGCACGTAAATCGTCAATTTGGCTCGCTATATACTTCACAAAGCGTTTTTCCTCGCTCGTGCCGTAGTTCTCATCATAGGCATACCAATTGGCGGACTGAATATCGTATTGCAGTTCTGGATTGTCGTGGTTGGACTGTGCTTTGGCACGTTCATCGTTACTCATAAACACCTTCTTCCCAGTAACCGCATCTTCGACTGGAAACGACATCAGATAGATATTCTTTTCCTTGCCAAAAACAACCGACAATGAGACTGGGCGGAATTTTTTGCTACCCGTTACGCGGGGCATATTTATATCAATCGCCTTACGCACTTCTAGCAATATCACGCCAACCAACAATTGTAGCTTTTCTATCGGGTTGAGCTGACTGATGCCTTTTCCCTCTTCGTAGGTATAACTGATTTTGTAGAGTGGCAGGTATTTTTCAATGAGCTCATCAATCGTGCTGATACCGACAATATGCTTGCTCAAATTACTGAAACGGAAAAAGTTACCCTCGGCAGAAACCAACGCTTTACGAATGACAGGCAGTGGGAAGTATTCTTCAGTGATACTAATAACATCAACTTTTTGTCCTGCGATAATTTGGTTTTGTTCAAAATCCGATAGACCCCTCGCCCGTAAATTATACGAGCCAGCCTTTATGACACGCTTGAATGTCGTATCAATCTCATCATCTTTCGTCTTAGTTCTTTGCTCCGTATGATTTACAAGAACGAATCCCTTCTTGTAGGTCTCGCTTTCGAGGAACTTTTGCTTCATTGCAATAGTCTTCTTTTCAATACCCTCACTAATAATGCCCTCACCAAGCAAATCACGTTGAAGGTTTTCAAGGAATGTCCCCGTCTTTACGAAATGATAGACGAACGTTTCCAGCACCCGTCCCTTATCGAATGGGTCGTTGTCGAACTTCCGCTTGTATTTATCAAACTCAAGATTGCGACCAGAAAACAGGCTCGACATACCATCGTCCTCATCCTGCTTGTAGAGCTTTGGCAGTTCATAGGGGCAATATCTCGCACCACGACCAATCAATTGAATATCTTGGAGAGATACCTTTTTGGCTTCGGAAATATCAAAGTGAACAATGTCATACAAACCAAGCACATCCCAACCCTCATTCAACGCATTGACTGAAAAGATGGCACGGATAGTGTTTCGTGGGCTATCCAATAATGGCAATAATTCCGCTTTTTCCTTTTTCTGACTGTTATAAATAAGTGTGTTTTCGTGGGCAAAGCTCCCGCGTATTTCGGCGGTAAATGCCTTCAAACCATCCCAGTCTCCTTGCGATACAAGTCCAGCTTTTGGAGAAGCGAGCCAGTCGAACATATCACTCAAAATCTCGTGTTCACGATTTTCCCCTCCCTTACTGAGTTCTTTGAGACGGCTCAAATCATCTGGTCGCAAAGAACCAATCACGCTGTCAAAAAACTTTCGGTCTTCTTCACTTTGGGCAATTTTCACTGACTTGATAAGCACAATTGGACTGATAAACACGTCCATTTCACGCTCGGCAAGTAACCTTCGGTATTCACTCAAAACAACGGCATTGATAATCAACAAGCGTTTTTGGTCTTCGGTATGCACCTCTTGATTGAAGAGAAACTTTACGTCTTTGCTATAACCGTCTTTATTGAACTCAAGAAAATCATAGCGATGGACAATCTTGTCCTCATACTTACTGTGGATAGCCTCATTCGCCAAATCAACCGTAGCGGTAAACTCCAACAGTATATTTTCTTCCCGAGCCTTGATAGCCGACATTACGGCTGTTTCCCAGTTGAGTATTTCTTCTTGGTCTTTCTTATTTTTGCTCCGCGTATCCACATTGAGCCTATGGGCTTCGTCAGCAATTATCACGACATCGTGATTTGCGAAGTCATCGGCAGTCAATCCATTTTCTCGGTCTTCTTTGAGGCGATTGTAGAGGAGTGAAGTGCTGAAGAACATAAAGTTTATGGCGTTGCGATTGGCATCAGCCACGCTCTCAACCGTTTTGACGTCCACATTTCGCCCATTGATTTTGATACCCTTTGGATTGAACAGATACTTCTCAAACTTGTAGTCCGTAAAGTTCTTTACGGCTTGGTCTTTGATTTGTATCTGATGCACGAGAAAGAGGAAATTCCTATAGCCATTTTCATACAGAAATAGCACCACGGACGCCATTATGAGGGTTTTGCCCGTTCCCGTCGCCATATTGAACAAAAGATGCTTCGCCTTCGCCCTATCGTGTTCATAAAGCCAGATAAAGTGCTTCAAAGCCTGCTTTTGATACTCTCGCAAGCGTTTCGTCGGGTGTAGGTTGTCGGTAATATATTCAGGAATGCTATAATATACCGCCCACTGCTGAAAATCAGGGTCGCTCTCTATCTGGTTAAACAGAAAGTCGCCAAGTGTTTCATTGACTTTAGTTTTTTTCCGAGCCATAGAACTTGTCCGTTAGTGTTTTTTCGTCGGCAGTTACTTTGTGCCGTGTATCGCCCATATCGGCATAGTTCAGATAGAGCTGATTTTCATCCAATACATCCACGAGCTTTTGCTTCCGACCCTCAATGTCGAGATTACGGAAATTCTCATCCTTTTCAAACTCTTTGCGGTCAAACCAAAACTTGAGAAAAGCGTTGTTTCGCATATCCACATAGATTTCTTCCAGTTCAGAGAGACTTGTAGTTTTCGCAATACGGTCGATGTATTCTTGGTTGTATTTTTTGAGTTCAAAATACACGAAAGACTCTTTTAGGGTGTCTTTCTTTATCACAGCTTCAATTCTTGGGAGAGTTACGGATGCGATGTAGCCCATTTGTTCTACTATGACAAACTTCCTACTACCGCCATCCTTATTCAGTTCCAGTGTAGCGTGTGCGGTAGTGCCACTTCCACCAAAGAAATCTAAGATGATAGCATTTGGGTCATCTGCAACAACCGCATAAAGACAGTCGTATACATTCCACAGAGATTTTGGAAAATCAAACTCCGAACTTGGCACAAGACTTTTTACCAATTTAGTGCCGTACTCGTTAGCGTCATATCTGGGGTCTTGCCAAACTGTTCTATATTGACCAAAGTCTTTACCAATTTCTATCTGCCAAACCCCCTTTGACTCTTTTGCTCGCAACAAATTTTTTATTTTATCAACGCTTTGTCGTGCGTATCGCCATTTACGCTCAATTCCACTTGGGTCGATTGGGTATATGTATATCGAGCCATCTGTTTGCGGTTCATTGGCATTAGGGTGTATTTCATCTTTTGCTATATCACCAAAGCCTATAACTTCACCGTCTTTTACCACCATTGGGTAAAAACAGTTTTTTGCGTCTGTGCGCAACGACTCTCCGCCGTTATCTCGCAAGTTACGCCAAGAGATATCTTCAGCTTCAATTTTTCGGTTTCCAATAGTTTTCAGCCCCTTTGGAATAACAAAGATTGCGTATTCGTGAGTGTAAGAGAAGTTAGTGCCTTGAATACCTCGTGGATTATGAACAATAGTAATGAAATGACTTTCCTTTTCACTGCCAAAAACTTCGTCAATCAAAACTCCCAAATACGCAAGTTCGTTTTCATCAATGGCACAAATAAGAACACCATCGTCCGTTAGTAGCTGTTTCGCCATTTCAAGGCGATTTCTCATAAATACCAACCAAGAGGAATGGTTGAAGTTATTATTGTAAATAAATGTGTTTGACTTACTCGGAGGATTGTAGGGTGGGTCAATATAAATCGCTTTCACCCTTCCAGCGAGTTTTTCTCGAAGAGTATAGAGTGCCAGTAAGTTATTGCCCTTGATGAGTAAGTTTTGTTTGAGATTGCCTTCAATATCAAAAAACTCAATATCACTATTTGCGTCTAACGCCTTCTCGCCATCTTTATCAAAGTAGAGGAAGTCAGTAAGCACTTTCGGTTCTTCCAATGTGTCGATGTCTTTACTATCAATTTCCAAATGTAAAAAACGCTCATCACGCCCTACATCCTCTTTGTTCATCCCCGCTTCAAGCACAGTATCTTTGAACGGGAAGTTCAGAACTACGTCAGTATCGTTTTTGATAAATCCCCCTTTGCTATTGCTATACAATCCAATTTTATTGCTGTATTTCGTGTAGCGACCTTTTTTGAGTGAATTTTCTGACATAGTAATTATATTGTTACGGATACTTTACCCTTTATGAGATGTTTCTAACAAAGCAAAGATTTGGTCTTTCCTATAACGTCTATCGCGTCTCTTGCCGAGGCGTATAGCTACTAAAATACCTTTTTTATCCCATAGCCTAAGCGTATTGGGATGGCAATTCAAAACCGCACAGGCTTGCTTCAAAGTTAGAATATCTGGCAGTTCTTTTCTTTCCATAAAAGCTTGATTTCACGCCCTATATAAGTTACCATAACTATACTACACGATTACAATTACGCCAAACGTCGTATTTTCCCTGCAATGGGCAGAGGAAATGCTTCTCAAATGAGAATGAGTATAAAATTCAATGGGAGTGAAAGGAAAATCATCGAAACGCTTTTTGGAATGAGCCAAGGATACGTTCTGGATTTTTCCAATCGGACAATAGAAGAGTTTTTTCAGGAACACTTCGGTATAGAGATTTATAGTCCGAAATACGATAGAGAAAACCTTTCGGCATCCAAAGCCAATAGATTGCGGACTATCTGGGAAGATGAAGATGATTTGACCGTCGGAAAAACTCTATACGCCTTGATTGAGTATATGGAGGTAAGTTCTATGCTGAATGGCAAAGAAATATCTCCAACCGATTTGTTGCTTATACAAAAAGTGAAGGATATTGCCGCGAGGTTGGTATCGGCTCCCAGCTCTGTTTCCTTCCAAGCTGAAGCAAAAACAGTTTTGGAAAAATCAAAGATAATCAGAGATTTCAACACTTTTCAGTTTAGTGATTTCTCCCTCAATAAGAAGATTTATCTCTTGAGCATACTGTATTCGTATTATGAGGCGATTATACGGGCTTACTATGGCAACGGACTTATTTTCTTGAGGTCGGGCATTGATGAACTCAATGTTTCTTTCAAGGTATTGCGAAGAAAATTGATGGAGGTTGTTCTTAGTGAACCGTCGTTTGAAGGATTGAAAGAAAGCCAATGCTACCAAGGTCTTATCGAGCCAATAACCAGCCTTTATTCCGCCCCTGATTTTCTTGATGGAACTTGGTCGGACGGTGTAGAACAATATCTTATTGATTTCAGGGAAACAGTGGCTGACAAAGATTTGTTTGAGAACAATTCAGAAATCCATCCGTTCGATAAAAGCGTCGCCTTATTGTTGGGGACTATCAAAGAGGAAGTAGCAGGTCTCAAAAGTATTATGTTGGAAAAAGAAAAGGATTTTTTCCAAAAATTCTCTTCTGATAAAAAGACGGACACCAAAAAAGATGATGCTACAGAACCGAAAGGAACGGTAATCAAACACGAGCATATCCATACCTTTCAGAACAGTATTCAGGAAAAAGAGATTGCCATCAGCATTGATGATAAGCGAAACGCCAGCAAAACAAAGCATAAGTTCCCCTCTACTATCCCAGCAGGAACAGAGTGGAGGCAGGTATCAATGAAGGTTTTGAAAGATGAAAAGATACATATAAAACTCCCCTCTAAGGAACATACTGCAACATACGAAGAGATGGGGTTTGGGAAGCACGATGGAAATCCGAGTGTCCTATGGGATTTTTTCAAAGTTTTAGCGATACAAAATGGAGAAATATCCATTCCTGACGAAACAGCTAAGGTGCAGTATAAAAAGCAAAAACAGCAAGTCTCCGATATACTAAAAAACTATTTCAGTATGGAGAGCGACCCATTTCATCCCTACAAGGAAAATAACTCCTATAGAACGAGATTTACCTTGTTTAGCGAAATGGCGACGGAGAAAAACAAAGCCTATGTCGATGATAAAAAAGGACAGAGCGACCCCTACTCTGATATTGGTGATTATATGGAAGACGTAGCCCCAAATTTATAGGAAAACTGCCTCGGTGAAATTCACCAGTTGGTCTACACAATACTGAAGCGTAAAAAAGTCCCTCTAATAAGGGATTTTTTCTTTTTCATACACGGTGAGGGTGAAATTCGCCATATGAGGTAGGAGACCTCCAAAATCCAATCGCGATTGGTAATCATCATTCACAATCAATCTTTATGATTACCAAACATCTAAAGGAGACAGCAGAACTATCTGAAGAAGCGAAGTATGCCACGACCGACCTTGGCTTGGCTTCTTCTCTCGTGGCTTTGGGGTATGAGCTACATACCCTTGAGCGAACCGTAAACCCGAAGAAAGCTCGGTTCATCTTTCGACGCGTCCCGACTATCGAGACGAGCACCAACGACTACTGGAACGACCGTTTGCAACTCAATGCACGGACGCTTTTTGATAGCCAAAAGATGATAAAGAACCGCCTCTATTCGGATGAAGCTGTATGCTAACCATCGAAGAAGCAAGACAGCTTTTGGACGACGATACGCTTTCCGATGAGGAAGTAGCCGAAATCAGAGATGCCGTTCAAATCCTTGGAGAAATTATCTTTGAGCAGTGGCTTTCCGAAAGGAAGGCTACCGCTCAAGGTGGAGCACTTCCGCCCAAAGAAGTATAGCCAGCTTGAAATCCATAATTACTCACATATGACACGACGATATAATCCGAGACTTATCACGTCTCGCCATAGCTACACACCCGAAGAAATTGCCACGCTCTTTCACATCAATAAGAAAACGATTTTCCGATGGCTTGGGGATGGTCTCCATCCCCTTGAAAAAAACACTCGTCCCCTCCTCATTATGGGCGACGAACTCCGCCACTTCCTTTCTGAAAAAATGAAGAAGCGGAAAGTATCACTCAAAGAAGGCGAGTATTATTGCCTGAAATGCCGAGTGCCGACCCGTGCCAAATCAGGAACGGAAGAGACCGTGCCGACAGGAAAAACAATTGGTAAAAATTCGCGTAAGCAATTCTTACAACGAGGAAAATGCGAGCGATGCGAGACAAAAGTAAATCGCCTCGTATGAGACTTCCAAAAGGACTAACAGGTTCCAGTAACTCTCTCCTGAATGTCTCTTTACGGGTAAATCATCAATAACGCCTAAATGTATATGCAAAAAGCCAATTACAAGAATGAAATGACGAAGCGTGAGTTCTTCGCCTTCCTCAAAAATTCAGAGCAATTTTCAGCTAATTCCATAGGGTCTTTCGAGAAAGCCTTGCTCTACTGGGAAGACTTTACCAAGACGGAAGATTTCAGCCTATTCAACGATAAGCAGGCAATCGCTTTCAGAGACTGGCTCAAGGGAAAGGAAAAGAAGGGTTCCAAAAACTCCATCAGCTTGAGCTATTGCTACGATATTCTCCGCTATCTGCGGAAGTTCTTCGAGTGGCTTGCCCAACAGCCGAAATCCAAAATCAACGCTACCCATATAGGCTTCCTGAACCTCTCGCGGAAAGAAAGCCAGATAGCCACCCGAGCAAGGACAGTGGATGCTCCGACTTTCGAGGAAGTCCTAAAAGTGCTTGAGAGTATCAATGGAGAAACCGAGGTGGAAAAACGCGATAAAGCTCTCATCGCCCTCACGCTCCTCACGGGAGCAAGAATTTCCGCTATTTCCAGCCTACGAATGAAGAGCTTTGATAAACGAAGGCTCATCTTGGAGCAAGACCCTGCCTCGGGAGTGAAAACCAAGTTTTCCAAGATGATTACAACCGCCCTCTTCCCAATGCCAGACCCAAAGCCACTTTCCTACTTTCTGGAATGGTTCGACTATCTTGAGCAGAAGCGGAAGTTTTCTTCAGGCGACCCGCTTTTTCCTGCCACCAAATTGGAACAAGGGAAAGAAAATATCAGCTATTACAGTTCGGGAGTGGTCGAGCCTATCTTTTGGAGTAACGCATCGCCCGCCCGAAAGATATTTGAGAAACGTTTCAAGGGTGCAGGCATCCCCTATTTTCATCCGCATACCTTTCGGCATCTCATCGTCAAAGAGTTCATCAAGACGCGACTGACGGAAGAAGAAAAGAAAGCTATCAGTCAAAATCTCGGACATACAGACGTGGGGACAACCTTTGGTTCTTACGGCTACGGGAAAATCTCTACGGACAGGCAAACAGAAATCATCCGTGGTATCAAGTTTGGGCAATTCAGAAATTGAGCCTGTCATAGGAGATATGAGCGATACAGCGATAAAAAAGCTCGCAAAAATCCTCAAAAAGGAGTTGGCAGAAAGCGAAAAATGAGGCATAATATAGATGCACCCAACTATAATATACTGCCAAATTTTTTGTTTTCGTACGCCCAAAAGGCGGTTCTGCCGACGAAAACAGCTTTGGCCGTTTAGTTGGGTGCCAGAACCGCCTTTTGGGTTTTTCTAACTACAAAATTATGAAAGGAATAATCTATACACGCGTATCAAGCGACGAACAAATCAAAGGCACTTCTCTTGATTTTCAAGAAGAGATTTGCCGAAACTATTGCAAAGACCGAGGCATCGAAATCGTAGCCGTTTTCCGTGAGGAGGGAGCTTCGGCAAAATCTGCCGACCGCAAGGAGTTCCTGCGAGCTATCGAACTTTGCCGAAAGAATAAAGGGGAAATGGATGCGTTTGTAGTTGCCAAAGTAGACAGGTTCGCCAGAAATACCGAAGACCATTTCTATGTCCGCAAGGTGCTTCTTGATTATGGCGTAACCCTCCATTCCGTAACGGAACCAATTGGAAACAACCCGACCGAAAAGTTCATCGAGACCGTGTTGGCGGGCAGTGCTGAATTTGATAATGCCGTTCGTCGTCAGCGTTGCGTGGACGGAATGATTTCACGAATAAACCAAGGCATCTTTCCGTGGAAGCCTCCTATCGGCTACATTTGCGGACAAGCCAAGAAACGAGGCGAAAAGAAAAACGAACCCGACAAGCCAGACGAAAACATCTTTCCTATTATTCAACGCGGATTGAAAGAATACGCTCGCGGGCAAGTCTCTCAAACAGAGCTTGCTCGTTTGTTCAATGAGTGGGGGCTTGATAAATACCGAGGAAGCAAAACACGAGTGCAATTCGTGAGCGGATTGCTTTTCAGGCATTTGAACTTTTATGCAGGTATCATCGTCAATCCGTGGGCGAAAGAAGAAGTCAAAGGATTGCACAAACCGATGATTACAGAAGAAGAACACTATCAAATCAAACAACGAATGGCGGGTAAGGGCGTGAAAATCCTCCGCCACAAGGTAAATCCAACCTTTCCTTTGCGGAAAACAATCCTCTGCGGAGAGTGCGGTAAAGCAGTAACCGCGAGTATTTCCCACGGAACAGGTGGAGCATACCCCTACTATCATTGCTTCACCAAGGGTTGCTCTATGTATTGCAAAAGTCTTTCCGTGGACAAGGTAGCAGAAGACTTCGTAAAGAAGCTCCAAAAAATCATCCCTAAGAAGAAAGTTCGCGACCTCATCAACTCGACCATTGTGAGTATCTGGAAAGACAAAGGCGGACATTTTGAAGCCGAGGCGAAACGATACGATAAGACAATCGCCCTTTTGGAAGAGAAGCGTAAACGGATTTTCGAGATGCGAGAAGACGGCTCCTATACAAAGGAAGAATTTACCGAACGGAAAGCCGAAGTAGAAAACGAACTCATAGCTTCGCGTATTTCGCGAAGTGAGGCTCGGATAGAACAATTCGATGCAGAAGCCTCGGTAGCCTATGCAGAACGCTACATAAGCGATTTAGGAAGACAATGGACGGATTTACCCCCGCATCTGTATCCTCGGTTCCAAAAACTGGTTTTTCCCGAGGGAATACGCTATACGAAAGGTGTAGGATTTGGAACTGCCAAATTGGGGCTTATCTTTGAGATAAGTGAGACCTTTGGCGATAAAAAATCCGATTTGGTGGACCTGGGGAGAATCGAACTCCCGACTCGGCAATGCGAATGCCGCGTAATACCACTTTACTACAGGCCCATATTATCTAACAAAACGTATGCTATATAATAACCATTTACTTTGAACCTAATAATGTTTTCCAAGTGAGGGACGAATGCCGCGTAATATTTACCCCGTGTGATCCGGCTTCACCGGTCCGCAAAGCGGAATCACACAGGGCAAGCTTTACCCCACCCGCCTGCCCGAAACGCCTCGTGTAACGATGCGGGCGGGCAACGATTCGCAAGAGAATTGCTCTCGTAGCGATTCGGGCAGGTACAGGCCCATATGACAAGGCTCAGTCTAGCCCAGGATAAGGGAAAAAGCAAGTCTAATACACCACCACATTTGTGCCGATTTCGGCCCACTCATAGACACGCTTCGCGGCGCCTACTCCGAGGCGCACGCAGCCATGCGAGACCGGCCGCCCCAAATGGGCCGCGCCCTCCTTGTATCCGCCCGGCCATTCCGGCAATTCATGGATACCGTATTTCCCATCCGGCACCAGCGCCATCCAATGCGGCATGAAAAGACTATATGCCTTGGACCATGGACGAGGCGCTTTGTTGCGAATCTGATACGTACCCCGGGGTGTATCCATGCCCGGTTTGCCAGAAGAGACGAGGAAGCTATCAAATGCCTTGCCGTCTTCGAAAATCGTCATCACCTGGCTCGCCAGATTGATATCAATATACCTCCCCTCGCGGACCTTGGCCCGGGTCAAACGCTTGGCCTCATCAAGGCGCACTGCCGTGTCCTTGCTCCACACCGTCGGCTGCGGCGGCAGCGTCGTGAAATGTTCCTTCACGAGCTCCTTCGCCTCAGCCGAAGCATCGGTCCGCAGTCGATATGCCACCGAAAGCGTATACTCTGTCCCATCCCGAAGCGGCTCTTTCGGCACGACCCGGAACTCCGTCTTTTCCGCATTATTCTCATACGCCACCTCGACTGGCGGATCCAATCGGAAATCGATAAAGAAGCGACTGGCTGAATGATCGAAACGCACGATGATTGGATCCTCGATACCAAGCAACACGTCCTTGGCTCCGTCAGCCGGCGCCACCGAGACGATACGCGGCGGCAAGAATTGGCGGAGGTCGGTCTGAGAAATCGCCGACTGAGCAGAGATGCCACTCATACTGGATCCGTGCGGCATCGAACGCAGAAAAAGCGCCCCGGCGGCGAGGATAGCGATGACGAACACACTGATACGGAGGATATTTCCCATACTCATTCCGATAATATCAGATCAATCACGAACCACATACCAATATATCATCAAGACCTCATTCTTTGTGTACATATTTTCCCACGGTCGTAGGAAAATATGTACACGTGAAATACCAAAATAACAACACAAAATATAGGCCTCCACCGATGCTCACGGTGATACTCCTTCACGAATATCCTTCTCAAGGACGGCGTCTCCCTCGCCGAAGAGGAACCTCGTACGGAACCGTTTGCCTTCGAAGAAAATCGGCAGCCAATAGCGGTCATCCGGCCACATCTCATCGTACGGGATATCAGAAAACGCGAACCACTCTGGCCTCATCTCTTCCGTCTCCTCCGGCTCGCCGCTCCATATACCGACGCGGAAGACATGTACCTCGAGGATCTCGCCTCTATTCTTCTCGAACTCAAACTCATGAATGCCGACCTTCTCCATCTCTTCGATCGACACGCCACACTCCTCAAGCATCTCACGCTTCGCCGCCGCCTCGATCGTCTCACCCGGCTCCACCTTGCCACCGAAGCCGTTCCACCGGCCCGCGCCGAAACCACGCTTCTTCATGCCGAGGAGCACCTTCCCATCTTCCACCGCCAGACACAATGTCAGAAGTTTTCTCATGGTCATAGTATTGACAATACGGGCTTTTCCGCTATCCTTACCCTGAAAGTCTAGCCTATCGTTCCTTAACCTGCAACCAAGAGAAAGGGCTCATCATGCCGTCCGATAGCCGCCGCATCAGCTTTTCTGTTCTCCATGCTACGTTTCCAGATGCTGCGCCAAAAACCTACCTGGAAGCCCCTTCCACGATGAGGAGCATCGAATCACTAAGGGATGTCTCGGAATGGACCAGGGCATTGGGTCCGTTTCCCAGAACGATCTCTTCTGGAGACGTCGTCTCGAGCATGCATGCCTGTGCCTTCATCACAATCGAGACCATCGATGACCTGATTTCGAGACGCTCGCTGAAACTCCTGAGGGAATACTCCGCCGGCATCCCAGATCAGCTACTCTCCCTCGCTGAGAGGCCAGCCGTCAGCCTTATCCAGAAGCTCATACGAGCTCCGGAAGGCAACCATAGCACTGAGACCGAAAAGTTCGAGTTCCACATCTTCGAGCTGCCAGACGGCATCCCATGCATTAGCCCCGGCACTTTTGTTGAGGTCTCGCATGGCGACGCCATCGCCGACGACATCGAATGGTGGGAAAACCAGATGCCTGGCACCATCTTCGGCCACATCTCAATCGAAGTCTACCATGGAGTGCTCTTCCCAGAAGCGGCCGCGCTTATCAAGAAGAGTTGTCACGGCAGCCCGGAAGACCTGGAGGCGCTCGTCCAAGACGACATCGAGAATCTTTTCGGCCGCATTTCCGAACGATCACAAGAAGAGGAATAGCCAGCCAAGGGAAGGAACGCCAAGCGATCCTTCCTTTTTTCTTGCCTTTTTCTACCTCCTTGCGCTCCCGGACAATATGGGTGTATCATAGAGATGCGAGGATAGGGGACATTTGGGAGCGCTGGTATCCACCGGATACCTCATAGAAACAACGATTTCACCTTTTCACTCCCCCACTCCCCTCCTCGCTCTCCCTTCGAAAGCGCCCAAGCGCAAACGAAAACCCCCGACCATCCGGCCGAGGGCTTTTTCTTTCTTATGCTATCTTCTTCAGATCACCATTGATCACAATCGGCCACATACCAAGAATCTCTTCCTTGTATGAAATCTCCGGAATCGGACCCAAAAGATAAATCGGCTGCTTCAGATGGAATGCCAATCCCATTTCCATGAGCGTATTAGCACCAACATATCCCACAATGCCGTTCTTATCATAATTACACACGAGCGTCACATCCGCCCAGGCTACCTTATCGAAATGTCCGCGCATCGCTTCCGCTTTCTTTTTCCAAATCCATGTCTGATCATCCGCAGCAGACTTGCGGAGCGCATAATATTCCTTGACTGGCATCATGCTACCATCCTCCCCTACGATCTCAAGAGGCGGCATCTGTACCTCATGCCCCATCCCTTCGAGCTCCTTCCGCACCGCATCCATCTCATCGATAAACGCAATGCTCCCGCACAATGTGATCTTCATACTTATTTCTTCAAATACTTTTCAATCAGAACCAGATCCTTCGCATCCTTCTCCCGGCCCATGATCTTCTTCCATGCGATGACATGATCCAATCCTACGAACGGCACGCCGCCGACCACCTCTGCCGTATCAATCAACTGATCGATATCCCATTCCCCCGGATACCAAGCGCGGTAGACCTCGATACTATCATTCGCGAACTGCACGTATTCCAAACCAGAGCTTTCCTTGATGCCGGTCTTGCCATGCGTCTTCGTCCACTCCCACGCCGCGCCGCGGGCAATGATATCGATATCCTCCGACTCACGGATGCCGCGCACCCACATCGGGCCACTCCCAAACACCGCCCAATCACCCTCTGGTAGACCGAGCTTTTTCAATTCATCAAAGAGCGGGTGCTGTGGCAGATCCATATTCATACTTTTCCTTCCCATTCATCATAGAACTCCTCAAGATACCGCTCCATGAAGACATGCCGGCCCTCCGCGAGCCGCCGGCCCGTGGCTGTATTCATCCGATCCTTGAGAAGAAGCAGCTTCTCATAGAAATGATTGATCGTCGGTGCTGTGCTCGCCTTGTATTCCTCCTTGGTCATGTGAAGATTCGGCTTGACCGAAGGATCATACAGCTGCCGCCCCTTGGCTCCGTTGTATGCAAATGTCCGCGCGATGCCGATAGCACCGAGCGCATCGAGACGATCCGCATCCTGTACGACATCAAGCTCAAGCGAATGAAACTCCTGACCTTCGAGGCTCTTCCGAAACGAGATGTTCCGAATAATCTGCTCGACATGACCAATCACTCTCTGCTCGACACCGATACTCTCAAGAAACTCTTTCGCTTTCCGCGGCCCAATCTCCTCATCGCCGCCATGGAATTTCGCATCAGCGATATCATGAAGCAGTGCTCCAAGTTCGACAACAAGCATGTCTGCGCTCTCCTCAGCCGCTATACGCCTGGCCATCGTATGGACACGACGGATATGCCAAAAATCATGCGCACCTTCAGCGCCAGCGAGCGTCTCTTTTACGAATGCTTCCGTCTCTAGGATAACTTCCCTGTCATCCATAGCAGATCATTTCACAAGTTCGAAATCGATCATCTTGACCGGGGTCTCCTCATCTACCTGGTCGCCATAGTACGACCGATAGACCGCGATCATCTCGTCGCGGCTCGTATAGCGCTCATGACCCACGAGATCAGCCGCATCAATCTTGCCGAAGGTCTTCATCTCAACAGCTGTGATCCTCGCTTTGGCGAATTCCTTGCTCGTCGCACGATTGATGAACGAAAGCTCGTCCCCGACCGCGAGATCTTTGTCATCGAACATGCGCCACGTCGAAGTCTTCTCTCCCGAGAGCACGAGCGGCACCAGATTTTCCGCAAATTTTAATGTTTTCATAAATTTTCCTCACCTATATATCGGAAACGAGGGACATGCTTCCCGTCTATTTCCACTTCCTCGAGAAACATCTCTTTCGGGCGGACCCAGAGCGCCTGGTCACCGAATTCCTCGGAATCATACAGCGCGCGGTACACGACCATCTCTTCCAGGGTCTCACTGTGCCGAGCCACCCCAATCACCTGATAGCGTTTCTTCTTGTAATGTTCGTAGATGCCGAGCTGCATAAGAATGTTTTTCTATACACTACTCAACCTCTTTGTGCTGCTCCGGATGCCAGGCCGGCGTACATGGCATAAACATAGTCAAATCGCCCTCCCAAAAATATCTCTCGCCTGGTTGAATAAGCAATACATCACCTTCTTCAAGACTGGTTTCTTCATCTTCCACAGCGACTTTTCCAGAACCGCGAATCACATACACGAGTTCTTTGCACTCCATATTCACCGCCCGCCCACTTTCCGGGTACCTGCCAGACAATTCTATGACAGCGCCATTTATATCCTTATCCCCCAAGGAATATTCAATCGCTACGCAATGATCCCCATTTTGGAATCTTTCTGCTTGATTTTTATGAATGATCTTCATAGCACTAATCACGCTCCATGGCATTTCTTGTACTTCTTACCGCTGCCGCACGGGCAGGGATCATTGCGGCCGATGACGTTCTGATTCACAATCGGCTTCTGTGCTGGTGCATCGCCCGCATTTGATCCTCCCGTCGCCTGTACACCGCTAAACTGTTCCATATTCTCATCTGCTCCGCGGAACTCCATCGCCTTCGGAGCTTCCTCCTGTGCCGGTGCCGCCATCTCTGGCGTGAGCTTGAGGATCGTCATGAGATAGGTCTTGCGCACAGTATCCATGAGCCCGAGGAACATATCATACGCCTCGCGCTTGTACTCGATGAGCGGATCGCGCTGGCCGTAGCCGCGCAGTCCGATACCCTGGCGCAGATAATCGATCTCATCGAGATGGTTCATCCAAAGCGTATCGAGCGAGCGAAGATAGACCGACTTCTGGAGCATATTCCAAATCGGCTTGCCGAATCCCTCTTCCTTGCTGCTATACGTCACCTTCGCCTCTCCGACCAAGTACTCGAGCATGAGCGTACGCTTCTCGATCTCATCCTTGGACCGGTCGTCGCGGATACTCTCAAGCTTCTTCTCGGCTACTGCCGCATCAAGCGACGGATACATGCCATTGGCCTCGGCAGCGATAGTCGCTACGTTCCACTCATGCTCCTCCATGGCCGTATGAAAACTGATCACATGATCGAGCTCTTCGGAGATAAGACGCAGCGTCTCATCGCGGAAATCGGCGAGTGTGAGCATCGTGCGGCGCTTGCGATAGACCACCTCGCGCTGCTTGTTCATCACGTCGTCATACTCAAGCACGTGCTTGCGGATATCGAAGTTGAAACCTTCGATCTTGGACTGTGCACTCTCGATCGTCCTCGAGATGAGGCTGTTCACGATCGGTTCATCCTCCGGTAGGCCGAGGGTCGTCATCATGCTCTTCATCTTGTCCCCGCCGAACCGCCGCATCAACTCATCCTCGAGCGACACATAGAACTGCGACATGCCCGGATCGCCCTGGCGTCCCGCGCGGCCGCGGAGCTGGTTGTCGATGCGTCGCGCCTCATGTCGTTCTGTACCAACGATGAAGAGGCCACCGAGCTCGCGCACGCCGATCCCCAGCTTGATGTCAGTGCCGCGGCCAGCCATGTTGGTCGCGATAGTCACCGCGCCTTGCTGGCCGGCATTGGCCACGATCGCAGCTTCCTTCTCATGATTCTTAGCATTGAGCACCTCGTGCGGCACACCTTCGCGGAGCAAGAGCTCATGAAGGTACTCGGACTTCTCGATCGCCACTGTACCGATGAGCATCGGCTGGCCGGTCGCATTGACCTCCTTCACGCGCTCGACGATCGCGCGGAACTTGCCTTCCTCGGTCTTGTAGATGATATCTCCCAGATCGCGGCGAACCATCGGACGGTTGGTCGGGATCTCGAGCACATCGAGCTTGTACACCTTGGCGAGCTCCTCAGCCGACGTCGTCGCCGTACCGGTCATGCCGGCGAGCTTGTTGTAGAGGCGGAAATAGTTCTGGAATGTGATAGTCGCAAGTGTACGGGATTCCTTCTGCACCGTGACGCCTTCCTTAGCCTCAATCGCCTGATGCAGACCATCGCTGTAGCGGCGTCCCGGCATAAGGCGGCCAGTGAAGTCATCCACGATGATCACCTCACCATCCTTCACCACATAGTCGCGGTCGAGCTTGAAGATGATCTGCGCCTTGAGCGACTGCTCCAGATGGTGCACGTACTGCACATTGCCAGACGCATAGATATTGCCCATGCCGAGGAGCTGCTCGACATGATTCATGCCTTCGTCGGTGAGCGTCACCGCCTTCATCTTCTCATCGACGACGTAGTCCCCGCCCGCATCGTTCGGCGAAGACGCCTCCGAAGCGTTTCGGGCAGGTTTCCCAGGCTTGAGTTGTGGCACGATACGTGCGAACTGCTCGTACATTTTGGTCGACTCCGCATCCGGTGCAGAAATGATGAGCGGTGTGCGGGCCTCATCGATCAAGATAGAGTCCACTTCGTCGACGATGGCAAAGTTCAGCTCGCGCTGCGACATCTGGCCTTCTTCCGCAACCATGTTGTCGCGGAGATAGTCAAAGCCAAACTCATTGTTGGTCCCGTAGGTGATATCGGCGGCATAGGCCTCGCGGCGCGAGACCGGCACCAGATTTTCCATCTCGATCGTCACTTCGTTGTCATCAGAGACGACAGGAGTATACCGGTACGACACACCCTGACCCACGATACAAGCCGAAGACAGACCGAGGAAATCATAGACCCGGCTCATCCAGTTGCAGTCGCGCTTGGCGAGGTAGTCGTTCACCGTGACCACATGCACACCCTTGCCCGAGAGCGCATTGAGATAGATCGGGAGGGTCGACGTGAGCGTCTTGCCTTCACCAGTCTTCATCTCAGCGATCTTGCCCTGATGAAGCGCGATGCCGCCCATGAGCTGCACATCGTAGTGCCGCTCGCCGATAGCGCGCTTGGCTGCTTCGCGGACGACTGCGTATGCTTCCGGCAAGAGGTCATCAAGCGTTTCACCCTTCGTGAAGCGTTCCTTGAACTCTCCCGTCTTACCGCGGAGCTCTTCATCGGAAAGCTTCTCTATCGCTCCTGCAAATGCATTGATCTCCTCGACGATCGGCTTAAGCTTATTCACCTCGCGTTCATTCGACCCGAAGAGTTTCTGAAGAAAAGACATAATCAGTGAACAGTGAACAATTAACAGTCAGCAACTAACGGAAAACAATTCATCGTTTTCCTTTTAATAAAGCCAATTTCCTCTCAATTTTATCAGAGAAACCACAGGGAGTCAAAGTGGCGTATTGGGTATCATGTATCGTGTGGTATGTATGAAAAACGGCTCAAATACGGTCCAAAACAAAGAAAAAACCGCACCCTGGACCGTTTGGTCTGAGGATGCGGCTTGCGTGCGGGAGGTGTCAGGCGATACAGCCGGCGAGCCATTTGGAATACAAGCCGTCAAGCTTTAACTTCATCTCAACGATTTGTTGAATCTTTGCCGGGTCAGCCTTGCCCGTGACAGCAGCGAAGATCTCTGCTGCCCTGGTTTCCCCCTCAATCTCTTGCTGGAGTTCAAGGATTTCCTTCGGTCGATATGAGCTCTTGGCTAATTCCATCGCTCTCGCGACCTCTTCCTTGCTTGCCACTACAAAATCGCTCATGGTTCCTACCCTCCTTCTGTTGAAGTTTTCAAGCTACTGCACCCGGAATTCCGGACCAAAAAGGATACCATGAAATATCCGCCGTGTCAAAAGAAACCCCGCACTTTCGGAAAGTGCGGGGTGGAAATCTTCACTAGAATCTTGCATCCTTATCAATGGCGAGGCGCTTCTTGATGGAGCGGGCGCCACGGCGGATGAGATCGCGGAAACGGTTCTTGCCTCTCACGATCTGGATCTCGAGCTCATCGACAGCAATATCGATCGAACCCTCGACGCTCTCCGTCGTATCCTCGGCCCGATACAGAGTATGCGGGGTCTTGATCATCACTTCTACGCGGAACTTGCCCTTCTTGTCCATGTCCACCTCGACTTCGAATTCACTCACAGGATCTACCAGTTTTTCCAAGCGTTCGAGACGCTTCAGGATATAGTCTTTCGTCCGATCATCCATCTCCAGCCCCTTCGACAAGAATCGCACGTTCATGATAGTAGTTTTTAATTATTACCCTTTTATACTTCTATTATACCACTCCCCGTCAAATGCCATAAGCAGCCGAAAGTGTGGATAAGAAGAATGGGACAGCAAATATGAGCCCTACAAGCGGAAGAACGAAGAGTGCGACCGAAATAATCAGCGTCCATAGGAAATACGCGCGAGTCTTCTCCACCGACGCATAGATCAGATCAATCTTCTTCTCCTGCTCCTCAAGCTTCTTCAATATTTCCTGTTCCATGATTTTCCGTATTATCCGATTATACCTTCATTATACCACCGAAAAAACAAAAGAAAACGGGAGACAACATCACTGTCTCCCGGTCGATATATATATGTATCGGCACATGCCGAGCTGCCACTGTCAGACGTCTCAGAACCCGATCATCTGAACTTCCTCTATAAGTCGCACGCCGAGCTCATCACGCACACGCTGCTTAACGACGCTCGCGAGCATAAGGACATCCTCTGCAGTCGCATCGCCGGCATTGATGAGGTAGTTCGGATGAATCATACTCACCATCGCCCCTCCTACCCGCTTACCGCGGAGCCCCGCGTGATCGATCACCCAGCCGGCTGGTAACTTGTCATCTTTCGGAGCCATACCGGTATCCTTCTCAAACTCCGATCGGAGATGCTCGTCCGTCACGACTGGATTAGTGAAGAACGATCCGGCGCAACGCGCATCCTGCGGATGCTTCGCCTCACGTTTCGCGACGGTCTCCTTGATGACGCGCTCGAGTTCCTTCTTACTACCCCCCGGCTGAAGCTTGAGCTCTGCCGAAAGAATGATCAGCTTCGGATCGCGCTTGAAGATGCTCGTCCGATAGCCGAAACCGCACTGCTCGTTATCATATTCCTTGACCATCCCGGTATCGCGGACGAATGCTTTGACTTTCGAGACGACATCTTTCATCTCTGTACCGAACGCTCCGGCATTGCCGCGCACCGCACCACCGATAGACCCCGGGATACCGGCGAGCTTCTCGATACCCGCGAGCTCGGCGTCCTTGGCCGCCCAAACCGCATCGAAAAGCGGCATCCCCGCACCACAAAGCAGCTTGTCACCGGATGCGTGCACGCCACCATCATTGATATGGATCACTATACCACGGAAACCCTGGTCAGAAAAAAGCACGTTGCTACCGCCACCCAAGACACAGAACGGTATATGGTGCGCCTCTGCATACTCGAACGCTTCAGCAAGCTCGAGCGTCCCTGCTACCTCAGCAAAATAGTCAGCCGAACCACCGACCTTGAAGGTCGTGAGTGGCGCGAGCGGCACGTGTTCTCTTAGATGCATACTTTTTGTATCTAGTATTTTGTATCTCTTCTCTCTTTTATCTCTCATCTCTTATCCCCTTCCTCTTGCCTCCTACCTCTATCTCTTCCTAAATACGTGCCAGCTTGTGCGATATCTCCCAGACGTTACCAGCACCTAGCGTAATAATAACATCCTGACGACCCGCTGTCTCCTCGAGCTCGGCAAGGATAGATTCATGGCTCTCCGCGACACGGGCCTTGCTCGGGAAGATCTGATTGATGAGCAGAGCGAGATCGGCAGATGAGACGCCACCTTGCTCTTCGCGCGCGCTACCATAGATATCGAGCAGCACCACTTCATCAGCATCATCGAAACTCTGAGCAAAATCAGATAGGAGCGCACGGGTACGAGTGAACGTATGTGGATGAAAGATGACGCGCAGGCGCCGATCGGGATAGAGCTCGCGGAATGCCTTGAGCGTCACGCGGATCTCCTCAGGATGATGGGCATAATCATCGTAGATCGGTGCACCATAGCGTTCGCCGATAAGCTCGAAACGCCGCTCCGTGCCAGAGAACCTACCGAGTGCCGAGCGTACCCGCTCCATATCGAGCTTGAGAAACGACGCGAGCGCGATGACGGCGGCTGCATTCTGCGCATTGTGTTCGCCAGCGAGCCGAAGCGTGAAGCCACCGAGCGATTCTTCTCCTGCCGTGACCGTGAAGCGCTGCCTGATAGCATCCTTCTCTGGGACGAATCCGGGCTGCTCCGGCGCATATCCCCCGATGCGAAACTCGGCACCATCAAGGAATCCATACCCGATCTTCCGACATACCGCTGCCTCAGCCACACGAGCGACCGCTGAAGAATCAGCGCAGTAGACCAGGACGCCGTGCTTGGGTATGCGCGCGATGAAATCACGAAAGACCTGCTCATAACTCGCCGTATCTGGAAAGAAATCAGGATGATCCCAATCGACAGACGTGAGGATGACTGCGAACGGATGATAGAGCGCGAGCTTGTTCTGATATTCGTCCGCCTCGATAACGAGATGTTCGCCCGATCCAGCAAGCGCATTGCCTGACCAGCTCATGATGCGGCTGCCGACGATAGCCGACGGGTCCTTGCCGCAGAACTTGAGTGTATCAGCGAGGAGCGCGGAGGTCGTCGTCTTGCCATGTGTGCCGCAGACCGCAAGCGTCAGCTTCTCACGCGAAAGCGATCCGAGCGCCTCGGGATAGCTCATCACCGGTACACCGAGAGCATAGGCAGCTTCGAGCTCGGGATTCTTCTCCCGGGAATAGGCCGTCGAATAGACGACCACCTGGGTGCCTTTCGGGATATTGGCCGGATCAAAGCTCTCCGAAAAACGGATATCGAGCCCCTTGAGAATGGCATCAGTGAAGAAGACTTCCGATGTATCGGAACCAGTGACCGTCGCCCCCTGGCGCGCGAGCAACTCAGCAAGCGCCGTCATGCCGGCACCCTTAATGCCGATCATATGAATCTTCTTCCAGTTCGACAGTTTCTTATCAGACATATGGGGTAGCTTTTAGCTTCATCCACTTCTTAGCCCTCCCAAGCTGAGAATGCGATTCAAACGTTACGTTTCACGACAATCTCATAAAGACCAGATGCGATCGTATCGGCAGCATCAGGATGATGGAACGCACTGATCTTCTCGCTCATCGAAGCGAGCGTCTCCGGATGACCGAGCAGTTCGAGAATATTCTCGAACAGCATGTTCTTGCCCATGTTCGCCTCTTCAAGGACGAGCGCACCGCCAACCTCCGCCACATCATAGGCATTCATGCGCTGTTCATCATTGGCTGCGCTCGCGAGCGGCACGAGGATAGCCGGCTTCTTCACCGCGGCGATCTCGGCAATCGATCCCGCACCAGCGCGCGACAAGACGAGCGTCGAGAGTGCGAGAGCATCAGCAAGTTCCTCTGCCTGGAAGAACGGCTTGAGCACATAGCGAGAAGAATTGGGCAGCGCTTCGTCATGAGTGGCGATTGCCTGCTGTATAGCCTCATAATTATCCGCACCAGACTGATGGATCACCTGAACATCGCGGGAAAGCAGCTCAGGCAGAGTCTTGAGAATCGCAGCATTGAGGAAATATGCGCCTTGGCTACCACCAAGCACGAGCAGCGTCTGCCGCTCGCGGGACAAGCCGTACGCCGCGGCGGCCCGATCAGCATCCCCCGCCAAGATCTCTTCGCGGACAGGATTACCGGTAAGAGCTGTCTTCCTTTCTGGAAAATATTTCCCAGCGCTCGGATAGGCGATAGCGATACGCTCCGCGAAGCGCGCGAGGAACCGGTTGGCCCGTCCGGCCACTGCATCGGAATCATGCATTACGACCGGAATACGGAGCACCCGCGCTGCCAGAACGACCGGCACCGACGCCGCCCCACCCTTCGAAAAGACTACTTCCGGCATGAAGACATAGAGCTGCCAGAGCGCTTGGACGAAGCCAACCGGGAGACGGAAGAGATCAGAAAAATTCTGGAATGAGAAATAGCGGCGCCATTTGCCGGTCGCGATATGATGGGTCGGGATGTTTTCCTTGGCCATCGCCTCGACTTCGAAACGGCCCTGCGGCCCGAGGAAAAGAAACTCAACACCCTCTGGAAACCGCTTCCGGAGCGCACGCGAAACAGCCACGAGTGGAAACGTGTGACCGCCAGAGATGCCACCGGTGAGAACGATTCTAGGAGTATCAGACATAGGGAGTCTATCAGGTTATAAAGTCCGTAAAGTCCATCAAGCCGTAAATTCATCAGAAAGCATCGCGAAGCGATTCTTGCTTTATGAACTTGAAAAACTTTATAAACTTTAAGGACTTATCTACGCCTTCAGTGTAGAATGTTTGCTTATATTGAGCAAGATTCCGACCGCGGAGAGAAGCACGGCAAGCGACGTTCCACCATAGCTCACAAACGGGAGCGGAATACCGGTGAGCGGCACCAAACCGGTGATCGCCGACATATTGATGAGCGCCTGGAAGACAATCCAAGAGACGATGCCGACCGCGACGAATCGCCCGAAGGCATCCGGAGCCCCAGCTGCTATCCGGAGGCCGCGCCAGGCGATATAGAGGAAGAGCGCGACCACGATAGCGCAGCCGATGAAGCCGAGCTCCTCGCCGAGCACCGCATAGATGGAGTCGGTGACCGGCTCAGGCAGATAGTTGAATTTCTGCCGGCTCTGTCCCAAGCCGAGACCGAAGAATCCTCCCGACCCGATAGCGACTAGTGCCTGAGTCATCTGATAGCCGAACCCCTGCGGATCATGTTCTGGATTGACGAAGACGAGAAAGCGCTGCATGCGGTACGGCGCCGCCTTGATAAGGATACCGAGGAAAGCGAGTCCGCCGAGAAAGAGATAGACGATATGCCTGATACTCGCGCCGGAAACGAAGAATATTGAGAGCGCAATGAGGAAGATGAGGCCGAGCGTTCCAGTATCTGGCTGCTTGATGATGAGGAAACCGACGACGGAGAGGAGCGCGAGGAACGGCACGAATCCCTCAAAGAAGTCGGCTGCTCTGGCCCGCCCCTTACTCGCGAACCAGGCCGCGAGATAGAGGATGATGGCGAGCTTCATGACCTCAGACGGCTGGAACGACACTGGCCCGATCTCCACCCAGCGCGCCGCGCCATAGACCGTGGTGCCGAAACCAGGAACGAAGACAAGGACGAGAAGCCCAAGCGCCGTAAGGAAAATCGGCACGACCAGCTTCTGCCAAAAATGATAATCGATGCGCTGGAGAACATAGAGAAACACGAGTCCCACACCAAGGCCGAGCAGCTGCTGTTTGAGGAAGTAGTACCCGTCGCCGAAGCGCACCTGGCCATAGACCACGCCAGCGGACGCGACCATCATGAGACCGATGCCGAGCAGAATCAGGATAGCGGTGAATAATGGGCGATCGAATGGGTTTTTCACAATCACTTTAAAAAAATCTGCTAAAAAATTTCCAATTATCAATTCACAATTTTCATTGAATTTTCAATGATTCAATATTTCAAACATTGAAAATTGCGAGATTGGGTAATTGATTGAAAATTGAAAATTCGTACATTGAAAATTCACTTGGCGGAATTCCTTTCCCTACTATTCTTTTCCGACATCTCCTTCCGCCACTTCTCAATCTCCGCATGATGCCCAGACAGGAGTACTTCCGGCACCTTCCAACCACGGAACTCTTCCGGCTTGGTGTACTGTGGATACTCCACCACGCCCTCTTCGCTATGAGACTCCGTCTCCGCGCTCTCCGCGTTGCCGAGCACCCCAGGGATGAGCCGCGCCACCGCATCCGTCACGATCATAGCCGCGAGCTCGCCGCCCGTCAGCACGTACTCGCCGATCGAAAGCTCTTCATCGATCATATGCTCCGCGATCCGCTCATCGATGCCCTCATAGCGTCCACAGACCATGATGAGACGGTCATACTCACGGAGCCTCCGCGCATCCGCTTGTGTGAACGGCTTGCCCTTCGCCGAAAAAAGTATAGTTCTCGTCTTCTCTCTTCCTCTATCCTGTCCACTATCCCCTAACACCTGTTCCAGGGCTTCTGCGAGCGGCTCAGGCTTCAACACCATACCGGCTCCACCGCCATACGGCGTATCATCGACCGTCCGGCGGGCATCATGCGCATAGTCACGTAGATCATGAGCTGCGATCTCGATCAGCCCATCCTCCTGTGCGCGCTTGAGCATCGACACGCCAAAATACGATGTGAAGCTCTCTGGAAAGATGGAGATGATGTCGAAACGCATAGGAATGCTCTGTATCAAGTATTATGCATCTTGTATCAAGTATAAAAACAGAAATCGGACATACAAGAAACCGGGCCGGACACCCGATTCGGCTACATATAAGTATAGCATTTTTTAGAAAAAACGGCTCTGAAAAAGAAAATCCGCTGCCATGAGTGTTACCACGGCAGCGGACAATCGATCAAAGAGGATTCAGAAACGGTCATCGTTCAGCCGAAGCAACAAAACAGGCGACGGACAGATTCCCTTCTCCGGACGGCGCGGCATAAAAGACTACCACGCGCTGATCCAAAAGAATCCTAAGCTTTTCCACTACCGATTCATCACGGATAGTGAAGCTCCGCGGTTCATGATTGTCTTCCCGATAAACAGAGAACATCTTGGACGAAGTCCCGGTAGGTTGCGCGGAAGTCATGAGGATGCCGGAAAGCTTCTGGAGCCGGTCCATCTCGATGGCCCACTTGAGCTTCGAGAAGACCCCATGAACCCTCGAAACTATGGCGATCAGGATGAACGCCGACGTCATGACCAGCACGAGGCCATACAGGATACTGTCAGATTCCAGAGCGATGTACTCAAAGAATGTCTCTGCGAGAACAAGCGTCACCGAAGCTGCAACGCCAGCAAACATGATGACCGCAACATCCCGAAGCATGGAAGCTGTCTTGAACTCCTTGCGAAGCGCTTCATGTTTCACGAGACTCCGCGCCCCGTTCCAGACGAACCACATGCAAAAAGCAAACGCGGTCGTCATACCGAAGAAATACAGATGAAGCAACAAAAACGATTCCATGATTCCCCTCTCTTTCTCTTCAGATTGGAAAACAACTCTTTCTACCGGTTGGCAGAGAAAAAGGGATGCCTGGCCGCACATGCAAGTGGCATCCCCTTTTCTCTGCACGGAAGCTTCCGCTTCCGAGAGAGCGCCTATTTCACTTCTGACAGGACAGTATCACGGTCGAGTGCGAACTCCTTTTCTGTCTTCGATCCGTCCTTCGCGATGACGGTCACGCGGACTGGCACCCCGTCGAGACCTGGCTGCTTCTGCCATTCGAGATCGTACCAATCGCGTTCGATATCCTTCGGCAGAGCATACCGGAAGGTCACGGTCTTTTCCGTATTGATCGGCACCTGCATGAGAACACCAAAGTACTTCTTGCCCATGAACTCGCCATAGACCTGCGGCTTGCTGTTGCCCTCGATCGACGCGAGATAACTCCCCTTCGGCACATAGACACGGAGGAAGGTCTGGTAGTCCTTGGTGAGCCAATCGCGAGCCGTCGCTGTATGCTTGTACGTCACGGCGAGTGTCGCCTGCGGGACCTCCCCTGTGAGATCGACCGTATAGTCATACGAACGCTTCACGAAGTAATCACTCTTGAAAGAGTTGAGGTTGGCATCGACGAGGAAGAGATAATCATCCTTCCACTGTGCATCAAACGCACCATCCCAGCCAGCCGCAACCACCGCGCCCTGGAGCGCCTCATCGCGGAGCATGATCTGGATACTCTTCTCATGGAGATCGACGAGCAACACCCTGAACAGCTCATATTTCTGGGAGAGCGGCATCGCCTTCACGCGGCCGATGATCTCAGACCCGAGGATACCCATGACGGTCTTGCGCTCGCCGAATGCGATCCCCTGCTTCACGTAGTCTTGCTCCACCTGACGCTCAAGGTCGATGACAGCATTGTCCGCACCGTACGTGCCCGGGAAGCCTTCAATCTCGATCGGCCCAGTCACAGAGAGGAACGACTCGAGCACATCGGTCGTGATACCGACGACGCCATCGAACTGCTCGGCACCCTGGCCCATGTGATAGAAATCCTCAGCCTGCTTGGCATTGGTCGCAAAGTCCGGTGCATAGTTCGAATCGCGGAATTTCCACGACGGGATACCGAGTGTCTCCTTCATCGGATACGGCGGCAAGACAGTATCAGGGATACGGCCATCGAAATTGCCGGTATCATGCACAGCGAAATGCGTCCCATGACCATCGCGCACCTTGAGGATGCCAAAGCTGCCGATGAAACCGCCGCCCGGACGGAGCTCGAGATCATTCTGGAAGAGGATGAGGAACGTCTTCTCTTCGCCATCGGTATCCATGAGGGATTCGGCGAGGTAGACGACTGTATCGAGATCGGTCTTCGTCTCTTCTGAGACTGGCAGAAGTCCTACCATGCTGCGCAGGCTCGATAGATGCCCGTTCTTGAGCTCCCAGAAAACGAACCAGCCCGTCAGGAAAACAGCCGACGCGACGACAAATGCGATCCAAAATTTGTACGAGTAATGCTTCATAGGATTTCCGATGCTAATTTTAAATTTTAAATTCTTAATTTTAAAATAATCCCCAATTTCTGAATTTTAAAAATTTAAAATTGGAAATTTAAAATTTATTAGCGACCTCCTCCAAGGAGTTCATTCAGCCGGCGCTTGTATTCCTCGACAGTCGGCTCACCCCGCTCTTCCGCCTCATGGGCATGGAATTCCTCTCCGCCCATAATCATATTCTCCGAAGCCGCCTCTTCGTCCACTTCGTGTTCGCCGCGGAACGGAAGATCAGCTACCGGATATTCTTCCGAAGAACCAGTCTCTTCAAACGTGAACGGGAGCGGTTCATCAGACACTGGCAGATCGAAAGCGTCGTCCGCGATCGGCAGATTGGCCGGCGCAGCCGCCTTGGCAGCCGGCGCGACAGGCGCTGCATGCGTCTCCGGATAAGCGTTCTCAAACGGCAATGACGTCGGCCGCGTCGGGATAAACTTGCGCGGATCAATATACGGCACAGCATCGCCGACTCCATATTCAGAGACGACATGGTATGCGCCATCATGCGCCGGTTCCGCACTCCGGTTCTCCCGTGCACGGCCAAACATGCCTGGAAGCATGATAAGGATACCGAAGAAACCAGCTGTCACCAGAAACGCAGAAAGGAAACTCACTGCCGCATAAGCGAACGGCTGTGTGACCACCGTCTCGGCGATCGGCCCATCGATAGCACGGACATCGATATCCGCCTTCACATCATAATACAGACCAGCCATCCCGAAGAGCGTCTTCGAGACGTGGGCAGCGAGCTGCCGCGCCTCCTCAGGATCCTCTCCAGCGGCTGTCACGACAATGACGCTATTCCCCACCTCATGCTCAGCACGGACCGCATCATTCCAACGGGCGCGGCGATCAGCCTGCGGATAGCCTTCGAGTGGATCACCAAGCAGATCGTCCGCGACCACACGATCATGGAACGGAAGTGTCCCGACGAGCGCAGCCAGATTGGCAGCTGCCTGCTCCGGATTGACCGATGCCGAACGGCTGACGACCAAGATGCGAACATCAGCCTCATAGCTGCGGAACATATCCAGGAAAAAGAGCGCGGATGCGGCGCACACGAAAAACAACGTGATGAGGAAAATCTTCCCCCACGCCCTCGCGAACAATGAGATGTTATTTCGTACGGACATGCGCATAGCGTTTGGCTCCTCCATTCATAACGAGTTCCTGGTAGACTTCCTCAGTCTGAAGCGCGATAGCATCCCAGCTGTAGCGTTCCTCAGCCCGTTCGCGGGCGACACGACCGATGATAGCCGCTTCTTCGAGACGATTCATATAGTACGCGAGCTGGCGCTTGAGATCCTCGACATCTTCTGATTTAAACGAGATACCGGCATCGCCGCGCACCGCTTCCATATTGGCAGGAATATCGCTCACGATCGCCGGCAGCCCGTAGTTCATGGCTTCGAGAAGTGCGATCGAAAGACCCTCATCTTCGGACGGCTGGACGAAGAGCGCTGCATGCGCGAAGAGCGCTGCGAGCTCCTTACCCTTCTGCTCACCAACAAGGAGGATATTTGGATGGCCCTCGGCCATCACCTTGAGATACTGCTCGTATTCCGGCGTCTCGGCGTGCGTGCCGACAATGACCAGCTTCGTGTTATTCGGAAGCTTATTCAAATCCTCAAGCTCGCGGAATGCCTTGATGAGATAGTGGATGCCCTTGTGCTGAACCAGGCGGCTCACCGACAGGATGTAACGCTCCGGACGAAGCCCGAACTTCCGCAGCAAGGCCGGATCAGCCTCATGATCGACTTCAGCTCCATTCGGGATGAAAACCGCATCGCAGCCATAAGCCCGCTTGGCATGCGCCGTGAGCGTCTCACTGATAGCAATCGTCCGCTCTGGGAAAGAGCACGTAGCGCGCTCGCCGAAACGCAGACAAAGCCGAGCAAAAAGCCCCCACTTCTTATGGAAATAATCGCGGCTGTGGAACGTCGCGATGACCCGCATACCAGGACGGAAGATCCTCGGAATGATCGAAAGGACGCTCGGTCCGATCGACTGGTAATGGACGACATCGTAATTCTGGAAGAGCACGTGCACAGTCGACAGGAACGCGTGCGAGATGGCATCCAGGTGCTTGGTGCGGATACTCGGGATATGGACGAGCTTCACGCCGTCATATTCCGCGAGCTGCGGATCGGTATAGTGGGACCGGACATAGACGAAGACCTCGTGCCCTTGAGCGGCGAGACGCGTCGAAAGCTTCTCGACGTGCCTCTCGACACCGCCGGACACCGCCGGAATCCCCTTCTGGCCGATGAACGCTATTCGCATATCCTCCTTGTTATGCCAGCTCGAGCTGACGGCGGGTTAAAAACCGCGGATAATCCGAGAAGTGTTGCCAAATGCATTGCTCTCGAAACGATCGACATTGACACCTGTCCCAAAGGACACGTTGCCGAATGATGTGAGCGCAGCCGCTGTACGAGCCACCTTGGAAACACCATAGTGCCCGTTATCGATGAACGCAGTCCTCTTGAAGCCGACATCGCCGGCTGCTCCGTACGCATTCACCTCGACGCCCTCGCGACCGTTATAGCGGATGCTATTCTTCTTGCCCCAGATGGAAGAACCGTCAATCACAAGCTTCATGCCGCTACCCTTGTTGCTATTGAAACGGCTATCCTCGAACCACGCCTCGGTACCAGCTGCGAAATCGATGCCATCAGAACCATTGCTGATGATATCACTGTTCACGATCACGATATCGCGCTTCTCAGAATAGACACCGGCACGGGCATTATTCTTGACGGTCGTCTTGTCGATGATCACGCGATGTTTCTTGTCAGTCTTGGCTGCATCAATATGGATACCATCGCGCGAGCTATCCTTAACGGTCACATCATAGATGTGCGCTTTGGCGTCTTCCGCGATACGGATGCCATAGCGCCCACCCTTCACAGTGACAGACTCAAGCTCAGAACCGTGCTTCATCACGATCGTCGGCTGATCATTGTTATCGGCCTTGATAGTCACTTTATCCCGATCACCCTTGCTGCTCACGACCTTCACTTCCTTCGGGATAGTGATGTTTTCCTTGTACTCTCCACCCTTGATGCGGACTACATCGCCCTCATCGGCGTTCTTGAGCGCCTTGGAGATGGATTTGTACGGGTGCGAAGCGGATCCGGTCTGATCGCCAGACGCGTCCTTATCGACATAGATCGTCTTCTGCCCGCCGAAAACGGCCAACGGCGCGACGATAAGCGCAACGAAAGCGAACGTCAGCAAAACCTCTTTAGAAAGCCAAAACTTGCGGTCAAACATATACGTAATGAGGACAATTTTTAGACCTGTCATCCTAGCAAATTATAGCGATTTTGTCAAGAGACCGATTTTCCGTTACAATAAGAGATGTTTTTGGCTTCTGAAAAAGAAAAACAACGAAAAAAATATGCATCTTGATTCCCTCTTCTCCCCCCGCTCCATCGCCATCATCGGTGCCTCGACCAAGCCGGGTACCGTCGGCTGGACCCTGACCGAAAATATCGTCAAAGGCGGCTACGCCGGCCTGGTCTACCCGGTCAACCCGAAAGCCGATACACTCTTCGATCTCCCCTGTTACGGGGATATCTCGGAGATACCAGGAGACATAGAACTCGCCATCATCATCGTCCCCGCCGCGATCGTCCCTTCGGTACTCCGCGCCGCTTGCGCCAAAGGAGCGCGCGCCGCCATCATCATCTCTGCTGGATTTAAAGAGACCGGCGAAAACGGGCGGAAACTCGAAGAAGAGATCATCGCAATCGCTCGCGAGCACGACTTGGCACTCCTCGGTCCAAACTGTCTCGGCTTCCTCCGGCCCGAAATCTCTCTCAATGCCTCATTCGCAAAACGCATGCCGAAAGGAGGCTCGACCGCCTTCTTCTCACAGAGCGGCGCCCTCTGCACTGCCCTCCTCGACCTCGCCGGCGACACGGTCGGCTTCTCGCATTTCGTAAGCGATGGCAACAAAGCCGTCCTCGGCGAGCAGGAACTCCTCCGGCACTTCGCCGATGATGAGGCTACTCGGGCGATCGCCTTCTATACCGAAGGCCTGACCGACGGTGCCGCCCTCATCCGGACAGGACGAGATCTCATCCGCGAAAACGATCCAAAACCAGTCATCGCGCTCAAGTCCGGCACAACGGCTGCTGGTGCTGGTGCCTCAAGCTCACACACCGGATCGCTCGCTGGTAGCGATGAGGCCTACCGTGCCCTCTTCCACCAAGCCAGAATGCTCCGCGCAGACGACCTGGAACACCTGCTCCAACTCATCACTGCCTTCTCAAAAAATCCTCTGCCTCAAGGGAACCGGCTCGCGATCATCACGAATGCCGGAGGTTTGGGTGTACTCGCCACCGACGCTGCCGTGAAGAGCGGCCTCGTCATGGCCGCGCTCTCCCAAGAGACCGAGGCCGCGCTCCGCGCCGCACTTCCGGGAGCTGCCAGCTCGCACAATCCTGTCGACGTTCTCGGGGATGCACTCGCCGAGCGCTACCAGGCAGCGCTTGAGGCCGTCACGGCCGATGAACAGGCTGATATGATCCTTGTCATCGTCACACCACAGACCATGACCGAAGCAGCGAAGACCGCCGAAGCGATCACTCTCGCCAAAGAACGAACCGGAAAGCCCGTCATTGCAATCTTCTCCGGTGATGCCTCGCTCGCCGAAGGAAGCACAATCCTCGACAAACGCTCCGTCGCCCGCTTCCAATATCCAGAAGCCGGCGCCCGAGCCTGCGCCGCCCTCGCACAGATAGCCTCCTGGCATCGGTCCCTCGCTGAGACCCGCTTCTCTTTCAATGACATCGACCGGGAGCGAGCTGCTGCCGTCTTCGCCAAAACAAAAAAAGACGGCCGTACATCACTCACCGAATCCGAAGCCTACGATGTCCTCGAGGCCTACGGGTTCCCGCTGCTCCGGAGCTGTTTCGTCCGAAGTCCCGAAGAGGCCGAAGCAGCAGCCACAGAGCTCGGTACCCAGGTCGCACTTAAGATCGTCTCACCAGATATCACACACAAATCCGATGCGGGTGGGGTCATCCTCGATATCGCCCCCGGACAAGCAGCAGGCGCCTACGAACGCCTCATGTCCCAGGTAGCGGACCGCGCGCCACGTGCCAGACTCGAAGGAGCGCTCATCGTAGAGATGGCCCGTGCCGGAGGACGTGAGATCATCCTCGGCATGAAGAAAGAGCCAGGCCTCGGAAACCTTGTCATGGCAGGCCTCGGCGGCATCTACGTCGAGACTTTCAAGGACGTCTCATTCCGCTTCTCCCCACTCACGCGCGAAGACGCCTTCGAGATGCTCCATGAACTCCGTGTCTTCCCGCTCCTCTCCGGCACGCGCGGCAAGCAAGGTGTCGACCTTCCGGTGCTTGAGAGCTTCATCGGACGCCTCTCGCGCCTCACAGAGGACTTCCCGGAGATCGAGGAGCTCGATATCAATCCCTTGCTCGCCTTCCCTGATGCAGATGATTTCCGCGTTCTCGATGCCCGCATCCGGATCAGCAAGGCGAAGCTTTGACAGTTATTCAAATTTTCCGTAGACTGGAAAAGTATTTTTGCAGTTCTTTTTTTTGATCACCACTTACGAAAGGACGATACATGTCATCCGGTTCTGACCTCATCTGTCACTGCGGCATCCCCATGCAATATTTCCGGGAAAACTCCCGGATATCCACGCCGATGGGTCCGCGCATCACACGTGTTTACTACTGTGACCACTGCAGACACGAGCAACAGCTGACGATAGATCCGCCGAGAACAGCCAGTGCGGCACAGCACAAAGCACGCCCCATCAAAGCCTTTGCGCCGTTTTCTACAGCCAGCTGAATCACCTCCTTATCAAAAACCCCGAGACTTGAATAGTCCCGGGGATGTTTTTTTAGTAATTCTCTCAATCTCACCGCCACCAAAAAAGAAAGAATCGGCTTGTCTCATAAAATATTCAGATTTCGGTGTAAAACCTTTCAAAGCTCGTCAGGTTATCTTGATAGCCCTCCTCGCTTCTTCAAAGGTTTTCCCCTCGAAATCCGAAAATTTTCTTGAGACATAAGATCTGAGAGAATTACTTACATAATTCTCTCTACCAGTCGCCGCGCTCCGGATGGTCTTCGGCTATCACGGCCGTCTCCGGCTGGCGCAGGATCTTGCAGAAGATGAACCGGCGAATCATGCGGAGCTCATCCACTTCAAGCCAGTAGCACAGCGCGATGAAGGCGCCACCACCGATCAGAAGGCCAGTCACGAGCTGGAGGAACACCTCGACGAACGTATCGAGCTCATTGGTCGTAAGCGCGAAGACGGATTTCGAGATCTGCGCGATGAGACCCGCGGCGATGGCTGCTAGGAAGATCTTCGCCGTCGGCAGGAAGATCCGACTATCATCCCAGACGCCGATCCTCCGCCGCAAAAAGACATAGAGCAGTACGCAATTGAGGATGCTCGCGGCCGAAAAGGCAATCGCCAACGCCTCGGCGGAATAGTACGGGATGAGCACCGGTATGAGGAGGATATGGAGCGCCTCGCTCCCGAGCGCGATATAGAACGGCGTCTTAGTATCCTGCAGCGCGAAGAAGGCGCGAGCAAAGAGTGGGATCAGGCTCTGTGCGAAGAGGCTCACCGAGAGCCACTTGAGGATCTCGAACGTCATGATGGTATCATTCCAATCGAACTCGCCGGCACCGAGGATGACACGAACGAACTGCGCCCGAAAGACGATCATGATGACGGAAAGCGGCACGACAAAGAAAAGGATCCGCCGCGACGTCTCGGCAAGCATCAGGAAGAAATCCTTCTCCTTGTTCTCAGCGAGCAGGAGCGAGAGCGACGGGAAGGCCGCGAGCGAGAATGCGATGCCAAAGAGCCCCAAAGGGACGCTCTGGATATTATTGGCCAGCGTGAAGGCTGCCAAGCTGCCGGAAGCAAGAAGCGACGCGAAGACCGTCATGACGAGAAGGCCGATCTGATTGGCTGCCATACCGAGACTCCTCGGGATCATGAGCTTGAGCACACGCCGAACATCCCGATCGCGCCAGGCCGACGACAACTGGAAACGGTACTGGAAGCCTGACTGGATGAGCGACGGCACCTGGATGAGCATATGAAGGAACGAGCCGAGCACGACGCCCCAGCCGAGACCCACGATGCCGAAAGACGGTACAAGAAAGACCGCGCCGAAGATGATGCCGGCATTGTAGAAGATCGGCGCAAATGAATAGGCGGCAAAGCGCTTGAAGGAGATGAGAATGCCGCCAAAGACCGCGCTCACCGAAAGAAAGATGGGTGACAGGAGCATAATCCTCGTCAGTTCCGCAGCAGCAGCACGCTTCTCGTCGGAAAACCCAGGAGCAATCCATGCCATGAGCTCAGAAGCGAAGATGATACCGAAGACCGCCAGGATGCCGAGTGCAGCCATCAAGAGATGCAGCACGCCATCAGCCAGGCGCCAAGCACGGGCTTCATCTTTCTTAGCAATAAACTCCGTAAAGACCGGGATGAACGCCGCCGAGAGCGCCCCGGCCACCAAAAGTCCGTAGAGTATATCAGGAATGCGGAAAGCGGCGTAATACGCATCAAGCGTATCGCCCGCTCCGAACTGCGACGCGAGGATGCGGTCGCGGAAGAAGCCAAGGATCCGACTCGCTACACCGGCAACAGCAATAAGAAATGCGGCCGCACCGACCGTCCGACTCGGCCCGCCAAGACGAGCGAAAAAATCAGCGAAAGTCTTTTTCGTCATGATACTAGCTACTTGCTAACGATTTTTGCGAAAAACCGCTCCGACATACCGGTCGATCCGGAGATCGGACTCAGATCGGAGCTCTCCCCCATACCGTACCAGATTCGGACCAGTCTGCCAAACAGGCTCCGCCCCAACAGGAAACGCGACCGCCGAGAAGAGCCGCCCCCCTTCTGATCCGGACTGTTTCTGATAGGTGACTGCGTACGAATCAGCGCCCGCAGCCGAAGAAAGATCAACACGGAACGGCAGCCGGTAGCGGTATTCCACCGTCACGGATTCCTTGGGACTGACATACGCCCACGCACCAAAAACCGTCTTGCCAGCATCCTCGGATATCCGAGTACCGGTCCGCTCATCAACGATCGTCCGTCCCTCTTCGCGCTCGACATCGGCATCCCTCTTGAAACCAAGCGCATCATAATCAAGCGGCGCTTCCGGAAATTCCCACGTCGCCCCCTTGGCCGAAAGAAGCTCGGAACCGAGTGGTACATAGACGCGGAGATAGTCAGCATTGACCTTGTTCCACCAGTCATACGGCGTATCGCCACCCTTGTGCTCGCGCGTGACTGTCACTGTATCAATGACTGATCCGTCTTCCTGTATCTCGGCCCGATGCCGGATCGTCTCATCGATCACTCCATCGGTCTTATACCCGTTAATATTAGTATGGATGACCGAGAGATAATCCTTATCCGTCTCAAGCACGCGCCCCGACCAGCCGGCCGCATCGATGAGCGCTTCCGTCTCCGGATACCGGGTATAGAGAAGGATATGTTTCTCATTCAACCCCTCTACGAGCGCCTGCCCCACCCCGAGAATCGTCTCCCGGTCTTGCGATGCGAAGACCCGCTCAAGCAGCTCGGTCGAGAGGTCGGCCAAGATCTGCTTGGGCTTATTCTCCTCCTTGTCATACTTCACCTCGACCTGTTCCTGAATGACGGTCATGAAATTGTCCGCATCAACCGTAAGTGCATACTGCGGGAGGTCGATCGGACCGGTGACAGCAAGCAGCTTCTTCATCACGGTCGGCGTGAGCGCGACCACACCATCCACGGTCGGCCCGCCAGTCTTCTCATAGAAGAAGATCGCCTTCTCTGCTGACTCAGGGAAATCTGGGAACCAATTGCTATCATGCAGGCTCCATGCGGCACTGATCTTCTGGATAGGCTTCGGTGGCACGATCTTTTCCCGGAGCTGTCCGTCAGGATTGAAGATGCCATCGACGAAGAATCGCCGCACCGAACCATTGTTCACATCGAGAAGGGCATACGTTCCGATGAAACCTCCCGTAGCGCGGGCTTCGTGGTTATTCTGAAGCAAGAAGAGATACTTGCGCGGGCCATTACCACCAAGAAGCTCCTCGACGAGCGTCTCTCGCTCCCGAAAGGTCTTGAAGAGCCCGATAAGCATCGGCAGATCACGACGAACCATGATGAAGCGTTCACGCTTATCCTCAGGAATATCATCCGCATCGACGGACGAGAGTTCCTGTTCGGCAGCTTCGAGCTCTGCGACCGCAGCATCAAGCGGTGCCTTGGCCCGCTCCATGAGACCGAGTATCGATACCTGCCCGCCCGATGCCTGCGACTGCCTGGAAAGCGAGATATCAGTAGCAGCACGAGAAAGCTGCATGCCAGCAAGAGCGAAATGCTTGCCAGCCTCAATAGCATGCTTGCCAGAAGATGCCTGGGAAAGGAACGGGATGAACCCGGAAACATCCGCAAGCGTCCGCCCCAAAAGCGTCAAATCAGACTCCGCCTGCTCGAATGACCGGTATGCCGAGTTGAAATGCTCTGCCGAAACGCCATACTGTTCTCCTTTCAAGCTATCAGCAGCCGCCAAAAGACCACTGAATCCAAGCTCTCCCTGCTCTACGACCTTGTCCCGTATCTCAAGCCCCCTCGAAACTGCAGCCGCACCGAGAAGCGAGGCGCAAACGATCATGAAGAACACCACTCCTACTCGACGCCCCGGTGAAACGATCTTTCCCTCGGAAACAGCTTCCTCTCTCGGATACACATGGAGGACGCTCTCGTGCCAGCGGCTGTCACGGCCCTGAAAAGACATCTCTGGCTTCTTCTGCTCCGACAGGTCCTCCTGTTCCGCGACGGACACAAAAACATCCCGCTCTTCCTGAAGCGGACGCGGAGGCCACTGGGCCGGCTTTGACTGCCCGGACGGCTGGATATCCGACACGCTCCGGATATGCCGATGATATTGCGATGGATCGTGAAGCATCTTATGTGTATTTCTCTTTCGTCATCTCCTCCTCATATATACGAAGCGTCTCTTCTGCCATAGTATCCCACCGGAAACCCGCAGCCCGCCCATAGCCGAGCTCAGAAAGCCGCTTCCGCAAAGCTTCATCGCTGATGATATCGCGGAGGACGCGCTCCAAGTCTCCATCCTTCTCGGGATCGAAATACAGAGCAGCTGACCCAAGTACCTCGGGAAGCGACGCGCGATCGGACGAGACCACCGGTAATCCGAAAGTCATCGCCTCAAGCGGCGGCAGCCCGAAACCCTCATAGAGCGATGGGAAGGTATACGCCACGGCATTGCGGTATAGGACAGACAGCTCTTGATCCGTAAGGAACCCAGCGAAAACGACATTGTCGAGACCGCGCCGCTCTGCATCTTCACGCAGCCGAGCATAAAAATAATCTTCCTTGCCAACCAAGACGAACCGCTCTTCCGGCAGACGCTTTGCGGCATCAAGCAGGAGCCCGAGATGTTTGTGCGGATATGCATTCCCGACATACAGGAAGTATGATCGCAGTATACCACGCGCCCCATCCAGAGCGAGGAGTCCGAGACGCCCGAGCAGCTGCTCCGACGCTTCGCGTGACAGGAACCGACAGAATGGATCGGCCGCCTCATACGTGACGGATATCTTCCCAGAAGCAACCGGGTAACGCTCGACGATATCATGCTTCGCAAACTGCGAGACCGTAACGATATGTAAGGCGCGGCTGATCGCCGAAGTGATGACGAGGCGATACGCCACGAACTTCGCCCAATAGAGCGCCGCCAACCTGGTCGTGTTGCGCACGGTCGGATACCGGACCAGAATCAGATCATGGATAGTGACGATGAACCGTCCTCGATACAGAAGCGGGACGTTGAAATGCGGAAAATGGATGAGATCGAATCTGAAACGGCGGAGAAAGAACGGGAAGAAGAGCTGCTCGGAAAAGCTATACCACTGATAGTCCGCAAGCACCTTTCGAAAGCGCGGATTCCTCGGCTCGTATGCAGAAAAATTCTCCTTACGGAGGAAGACCACGTACTCATTCCTGGTATCAATCCGCTCGAGATACTCAATCAGTTTCTCAGTATAGCGGCCGAGCCCTTTGCCGATTGCGCCATAAAAGCGCGCGTCTATGCCTATCCTCATCGCTTCGCATGTTCGCTGGTTACCCTCTGCTCGATGCAATAAAGCGAAAGCGCTTCCGAAGCGACCATCCGGAAAACATCGGCATCTTCGATGCGATTGGCGGTCTTCGGAAAAGCGATAGAAACCATAGTTCCACAAGCGTGTCCGCGCGCGCATACTAAAACATACCCGCCATCCTCAGAAAATGTCTTTTTACTACCAAAAAAGCGAATCTCTGATGCGCCTGGGCCATCATCGATTCTCCGGATAACGTGTCCATCCATAATGTCAGAAAAGAGTATCGATACTGATTCGGCCCTGGAGAGAAGGCGAACAGCTTCGATGATAGGCTCATAAAGAATGTCCGACTGCCGCCCGCCTTTTTTTTCCGAAAGCGCAGTCACCGTCTCCTCTGGCAGACGAAAAATAAGATCGCGCACGATATCGAAGCGACGGTTCATCTCACCGATATAAGAATACGAATCGGAAAGATCCTTCGTGATAACATTTGCCTGCTTCTGGAGGCGCAACCGATCGCGGAAAAGCCTGATGATGGCCTTTTCCTTGATGAAATACACAGCGATACCGAACGTGCCGAAGAGGAGAACGAGCAACGATTCGAGATCTTCCTCGCTCAGATAAAACTGGCCATCCTGGATGATCTCTGGGGTAAGAACCGCAAGCACGAAGATGGAGAGATAAATCCAATACATATCGCTGTTCCTTAATGAGGCCCCGGAAGAATCGCTTAGAGAGACAAGCCCTTTAGATAGTTGCGGAGTTTCTCTCCGACTTCCGGATGCTTGAGACCGAAATGGATAGTCGCACGGAGGAAATTGAACTTATCACCAGTATCGAGCCACTCGCCCTCGAGCGTATGACCATAAAGCGGCATACCACGCTCAAGCATGGTATCAAACGCATCCGCCAGCCGGATCTCTCCAGACTTTCCGGAATCCATCCCCTCAAGGATCTTGAAAACTTCATTTGTAATGACATATTTTCCCGGCGCGACGATATTCGACGGAGCTTCCTCAGCCTTCGGCTTCTCCACAAATCCGGAGATCTTCCAATCGCCGCCCCCGAGCGCCTCGCCCGCGATGACACCAAACTTGGAGACTTCCGACCGCTCCACTTCCGTCAGGCCGATAATCGGCGCCTGATACTTCTCATACGCATCGATGAGCTGCTTGGCTGCCGGCACAGCGCTATCGTAAATACAATCGCCGAAGATCACGAGCACCGCTTCATCATCATCGACGAGGTGCGCCGCCTGGAGGAGTGCGTGGCCATCGCCGAGTGGCACCGGCTGACGCACATAGGAAAACTTCGCCAACCCAGAAATATTCTTCACGAGATCAAGCAAGTCATGCTTGTTCTTCTCGACGAGCGTATCCTCAAGCTCATACGAGACATCAAAATGATCCTCGATCGCCCGCTTGCCGCGCCCCGTGACGAAGATGATCTCCTCGATACCGGAAGCGACCGCCTCCTCGACCAAGTACTGCACCACCGGCTTATCGACGACCGGCAGCATCTCCTTCGGCTGCGCCTTAGTGGCTGGCAAAAAGCGTGTCCCGAAACCCGCGACCGGCAATATGGCTTTCTTGATTTTCCTCGGCTCTGCATTATGCATAGGATGTTCCTTGTACGATTACGCTGCTACTTTTTTATGGAGACGATCTTCTTAAACTCCACATTAAATTCGCTGATTGCTTCATTGATGCGCGGATCGAAATGACTCTTGAAGTCATGCTCTCTGACATACGCACTCGCCTCGAAGAGCGACTCGTGCGTTCCAGTATCGAAGTACGCCCCCTGTATGACGCGCACATCGAGCACCCCTTTCTCCAGATAGTGCCGGTGCAGATCCGTGATCTCAAGCTCCCCGCGCTCCGACGGTACGAGACCCTTGGCTACCTCGACGACACTACCATCGAAGATATAGATGCCCGGGATAGCGAACTGACTCTTCGGCTGGGCCGGCTTCTCCTCGATGGAGAGTACCTTGCCATCAGCATCAAATTCCACCACACCAAACCGTTCCGGATCAGCTACCTGTTTCGCAAAGATGCGGCCGCCCCGTTCGAAACTCTTGATTGCCTCCGCAAAATCATCCTCGAAAATATTGTCGCCAAGGATGAGCGTCGCCGGCTCGCCATCGAGGAAGTCCTCCGCCAAAATGAACGCTTCCGCGAGTCCCCGCGGTGATTTCTGTACCACGAACGAGAGATTGATGCCGAACCTGCGGAACATGGAGCCGAGCAGGTTCAGGAAATGCCCCGAATGGTCCGGCGCGACGATGATGAGGATATCCGTGATGCCGGCCCGGATGAGCGTATTGAGCGGATAGAAGATCATCGGCCGATCATAGACCGGCAGAAGCTGCTTCGAAGTGACGGCTGTGAGCGGCAGGAGCCTCGTCCCCGTACCACCCGCGAGAATGATGCCTTTCATAAACATTCGGTAATTAGTAACTCGTAATCAGTAACTAGGGATTTGTTCACTGAGATCTTCCCAGTTACAAATTACTAATTACCAGTTACGCTTTCATTTATATATAGGAAATTGCTTGCACATCGCCTTCACTTCCTTCTTGATACTCGCAAGGATCTTCGCATTGCCGCCAGAGCGGAACGTCTCATCAATCCAGCCCGCGATCACTTTCACTTCCTGCTCCTTCAATCCACGTGTCGTGATAGCTGGTACGCCGATACGTACACCAGAAGGATCCAATGGCCCGCGCGGATCATCCGGAATAACGTTCTTATTGATCGTAATACCCGCTTCATCCAGCCACCGCTCGGCGTCCTTGCCAGCGATACCATAGCTCATCACCGTGTCGACGACAATCATATGATTCTCTGTCCCACCAAAAAGGATCGCTGCCCCACGCTTCGTGAGCTCTTTCTCCAAAACCTTCGCGTTCTTCAAGATCTGCTTGGCATGCTTCTTGAAGTCCGGCCGGAGCGCCTCACCAAACGCAACTGCCTTGGCTGCGATCGTATGCATCTGCGGACCGCCCTGTGTGCCCGGGAAGACCGCCTTGTCGATCGCCTTCGCGAACGCCTCGCGACAGAGGATCATGCCGCCGCGCGGACCACGGAGCGTCTTGTGAGTCGTCGCCGTCACAATATCGAAATGCTCGACCGGATTGGGGAGTGCACGGCCTGCGACCAGCCCGGCGATGTGTGCCATATCCATCATCGTCATCGCACCGACTTTCTTCGCAATCGCTGCAAACTTCGCATAGTCGATCTGCCGGGTATACGAAGAGAACCCCGCCAGCATCAGCTTCGGCTTCACTTCTTTCGCCAGTTTCTCAAGCTTCTTATAATCAATCGTGCCGTCAGCCTCCGTCTTATAGCGCACGAAGTCGTATACCTTGGCTGGCAGCGTCACCGGATGCCCATGCGTCAGATGACCGCCATGAGAGAGATCCATGCCGAGCACCGTGTCCCCTGGCTCAAGGATCGCTGCATACACCGCAAGGTTGGCCTGCGCGCCCGAGTGCGGCTGCACATTCGCATGCTCCGCGCCGAAGAGCTTCTTCACGCGTTCAAGCGCGAGCGTCTCCACAACATCGGTCCATTCCTGTCCGCCGTAGTAGCGCCGGCCCGGATATCCTTCGGAATACTTGTTCGTAAAGACCGTCCCAAGCGCCTCAAGCACCGCCTTGGATACGTAGTTCTCAGAAGCAATCATCTCCAAGCCCTCTTCCTGCCGCTTCTCCTCACCCATCACCGCCTCATACACCGCCTTATCCGCCTTCTTCAGGATATCGTGCTTCATAGTATCGGTAGCTCAAACACGGGTTAGCAATGCCTCTATGATACCAAAAATCCGCCTCTTCCGCACAGTTGACAGAATGACGAGAAAGGTGTATAATACACGTTACAGAATTTATTCTGGATACATCGTACCTGAACAACCCCTACCCGGAATCAACCCTGATTCGAAAGGAGCTTTCCGTGCAAAACCGATTGATTACGATTTTTTCCGCAATGCTCGCGGCAATCATCCTCCTCGCCGGCTATATGTACGCAAAGCCGGCCGATGTCTCGAAGGCGCCATCCTACCAGGCGCAGAACCTGGAAGAGCTCCGGTCGGCCCAGCCGAAGGATCTCCTCCTCTGCGAAACCCAGGATGGTTCTCGGCCGAAAGTCCGACGCGCGTTCCTGGTCGACAAGAACGACGGAGAACATCTCGTCGGCACCGTACTCGAACAACAGATCGCCATCCGTACCGAAAAGGACGGCCTACCGATTCTTACGGTCTCATACTGGCAATGTAAGTTCCGGACCGTAAAAAACGCCGGTAGCGAGAATGAGATCGTCACCATCATCCTCCACGGCCCCGACAAGCTGGCCGAGGTCAACTGATCCGTCAGCCCCACCACCGCCCCGCAAATACCATGTGCAACACGCACAGGTGTCCGGGGCGTTTTCTTTTTCCTAAAAAACAAAAAAACCCGCCTAACAGGAGACGCGATTTCCGGATCGGACATTCCTTCTTCAGATTTCTTTTTTCTTCCTCTGGTTGATGTCGGTCACGGATGCGATGAGTGAGTCGGTAACGGTCGAGCGTGGCGTTCGGGACTGCTTCAGTCCTCAGAACGGACACCCGCCCGCATGACTCGCGTCAAGCGTGTCGGGCGGGGCTCCTCCGTTCGACAGAGCGAGTCAGGGATGTTCGCTGGGGACCATGGAATGAAAAAAGGAAACTGGGGAAGGAATACAGAACAACAAGCCCTTCGAGTTTCCTTTTGCTCGAGAAAACCTGCCTGTCGGCAGACAGGGAGTTTCCGGGTAGGAGATAACAAAAAAACACTTATAAAAACTATTTCTTCAAGAATTCTTCCAGTGCCTCAGTATACGGCCGAAGGGCGACGAACTTAGTGTTCTTGAGTGCGGAAAAATGCGGGCGCTTGGCAGGCCGCGGAAAAGCATCCGGTGAGACCGGCTTCACAGCGACATCGATGCCAGCGACCTTGAAAAGCTCCTTGGCTGCCTCATACCACGTCACGACTCCTTCATTGACCAGATGATAGATACCATACGGCTTCTGGTACATCTCGAGCACCTTGGTCGCAAGCGCAAGATCCGGCGCATAGGTGAAGCAGCTCTTCTCATCATCGACGACCGTGACTTCAGTCTTATCCTTAGCAACCTCAAGCATCTTCTCGAAGAAACTCTTCTTCCCTGTGGCAGATGACGCCGGCTTGCCGAAGAGCTTGGAGAGGCGGACGACATAGTACTTCCCACCTTCGGCGATCACACGCTTCTCCCCTTCCCATTTGCTCATGCCGTACTTCGAGAGCGGATGCGGCAGAGCGTCTTCCGCATAGCTCTCCTCGCTTTCCCCATCGAAAATATAGTCCGAAGAATAATGAACGAGCGTCGCATCAAGATCCTTCGTGAGCCGTGCGAGAAATCCCGGAACCTCAGCATTGAGTTTCATCGCCTTCGCATATTCCTCCTCGCTCTCCTCACACTGGTCGACGGCATTATAGGCGACCGCATTCACGATAACCGACGGTGCGAAGCCGCGGATCTTCTCCTCGGCCGCCGCGAAATCCGTGACATCGATATCACCGTAGTCCCAGCCTGCGACCTCATAGCCCTCATCCTCGCCATAGACACGCACGAGCTCCTGCCCCAGCATCCCCTTCGCTCCGAGAATCAAGACTTTCCTACGCTCCATATTGTTTCTCATAATACTGCTGATACTCGCCGCTCTTCACGCTCTTCCACCAGGCTTCATTTTCTTTGAACCAAGTCACTGTATCCTTAAGGCCCTCCTCGAGCGTCACGGTCGGATGCCAGCCAAGCTCACGCTCGATCTTGCCGTAGTCGATCGCATAACGACGGTCATGCCCCGCCCGATCCTTCACATACTCGATCGCGCTCTCATCCTTGCCAAGCGCCGAAAGAAGCTGCTTCACGATCCAGATATTCTCGCGCTCGCCGTTCCCACCCACGCAGTACGTTTCGCCGATCATACCCTTCCGGATGATCGTATCGATCGCCCGGCAATGGTCCGACACATGAAGCCAATCACGCACTTGCACGCCATCGCCATAGACAGGCACCTGCTTCCCTTCGATGAGATTGGTGATTGCGAGCGGAATGAGCTTTTCCGGGAAATGGTACGGACCGTAATTATTGGAGCAATTAGAAATCGTGATAGGCAATCCGTACGTATGGAAATACGCGCGCACCAGATGGTCTGAGGCGGCCTTGGATGCACTGTACGGACTCCTCGGATCGTACGGTGTCTCTTCGTTGAACGGCGGGTCCTCCGGCTTCAAAGCGCCGAACACCTCATCGGTCGAGACATGATGGAACCGCTTGCCGTGCTTCCTCGCTGCCTCAAGCAGCGTATACGTCCCACGCACATTCGTCTCGAGAAAGATCCCTGGATCCATGATGGACCGGTCGACATGCGACTCAGCCGCAAAATGCACCACGATATCGCACTCGGCCACGAGCGGCTCGACGACTGCAGCATCCGTGATGCTGCCCTTCACGAAACGATACCTCGCATCATCCTTCCACGCCGCAAGATTTTCGAGGTTGCCCGCATAGGTCAGCGCATCGAGATTGACCACCTCATCCTCCGGATATGTCCCGAGGATATGATGGATGAAATTGCTGCCGATAAATCCGGCCCCGCCAGTGACTAAAATCTTCATAATCAATATTTCAAATAAATTAATTATAGGATGAAGCCCGCCCAGCGTAAACAAGCAATTTTTCCGTTAGGCCGCCGAACTCACGAGCCTTTCTGTGAACGAAGGATTTCCCTCCCTCTTCACGACCAAAGCCTGCCTGCCGGTAGGCAGGGAAATCCTCCGATCAGAAAGGCTCGCTCAGACAGCGTCGGCTCAAACGGAGAAAATTCTTGCACGGGTCGGGTTTCTTCCTTGGTATTTTGTAGGATCTTCATTTTGAAGCCTTTCCCGAGGCCAGAATCTTCCGGAGAAACTCTGGAGTCCGAGCGGGCACGGTTCCGATGCGAAGCATCGGAGAGCGAGGACGGAAGGTAATGGGACCGCCACGCCGGGGCGGGACCATGATTCTCCGGAAGGTTGCTGGTCCGAGTGGGAAGGCGAGAAGAAACAAACTCAATTAAAAAAGAAAAACCGCTAGAGAAAGTATATCATCCTTCCTCTAGCGGCTCAAAACAGCGGTGTCTAGTAATCGCCGAATACGAAACACTTGTCAGCATCCGTAAGAAGCGGCGCTTCCGCGTCCTTCGATGAAACGATTGGCTCAGCACCCTCGATGGCTGGCCACGTGATGCCAATCGCCGGATCGTTCCAGCGCATGCCACGATCATGCTCCTTGGAATAGACATTCGTGCACTTGTACAAGAAGACCGTATCATCCTCAAGCGCCATGAAACCATGCGCGAATCCAGCCGGAATGAAGAACTGCTTCTTGTTCTCAGCAGAAAGCTCGACCGTCACATGCTTGCCATAGGTCGACGAACCGGTGCGAATATCCACTGCTACATCGAGCACGCGGCCACGTAAGACCTGCACTAGCTTGCCCTGCTCGAATGGCGGCGCCTGATAGTGCAATCCGCGAAGCACCCCCTTCTTCGAACACGACAGATTATCCTGGACGAAATGCGCATCGGCCCCGAGCAATTCCTGATACCGCGCCTCCTGGAATGTCTCTATAAAAAATCCACGGTCATCTGAAAATACGTCCGGCTCGACGATCACCGCGCCTTCCAATATTGTCTTTTCAATCTTCATATGATTTTCCATCAGAATTGATCAGCTCTCCCCCATTCTAAAATATTGCTAAAGCAAAAGCAAAGCCGGCCCCTTACAAGGACCGGCCATAAAAATCTGAGATCAGATCTGAATATCACTCATCACATCGTCAAGCGAGCGCTTCTCTTCTGGAGCGCGCTCAGCGTGCTCTATGCGCGGCTGCGGCTGCTCGGCGCGCTCAGCACGCGGCGGACGTTCAGAACCTTCCGGCTCGTTGATCTTGAGGTTGACGCGGGCGTTGTTGCGAGCACCGATGACGCGAAGCAGCGTCCGGAGCGCCTTGGCGGTCATGCCCTCGCGGCCAATCACCATGCCCATATCCTTCTGGTTCACATCGAGCGTGATCAGTACTCCCATCTCGTCGATCTTCCGCTCTACCTTCACATCCTCAGGATTGTCCACGAGCATCTTCACGACGTACTCGATGAACTCCTGGTCCCTTACATTGTCTGTCATAAGACGTACGGATTAAGCTGACTTATTCGGAAGCGGCCCATGCCCCTCCGCCCTAAATGATACCGCTTTTCCCATCGAGGCGCAAGCACGTCACGCCATCCATTCGGCCGGCGGAACGAACGGCCGCGCCCGCCACTCTGGAGACTGGCAGCAAAGGAAATCATGAGCCTCAGCCGGATCGACGAAGAGCGCCTCCGTCACCTTTTCCATGCGCATGCCGCGCGATCCCTTGATAAGGATCAGATCCTCGGGACGGACAAGCCGGAGCAGTGCTTCGGATGCCGCGATCGGATCCGGCATCCAGAGCAATTGTTTGCGCGCATACCCACTCTCAAGAAGTGCATCATGGAGCGCACGCATGTGCCGGCCGACCAGGACCACGAGAGATACTCCCGACCCAGCTGCGGCATCGGCGAGCGCTGCATGTTCCTTTTCTGTTTCCGGACCGAGCTCGAGCATATCCCCCAAAACAGCGATCTTGCGAGGAGCAGAAAGCTCACCGAGCGCTTCGAGCGCTGCGCGCATCGAGACCGGCGAAGCATTGTATGTATCATCTATGAGCGTCATGTCGTTCCGGCCAGGCAAGAGACGCAGACGACCAGGCAGCGGCTCGAACGCCTCGAGTGCCGATGCAATATCCACCAGGTTCATGCGGAACGTGAGACCAGTCGCGACCGCAGCAAGTGCCGCCGGTATATGATGGCGAGCGACGATCTTCGGCAGACGGACCGGGACGCTCTTGCCGTCGAAATCGAGCTTGAAGCTAAATCCCTCCACGCGCCGTGCCTCGCTGTAAAAGATGATATTATCAGCGCGCACCTGGGCACCACCACCGAAACCGTACGTGACCGCCTTCGCCTTCGTCCTCTCGGCCATCTTGGCGACCCGGGCATCATCAGCGTTCAGGATAGCGAAACCGTCTTCAGGCAACGCAGCGATCAGCTCACCTTTCTCCTTCGCGATACCGGCGATCGAACCAAAATTCGCCAGATGACTGCCAGACACTTGCGTCACCACGCCAACCTTCACCGGGATGAAGCCGAGAAGATACTTCATATCGCCCGGATGATCCACGCCCATCTCGAGCACAAGGATCTCTGGATAACGCGCTGGAAAGAACATGAGGAAAAACCAACGACACAAAATGCCGATCCAACGGAAAACCGAGCGACCGCCGCTTCTCGCGCCGATGATCGTAAGCGGAATGCCGATCTCATTGTTATAATTGCCATCAGCCGCGCGCACAAAAAACGAGCGTGCGAGCACGAGCGCGATCGCCTCCTTGGTCGAGCTCTTGCCCACCGAACCAGTGATGCCGACTACGGCCGGATGGTACTTCCAGAGCACACCACGAGCCATCAGACAGAGCAGTTTTTCAAGCATCCTTCTTTTCATAGTAACAATCATTTCTTCTCTTTTATCTCCTCTGTTGGCTTGATCTTCGCGTATTCTAGCAGGAATTTCATGATTTCGCCGAATGTCGGCGCGGCGCTCGACTCCGCCCACTCGACATTCTTCGGATTATCGAGCTTCACCAATATGACGAATTTCGGGTCATTGATGGGCGCATAACCGACGAACGAACCGATGGAAACACCATCCTCATACCCCTTGGCATTGCCCTTCGCCACCTGCGCCGTACCAGTCTTGCCCCCGACCAGATATCCGGGCACATCCGCCCGCTTGCCATGGCCATTCACGACGACACTCCGGAGCATCGTGCCCATCGCTGCTGCTGTCTCCTCGCTCACTACACGCCGGACTGCTTCCGGCCTCATCTCCTCCTCACTTCCATCAGCGTGCACGATACGATCGATGATGCGCGGCCGCATGAGCGTCCCGCCATTAGCAAGCGCTGCATACGCATTGACCATCTGCATCGGCGTCGTCGCGATGCCCTGACCGAAAGACGCCGTGAAAAATTGGATGTCCGATTTCAGATTAGTAAGGTTACGGATATTGCCCGGCAGCTCAGCCGGCAGATCAGCACCTGTCCGCTCACCAAAACCGAAACGCTTCACATATTCCGAAAAGCGGGCATTACCAACCAGCCGCTCGACGAAGATCACGCCGGTGTTGATCGACTGGTCGAGGACCTTGTACATGTTGCTCCGACCGTATGATTTCCCCTCTGCATTGTGTATATCATAGCCAGCTTCGTGTATGACGCCGGTATCCACATATTCTGTCGTCGGTGACACCTTCCCTTCCTCGATGCCAATCGCCATCGTAAGCGGCTTCATGATCGATCCTGGCTCATACGAGACGCTCACGGCCGGATTCATAAAGAGCGCATAATCTTCAACCTCCGAATATTTATTCGGATCAAACTCCGGCACCGATGCCATCGCTAGGATGCTGCCAGTCTTAGGCTCCATGACGATTGCCGTCGCACGATCGGCCGCATATTTCTCAATGGATTCCCGAAGAATCTTCTCCGCCTCGTACTGGACGACGCGGTCGAGTGTCAGCACAATATCATCCCCGTTCTTTGCTGGTTCGACAAGGCGATCAGAAAGCGGTATCCACCTCCCAGCTGCATCCTTCTCTTGCGTCACCTGCCCGGTCTGGCCGCGGAGCACACTCTCCTGCGACGCCTCGATGCCATAGCCACCAGCGCCTTCGCCCTGACCAACCGTCGCAAACCCTACCACCTGCGAAGCAAGCTCGCCAGCAGGATAATAACGGTACGGCTCCGGACGGAGCCCCACACCGCGGAGACCGAGCCCTCGCACCCGATCCGCCTCATCATCAGAAAGGTGTTTCTTCACGATCTCAAAAGGATCATCCGGCTTCCCGAGCTTCTCGCGTATCTCCTGTGCATCGACACCAGTAATACCTGAAAGCTCGAGAGCAACGCGATCCTTCTCCTCAACATCCTTCGGCGAAACAAAAAGTGTCGGGAATTCCCGGTTAATCGCGAGCGGATAGAGATGGTCGGTATCATGCATGAATATGCCGCCACGCTCCGCAGAGAGCGGCTGGAAAGCATTGTGCTGATCCTCTGCTACTGCCACCCATCGCTCATGCGACAGGACCTGCACAAAAAAGAGCCGCACGATCAGGACGGCTCCGACAAACAGTATGACAGAAACGAGCAAACGTTCGCGAAGGACACTCTCCGCGAACGGCCGCTTCTTCTTGTCTGCGATTCTTTTGGTTCGTATATGTCCCGTATCAACCATAGTGCGCTCCAGTAACTATCTCAAATCCCACCGCCTACATAAGGGAAAAACCATGGGCTTGTCTGATAAAACATCTGGATTTCGGCTAGAAACCCCTCAAAGCTCGTCGGGATATCACGATAGCCCTTCTCACTTTTCATGGTTTCTATCACGAAATCCAGATGTTTTCTCAAGACATGAGATTTGAGATAGCTACTTAGAACCCGGATCTTCCTATTATCTCATCGCGACCGGTCCGCGCGCCTCAAGGTATCGCTCCTCTGCAGCCTTCTGCATGTGGAGCTCTTCGCCGGCCGCCTCGATACGACGGAGTGAACGGAGATCAGCTTCTTCGATCTTCAAATCGGCATTCTCCTGCCTCAGCACAGCAATATCCTTCTCAGCAGAACGCATATGATACCCCTGCACGGCACTCCGATTGACGGAATACAGATGATAGCCGCCGAGCATAAAAGCGAATGCCAGCACGCCAAGCACGAGCATCGGCACCGATCCAGCCGGGCCATGCGCCTGCTGCTTCGGAAACGAGCAGGCAGACTGATAGGAAATGTTTTGGCGGCGCTGTATCCGCATAAGTAGATTGTGTTTTGATATGTATCTTTTTTTCGGCCGTCAGGCCTTCTCGGCGATCCGGAGCTTCGCGCTCCGTGCCCGAGGATTCTCTCTCGTCTCTGAATCGCCCGGTACAATCGGCCGTTTCGTGATGACCGACACCGTCGCGACATGGCCGCAGCGGCAGACCGGAAATCCAGCTGGACAGACACAACCGAGCGACTGATCCCGGAAGAACTGCTTGACGATACGGTCTTCTCCAGAATGGAACGTGATGACCGCCAGTCTTCCCCCTGGATTCAAACGCTCAACTGCCTCTTCAAGGAACATCTCCAGATGCTCATACTCGCGGTTGACCGCGATACGGAGTGCCTGGAATACCTTGGTAGCCGGATGGATCTTCATCGCACGACGCTTTCCTGCTGGATACGCGCGCAAGATGAGATCAGCCAGTTCCTTGGTCGTCTTGATCGGCTGCTTCTCCCTCTCTGTGATGATCATCCGAGCAATCCGCCGGCTCTCCGATTCTTCGCCGTATGTCCGAAATATCCTTTCGAGTTCACCGGAAGCATATCCGTTCACTACAGCCTCTGCCGTGAGCTCGCCTCCCTGATCGAGCCGCATATCAAGCGGTCCGTCCTTCTGGAAGCTGAAACCACGTTCCGGCGATTCGATCTGATCGGAAGAAAATCCGAGATCAGCGAGTACCGCATCGAGAGCTGTCACACCAGCTGCCTCAAGCGCCCCTCCCAGGTCGGAATAATTCCCATGCACGAGCACGAGCGTCCCATCACGGAGTGCATCCGTGAAAAGACTATCGGTCTCAGCGCGTTCCCTGAAACGCTCGAGGGCCTGTACGTCAGCATCGATAGCGATCAGGCGTCCGCCAGGCCCGCCTGCAGCGTTATGCGCAGCATTTCGGGCAGGAAGAATCTGCTCGAGCACCGCTCTCGCATGACCACCCCCACCGAGCGTCGCATCGACGACGACCATCCCTTTCTTAAGGTGCAACCCGTCTACTGCTTCCTTAAGCAGTACGGAAACATGTCTCGTTTCATCCATATCGTTCATTCAACCCTCAAACATGAAAACTTCCTGAAACTTTTGATGTTTGATTTTTGAATCCCCCAACCTTTTACTCCAGACTTTAAACTTTACAAACTTTATAACTTTATGAACTAATATATGCCCAGCTTGCCGAGCTCTTCCGCAATCTTGCCGGTATTCTTCTCCGCCTGGCTCTTGTAGCGGTTCCACTTTGCGGTATCCCAGATCTCGAGACGATTGAAGAGACCGACGACCGTCACGTCCTTCTTCAGTCCACCATCATGCTTCAGATATTCAGGCAAGAGCACGCGGCCCTGACTATCAAGCTCCACATCGGCCGCACCGGCCAGCATGACACGGATGAAGCTGCGCGTCCCCGCTTCGCCGACCGGCAAAGTCCCGAGCTTCGACGCGAGCTCCTCCCATACCTTGATCGGATACACGAAGAGACAGCTATCGAGTCCGCGCGTCACAATCACCTTGCTCCCCAGCTCCCCGCGGAACTTCGAAGGCAGCGCGAGGCGCTTCTTCGGATCAATCGTGTGGTTGTATTCGCCGATGAACATATCTTTGACTAACAACTGACGACTAACGACAGATAACGAGAAAGAATCTATGTTCTACCCACTACAAAACACTCTGTCGTAAGTAGTAAGTCGTTCGTCGTGAGTATTTTCTATTTTCCCCACTTTCTGCCACTTTCGTATAACATGTCCCCATTTTACGCCACCAAGGCACCACTCGTCAACACTCTACTTATGCACCATTTCAGCACCAAAAAAACAGCCTTTTCAAGCTGTTTTTCATGTAAACTCACGCTTCCTTTTTACTGCGTTTAAAACCCGCCTAACCGTACTGGTCTCTTAATGGTATTCCTTCCCCAGTTTCCTTTTTTCATTCCATGATTTCCGTCGAACATTCCTGACTCACTCTGCCGAACGGGGAGCTGTTCGTTCTGAGGGCTGAAACAGTCCCGAACGCCACGCTCGACCGTTACCGGCTCACTCATCAGAAATGTGACCGCCGGAAACCAGGGGAAGAAAAAAGAAATCCGGAGAAGGAATGCCTTGATGGTAAAATCCTTCCCGCGCCCAGACTCGGCCCAGGAAAGACTTCAAAAGGAAGCTCCTGCAAAATACCACGGAAGAAACCCGCCGACGTAGCAAGAATTTTCTCCGTTTGAGTCGCTGCTGTCTGAGCGAGCCTTTCTGATCGGAGGATTTCCCTGCCTACTGGCAGGCAGGCTTTGGTCGTGGAGAGGGAGGGAAATCCTTCGCTTACAGAAAGGCTCGTGAGTTCGGCGGCCTAACGGAAAAATTACTTGCTTACGCTGGGCGGGTTTCTATGTTTCCACCAAAAAAATGTTATTTTAACTTACAAAAATATTAAAATTTCTCCAATACCTTCACGAGAAGACGCACCGGTGCACCAGCTGCACCCTTGCCGAGGAACTCGTCCGAAAGTGCCGTCATGCGCGGCGCGATATCGAGATGGACCCACGGATACGCCTGATCGACGAACTGTTTGAGGAATGCAGCTGCCGTGATCGCACCGCCCCAGCGCGTCTTGCCAAGATTCGCAACATCACCGACTGTCCCCTTGATCTCCGCATCATATTCATCCCAGAGCGGCAGCGGCCACACATAGTCGCCGCTCTCTTCGCCGAGCTCACGAAATGATTTCTCAAGCTTCTCATCCTGCGTGAAGAGCGCTGTTGCTCGCTCGCCAAGCGCGACGAGCGCTGCGCCGGTGAGTGTCGCTACATCAACGACGAGCGACGGACGATACCGCTTGGCATACTGGAGCGCATCAGCGAGGATGATCCGCCCTTCTGCATCCGTATTTGCGACTTCAATCGTCTTGCCGGACATCGAACGGATTACATCACCTGGGCGATAGCTCGAACCGCTCGGCATATTCTCCGCTGCCGGGATGAGCGCGATGATATGTTTCTTCAATCCAAGCCGAGCCACAGCTGCGATTGCATGAATGACTGCTGCCCCGCCCGACATATCCATATTCATCCCGAGAATTGACCCTTCCGGTTTAAGGTTGATCCCGCCGGTATCGAACGTCACGCCTTTGCCGACCAGTACGACTGGTCGTGCTTTCTTATCGGATGTGCCGCGATACTCAAGCACGATGAAACATGACTTCGCTTCCGAACCCTTGCCCACACCAAGCACGCCGCCCATCTTGAGACGCTTCATCGCCGTCTCATCGAGCACCGTGCATTTCACTGGCAGGCCCTTCACTGACCGCTTCGCATGCTGCGCCAGGATCTCCGGCGTCATCTCGCCACCAGGCATGTTCGCGATATGCCGCGCACGATTGGTCTCTTCGCCAATGACCATGCCACGCTCGATGCCCTGGCGAACACCTTTGCCAGAGGCACTAGTAAGGACGATTGTCTTTACTTCCGGCCACCCTTCCTTCGGTACCGAGAGGAAATCGCGAAATTCGAAACCAGCCATGACGAACTCAGTCGCGATGAGTTCAGCCAGATCCTCGTCCTCCATCGCGAGCCCCGGAAAATGGAACTGCGCGAAATCAATCACGATGCTTCCGTACTTCTTCGCCATCGCTTCGCGTACGATACGCCGCGCGAGCAATATGAGCTTGCGCCTCGTTATTTTTTCCAAATCAACAGCGATCGTCATCGTCGTTCTCTCACCGCGCTCCGCGAGCATGCCATCCTTCCCATCCTTCTCAAAAACGAACGCGAGTGCGCCCTTCTTCTGCCAATAAGCGACAGTTTCCTTAGAAATCCTGATCTGCATAATAGAAAGCGCCAATATATTACCGACTCCGTATCGTACCATATCCGGAAAAAAGAAAAAACCCGGGAATCCTTTCGGACTCGCGGGTTTCATGTATTGGCTCTTTCGGCGGTGTTACGCCGCGAGCCTGGCCGGGTAAGCCGTCTCAGATGCCTGCCTGAAATGCTGATGCCTTATGGCGCTTGGGGAGCGCGGAAAGGATATCCTCCCACGACTGCGCATGACGGCTCGGATGACCAATCGCGCCGATATGACGCCCGGGCGATCATGCCGCAAGCATTCCTCGAGATCCTCGAAAAAGAACTTGGTGGCATTCATCTTGCCATCGACAGAGGCGGCGACTTTCAAAGCCTTGATCGTCATCTGAACAGCGATCGCATCTCCGTAATTCTTCCGCAGACTGCCGCGCAACATGCCGTAGATTTCCGGAAGCGCCTTGCTGACGCTTTTCATGTCGTTCAACGCGCACACACCTCGGCGCATCATCATGTCCAGCCATTCGCGGAACTCTTTCTCTGTTCCGCTCCGCAAAACACACCCAGTATTTCTTTCCATCGGTCTTACTCCTCTCTCGTTGTTAAACTACTACTAGAAAAACAAAACGGCCTTTCATATGAATAGGTCGTTGCAAAGTCCGTAAACCTTACAGAAATATAGTATAGACCGTTTTTTCAAATACGTCAAGCGACCTATTTCTCCTCGCCGAACTCTATATATTTCCTTCCTTTGAGCCGTTCCGGGAAATATTCCTGCGCTGCCTCACTCGCATCCTTGAAGTCCGGCGTGTACTTGTACCCTTGGCCATAGCCGAGCCCCTTCATGAGTTTGGTCGGCGCATTGCGAAGATGCATCGGTACCGGTTCGTTCGGCATATTCCGAACATCCTCCTTGGCCTGGCCGTAGCCGGTATAGAGCGCATTGGACTTCTTGGACTTCGCGAGATAGACAGCTGCCTGAGCAAGATGCACCTCGCACTCCGGCATCCCGAGCATCTGGCACGCCTGAAACGCCGCGACCGCCTGTGGCAACGCGAATGAATTGGCGAGACCGACATCCTCGGATGCAAACCGCACCAAGCGCCGCGCGACATAGAGCGGATCCTCCCCGGCTTCAAGCATGCGCGCGAGATAGTAGAGCGCCGCATCATGATCGCCGCCGCGCATAGATTTGTGGAACGCCGAGATGATGTCATAGTGCCATTCGCCATCCTTATCGTAGAGAAGATGCGAACGTTTGACGACGCTCTCGACGACCGCTGTATCGATATGCGCCGCATGGAGTGCGCAGGCTTCGAGTGTATTGAGCGCCGTCCGGGCATCGCCGCCGGAGACCGCCGCGATAAAAGCGATCGCTGCATCATCTATTTCAATCCTGCTCCCCTTTTCCAAGGGGAGCTCCCGAGTCTTCGATGGTGAGGGGTTATTGAAATGACCTTCATTCGAAGATGGGTGATTGAGAAACTCTACGGCCCGCTGCATAAGCGAGATAAGCGCCTCTTCGCTGTGCCGCTCAAGCACCAGGACGCGCGAGCGCGACAGGAGCGCGGCATTCACCTCGAAACTCGGATTCTCCGTCGTCGCGCCGATGAGTATCACCGTCCCATGCTCGACGTGCGGCAAGAGCGCATCCTGCTGCGACTTGTTCCAGCGATGGATCTCATCGATGAAAAGAATAGTCTTCTTGCCATCCGCCTTATTCTTCTCCGCTTGCTCAATGACAGCGCGCAGCTCCTTCACGCCGCTCCCGACAGCGGAGAGCTGATGAAATTCCGCCGCCGTCTCGCGCGCGATGAGGAGCGCCAGGGTCGTCTTGCCGCTCCCGGGCGGTCCCCAGAAGATGAGCGATGGCACCCGATCAGCTGCGATCGCCTGCCGGAGAAATGATCCCTCGCCCAAGACCTTCTCCTGGCCGGAAAATTCCTCAATCGTCTTCGGACGCATCCGATCCGCAAGCGGCTGCATGTTTTCCGTGTGCTTTACCATACTTATCCAATCAGTCTTATTGCTTGCAGAAAATCTAACAGAGAGTGATACCAACTGGACAATGATCCGACCCTAATACTTCAGGAAGAATGAATGCTTCCTTCACCCGATCCTTGAGCGCGGCGCTCACGAGGACATAGTCGATGCGCCAGCCGATATTGCGCGCCCGGGCATTGGCCCAGTGCGACCACCAGCTGTAGTGTCCATTCCCCTTGTGGGACACACGAAACGTATCAACGAAACCGGCATCGACGAACCGCTGGAATCCTGCGCGCTCCTCATCCGTGAAGCCGTGCTTCCCGACGTTCTCTTTTGGATTCGCGAGGTCATCCTCAGTGTACGCGACATTGAGATCGCCGCAAAAGATGACCGGCTTCTTCTGCTCAAGCTCCTGGCAATACGCGAGAAACGCCGGATCCCAATGCTTGTGCCGGAGACCGAGACGTGAAAGGTCATCCTTGGCATTGGGTGTATAGACCGTCACGATGAAGAAGTCATCATATTCCGCCGCGATCACGCGACCCTCGCTCGTCGGATCACCATAGCCGTCCGGGCCGAGACCGAACTGCTTGACGATAGATGCTGGAAAACCGTTCACGACCGAGAGCGGTTTCTCCTTCGTAAAGATTGCCGTCCCCGAGTACCCTTTCTTCTCCGCCGAATGCCAATATTCCTCATACTCCGGCAGATCGACTTCGGACTGGTGTTCATATGCCTTGGTCTCTTGGAGACAGAGGATGTCCGGCTGGTACTGCTCGACAAACGGCACGAACAGGCCCTTCCGGTGCACCGCACGGATACCGTTCACGTTCCAAGAAATGATTGAGAGAAATTCAACCGACATAGATATTGAGATGTGAAACCGCCTCCATACTAGCATTTTCTCCAAAAAAACAGAAAGGGCCGCCTGCGAAACATTCTTCGCAAGCGGCCACTCTTACTCCTTCCTCTGGCAGCCCCAGACATTGAGGCGAAGCAGCGGATCGAATCGCGTAACCTTCCAGGTCTCGATATTGTCCCCCACCAGCAGGACAAAAATGAGACAAGAAAAACCGGCGACCAACATCATAAGAACATACTTCGGAGCAAGGACCAGCGCCACCCAGAAAGCCGCTACCAGCAACAGGACAAGCGCAATGATCAAATGATCTTGCCCGCTAAAACCACTATCGAGATCTTCCGATTCCGAAACGTTGGATTCCGGTACATCAAGCATTCTTTGCATCATGACCATTCCCCCTTTCCGATTTCAGAGAAAAACTTCGACAACGGGTATTCACCCCAGGGCAAGCCCTAGACCTAATCCCTCTCCGCCAGAGGCGGAGAGTATTTAACCCGATTTTACCTGCACTCGCTCGAAAACGAAAGTGTACTTTCGTTTCACTCGCTTCGTTTGGTAATAAAAAATGCTTTCAAACAACTGAATCTATTATACTACAAAACACCATCCGAGTCAATGGTACTATTCTGTCTCATTTTCGGCTTGAATGCCACTTCATCTAATTCTCGGAAGCGGCGCTGCTTTTCCTCAATAGGCACATCGTCCACCAAGCCTTTGGTCGCTGCCGTACCGGGCCGCGGCGAATACCAGGCGATATAGGTCTTGGCGAAACCGACACGCTGTACGAGCGCGACAGTCTCCTCAAACTGCTCGCGCGTCTCGCCAGGGAATCCAACGATGATATCGGTCGTAAATACGGCGTCCGGTACACACAATCTGATCCTCTCGATGAGCGCCAGGTATTCATCTACGGTATACCAGCGATTCATGTGCTTCAGGACCTCATCCGATCCCGCCTGGATTGGCAGATGGATCGTCCGGTCAATATTTTCATACCGCGCTATCACCTCGATCAGCTCATCCGAAAAATCCCACGGATTCGCCGAGAGAAAAGAAATCTTCTTCAGTCCAGAAATATTCGCGACCCGTTCAAGAAGATACGGAAAAAGCGTCGGGATGCGATGACGATTGAGATGCTTCACCATGATGAGATCTACTTCCGTCCCGTCCGGCAACCGATACCTCTCATCAGCTTTGATTTTTTCCAGCAAAAAATCCGCTCCGTACGAATTGACGTTCTGACCGAGAAGCACCACTTCATCATACCCCTCCTCCGCCGCGCACTTTGCCTCCTCGATGATATCCTCGAACGGACGCGAGATCTCCTTGCCGCGCGAGAACGGCACGATGCAGTAGGCACAGTAATTATTGCAACCGTTCGAAATGACGATCGAGGCCATCCGTCGACCGGTAGATTCGCTGCGTTTCGGAAGATACTCGAAACCGACTTCTTCCATCGGCAAAAACTCAGACATCGGCAGACGCGACGTGAGACGCTTCATCATCTTGCCATCAGGTACGCGCGCCGCCGCACCGACCAGACAGCCAGTCACGACGATATGCGGTAGAGATTTACCTATCTCTGCGAAGCGCTGTTCCATGCTCCGTACCAAGCCGTATACCTTTTCCTCCGCCCGGTCACGAATAACGCACGTATTGAGGATGAGTACATCAGCTGCATCCGCCTCTTCCGCACGCACAAAACCACGGGACTCATAGAGGCTCGCGATCCGCTCAGAATCGGCCGTGTTCTGCTGGCAGCCGAAAGTATGGATATAATAGGTCTGCATATTTTCCAAGGGTACCGGAATTATCCCCCGAAAGCAACTTTCGTTCCTTTACTACTTCCCTCCAATCCTCTTTCCATTCGTTTCCAAAAATATATCCTCCCGCCCAGCCGTTCAGCCGCTGTTTTCGGCTCTCAGAACGGACACCTGCCCGCATGACTCACGTCAAGCGTGTCGGGCGTGGCTCCTCAGTTTCGACGGTCCGCCAGCTGGCGGAGAGTCAGGGATGCCCGCCTACCGGTAGGCAGGTTCGCTGGATGTCGCGGAATGGAAAAATGGATTCTGAGAGAAAAAGCAATTTAACAACGTATACAAATCCCCGAACATATACCCGCGGGAGATTCATAAAAAGCTATCTTGAAAGCACCGTCTCCCCGGTCCGCTTCAAGACAACTGAGACATCCTCATACAAGAGCGCTTTCGTCTCTGGATCAATCGTCATCCTGACAAGAAGTCCGCGCATCGTATCTTCCTCGAAATACTGGTCGAAGATGAGATTGCCGAGCGAATAGTAGATCGCTCTCCCCTTATACATCTCCTTCCCTTCTACGATATGTGGGTGCGCTCCGATGATAGCGTCTGCTCCGGCATCGATGAACCGGTGTGCGAGATCGACAGTAGCGGGCTCTTCCGGCTCGTATTCTTTCCCCCAGTGAGCATACAGAATGACGATATCCACCTCCTGGCGTACCTCCGCGATATCCTCAAACACCTTCTCCTTCCCCTGAAAGACGAACTGATTATAATTCACGAGTGCTACCTTCAGGCCACCAAGATCCCGCACTAGCACACGGCCATCCCCAGAAAGCGGCGAACCGAACTGCTCAACTCCCGCCTCGGCGAGATACTGCTTCGTGCTCTCGACTCCCGATTCCTTGAAATTAAGAATGTGATTATTGCCGAGGCTCACAGCATCGATATGATGGTCTTTCAAGAGCTTCGCCGTCACGGGCGGAAACGTGAAGACATAGTTCTCACGCGCCCCGAAAGTACTCGTCTCGCTCACCGATGCCGATTCCGTGATTGGTCCCTCGAGATTGGCAACGACAAGGTCGGCGCCCTGAAATATCTCTTGGAGTGGCGCGAGTGGAAACCCGTCGCCATGACGTCGCATCGTCGTCCGGATGTACCGATCAAACATCATATCCCCGCCGAAGATGATGCTGACGGGCGGTGCCGGCTCTTCCTTTGCGGGTACTTCTTCTGGTCGAGCAAAAGAAATCGGGATATTCGATGCAGTAAAAGATGCATGCTTGCTGCTACCAGAAAATACAAATCCTGCGGCAACGGCAGCAATCGCCCCAGAAAAAAGAAGTACGGATGCGGTCTTCCAAGATATCATGCCTTAGTAACTGTTCAAAATCTCATGTCTCGAGAAAATGTTTGGATTTCGAGATGAAAACCTTTACTTATTCTTTTCTGTCACCAGCTGGCCGCAGGCAGCAGCGATATCATCGCCCATTGAGCGACGGCGCGTCGCATCGATGCCCGCATCGCGGAGCTTATTCTCAAAACCAGCGAAGTCTCCCGGCAGGCTACCGCGATATACTCCCGCCTGTCCTGAGCTTGTCGAAGGGGTGAAGTTGTACGGGATGAGATTGATGCGCACCTTGCCGATCCGACGGGCGAAGCGGATGAGCGCCTCGGCATGCATCGCTGTATCATTGACGCCAGCAAGCATCACGTACTCGAACGTTAGATGGCGGCGCTTGCTCTCAAACTGTTTGAAATATTCCTCCGCCCACGCTGCAAGGTCATCAAGAAAACCATCGAATGAGCTCGGCATCATGCGCTTGCGCGTATCGCTATCGGCGCTATGGAGTGATACCGCCAGACGCACCGGCGGCCACTCAGGATCGGAAAGCAGATGCCTGAGCATAGGAAGCAGCCCTACCGTCGATACCGTGATGCGCGTCGGTCCGATATCCGTATACTTGAGAATGGCGCGAATCGATTCTTTCACATTCGCATAATTCGCGAGCGGCTCGCCCATGCCCATGAAGACGATATTGCTGATGTACCCCGCCTGCAACACTTTCGGCGTAGCCGATGCGGGCAGGTGCGGCAGCTCAGGACGCTCCTTCAGAAAATACTTCCAAAATCGATACTGATCGATGATCTCGTCAGCGATCAGATTGCGAGTCAGCCCCATCGTCCCAGTCGCACAAAATGTGCACGCCATCGCACAACCGACCTGCGATGAAACACAGACCGTGAAATGTCCGCGAGCGTTCTTCATGAGCACTGTCTCGATGCGCTTCTGGTCAGCCGTCTCAACGACCGCTTTATACGTATCGCCGTTCACGCTCTCGAGCACGCGGACCGCGGAAACCGTCATCCACGACAACTCCTTCCCTGCCGTCTCGCGCATGGGAAGCGGTATATTCGATATATCAGAAAATCCCCCGAACCGATCAGAAAACAAAGCTTCCTCCATCTGCTTGAGACGGAAGGTAGGGGCATCGGGAAACAATTCCCGAAATCGGTCTATACGTGAGCGGATTTCAGCCATAACAGAAAGAACACTATCATTCCGCCACGCTCTCGTCAACGGCCTTGAGACAATTCCTTGCCAGTAAAGATGTCCTTGGAAAGGGAAGGATCGGTCTTGTGCTGCTCTGCACGCTGTTCCAGACGCTCAACAGCATCACGATACTTCACCTCCTTGAAAGTAGTCTCTTTGGAATACGTATCGAGGAACGCGCGCTTCTCCGTATCATTCCAGCTATACCCATAAAGATCCTGAAACCAGGCATATCCGCCGAAACCAATCACAACCAGAAACGAGAAGAAGAACAGCAGCTTATAATGCCGATACCATACGAAGAGCGGCTGCCAGGAAGAGAGACTCTTCTTCATGCGCTTCAGATCGAAAGAGAATTCCCGTGCCATAGCCTATTTCTTTATATAAACGACTGTATCGAAATCAGCCTCAAGCGGCGGCTGCTCACTACTCTGGGATGATTGCTCCTTGCTTCCCGATTGGCTGCTCGTTGCTACAGAATCTCCAGAAGGAACGATCATAAACGGATTCCGCCCCGGCTCAGGAACAGTGGTATTCCGCTCCCCTGTATCGGCATTGAGACGAACATCAATACCGACTACATCGAGAGCGAACGGTAATGTCTCCATCTTATGAAGGAAATCAACAATATCAGCATACTCCCCCTTAAGGGCGACATTGATATGGAGATAACGATCATACGGAAGCATATCTATAATGCCCGACGACTTCGTCTTCTTACTACTAGCAGCAGCTTCACTTTCGGCAGCCGACGCCTTCACTACCGGCTTCTTCTCGATAATCGCGCTGCTTTCCTTGGCCTCGATGACGATCTCCACGCCCGTCTCGCTAGCCAATCCTTCAAGCGTCTTCACGAAATCGACGATATGCTCTTCATCGAGAAGGATACGTATCGTGTCTTCCCCCACAACTATCTCCTGGAATTGCGCTTCGAGCTCCGGCAAACGCGCGACTTGGCGCTCACGGTTCTCACGGATCGCATAGAATTTCTGCAGATCATCCATCTTTCCCGATATCGCCTGCCGCATCGGGAGCACACCGAGCCAAACGATCAGCGCCATAAGCACGATGAGACCCGCCATAGCGGCATGCGAGACATATTTCTTCGGTATGATCTGATTCATAATCTTCAGCGGCTATTGCGGAGACAGGATTCCTTGATGGCAAAATCAACCTGGAACTCGATATCTTCCTGAGAAAAGAGGTTCGATATCGGCACATTCACGTTCTCGACGCACTCCCCTTCGTTCTTGAGACTCGCATCCAGCGCAAGCAGATCATCACGCTTCACGGCTTTGCCAGAAAGCACCACTGTATAGTCCTTGGTGGCTATGCGTTCGATAACGATGCCTTCAGGAAGGATGCGATCAAGCAGCGTGAATGCTCCCGTGAAGTAGATATGCGCCGCGCTGATCTTTCCGACCGTATCGGCCTGCTCATTCGCTTCACGAAATTTCCGCTCATACTCAGCGAGCTGCTTCTCCTGATAGGATGACGATACGATGCCATCATCTATCGACTGGTAGCTCTTGAGCTGATAATCGAGTATGAAAAAGATTCCACCCAAAATGGCCAGATAAGAACACTCAAGCACAAATATCAGGAAGAGTTGCCAGAGGAAAAAGCGGAACCGAAGCTTCCGCTGGATCATCTCTTTCTTCTCTTCCGGAAGCAAATTAAGCAAAGTCTTCATATTCGTCCAAACCTCTTAGAGCGAGACCGATTGCTGTCGAATACTGCACCGAATGCCCCCGATCGATGGGCGGAATCCTCTTGCCGAGACGCACATTGACCCATGGATTTCCCGACTCCACCGGACGGCCCAACCGCCGCGACATCCATGGCAGGAGCCCATGCATATTGGAACCGCCGCCGCAGAGCACGATGGAATCAACCGAAGCGGAATACTTCAAATTATTCAAATAGAAATCGATAGACTTCTCGATCTCGACCGCCATATTCTCCAAGACCGGCTGTGCTGCCTTGAGCACCGGGCTCTTGAGCGCAAGCGATCCCAAACCGTGCTTGATCTTGACTGATTCGGCCTCCTCGAACGAAAGGTGCATCGATTTCGAGATGGCATCCGTGATCATCTGCGATGAGAGCGGCACGCTCGACGTGAAGCACGGAGTATTGCCGATCGATACGAGGAAACTGGTCCGCCGATCACCGATATCGACGATGAGCGTCGTACTCTTCTCATTCTTCTCCGGCAGGAGACTCCGCGCCTGGGCAATAGACTCCGTCTCGAGTCCGACCACCTCAAGGCCGGCACCTTCAAGCACCGCCTGGAACTGATCGACGACACCACGCGCGACCGCTACGACGAGCACGCTCATCTTCCCCTTCTCTTGGGAAAGATCGAGATCCATGATCTCCCAATCATAATACACTTGCTCGAGCGTAAGTGGGATATTGGCTTCGATCTCCCATTTGATCGCTTCGCAGAGCTCGCTCTCATCCATCTTCGGCAGCGAGATGACACGCAAGAACGCCTTTGTCTCAGGCAGCGAGCAGATCACCTTTCGAGATTTGAGACGCTTGGGACCGGCCTTCGCGAGCAGATTCTGCACAGCCGACTGCACCACATCCGCATTCATGATCTCTCCATCGACAACACTCCCGATCGGCAGCGGCACCGAACCATAGCTCGCAACCATATCGCCATCGCCCGAACGATCAAGCCAGAGCGCCTTAATCGAAAGGTCGGACAAATCAAGCCCGAACGAACTCGGAAAGAGATCGAAAATTTTCTTCTGCAGTATACTCATTTTCGCTTTTTTGTTTGTCTCTAATTTTCTATATCATACCACAATAATCCGCGTATGAACCTATAGCGCGAAGGTGATAGGTTATGGGGTATAGGGTATAGATGGCAGACTTTCAAACTAAAAACTTTCTTGTTTTTCTATAGCCTATCTCCTAACCCCTATACCCTGCTCTAACGTTCTTCCCACAGATCCATCTCATACTGCGTCCCCGACGGGAAATACGGCGGCGGACAATAGAGGAGGTTGTTGTCATAATAAAGATTGCGATCCGTATAACCCCAACTGATCGTTCCATCCGTCCAAGCAAAGCCATACCGCTGATTCGTTGCTATCGCCCCATAAACCGTAATGACGTTCTTATGGTCTGATGTGCCATAATTATCCCGGCCAACCCGTCCAGTCTGAGCAAGAAGTGCCCCGTCAATACGGAGATCAGTCTCGCTACCACGATAAATTTCTACGTCGTTCTGGCCAATGATACCAAGGATATCAGTGCAATCATAATTCGTATAACGGATATCCTTGCCGATATGCATACTCTTCAATGAGGATGACAAGAGATTGGCTGCCACGACCGTCACACGCTTGCCGTTTATCGCTCCCTCAAGCCAAACATTGTTTTCGACAAAGATGACCCCGTCATCAGGGATGGTATAGGTCGACCAACCGCCCTGATAACTGCCAATTTCATTGGTCGATGAGTTGAAACTACGCACTGTCCGGATATCATACGTATCATTCGTCTTCAAGATGATATGTCGTCCCTGGTTGGCGTTATCGAAATAGCGGCTCCCGCCGGTTCCGGCCTGCGCAATACTCTTCATATAGGCGAGATCGCCAAGCACACCGTTAAAATCCGCCGTCGGCACCGGGAATGATCGGCCAGCCTCAAAAACATCGGATCGGTCCGGCACGATATTCGGCGGCGCCTCAGCAGTACGCAACGTGCCGCTCACACCAGTCACTGGCGGCACATTGACATGCGTATGCACGCCGAATTCAGCCGTATGGTCGTTGTGATCCGGATCATCATACGATGAGAGCGCGCTCGTCACCGTATTATGCGCCACGCCATCGAAACGAATACCGAAATTCGAATGGATCTTACCATAGACTTCAGTCCCTTCGCCGAAGCGTATATTATCATTGGCAAGCACGATATCCTCACTCCACACCGGCTTACGGAAACGAACCACGATCGTACGGGTTATCTCGGGATAGCGGGTCGTCCATCCGGTCGATGTCACTGTCACACTCGTCGAACCATCTTCCGGAGGATCGACATGCAACCTATACCCGCCGATCGATCCGCTCTCATCGACATATGCCGCCTCATAATCCGCATTGACGCCATATGCCGTACCGCCCGTCCAGAAATCCTCCACCTGCTGCGCCGTACGGCCCTCCACCTGATGCGCCAAGTACCAACGGTAGAAATGGATGCCGCTCTCAGCAATCTGGAACGCCTGCTCACGCGCGTGCACCTGAAGCGCATACTTCACCTGGCCATAGATGACCGTAATGATGCCCGTAAACACGATAGAGACGACCGTCATGATAACGAGCCCATATACCAGCACCGATCCCTTGGTTGTACGACGATTATTCATAGACATGGAGATTACGAAGCGTAACGAATGATTCTATATTGATATTGTCCGGCGCATGGATCGGATTGATGTTGACGTAAAGGTGCACCCGGATAAGCCGGATGAGTCCGGCGCCAGTCGGCGTCGCGAGCGGATTGTTCACAATATCATCCGGATAGTTGCCATTATAATAATAGAATATGGGGTTGTCGCTCTCATTCACCACGTAATTCGCCATCACTATGACCGTCTGGTCGCCAGCCGGATACGTCGGCGGCACAGCGGCAGTCGGCTCTGTCACGCCGCGCTTCAACTGGTCATTCGGCTGGTCGAGAAAATAGTGCACACGCTCCACCGCACCATCATCATCAACATCGGTATAGATAGTCAGATCAAAATCATCTGCCGACTCGATGGGATAATCGCCATTTTCCGCCTGTTGGATGCCACGCAGCTGGATGATGATCTGATTCGTCGCACGCGATGCCGCTGCTGATGCCATCGCCTCTTCGAGGATGAACTTATTGCTATCCCATACCTTCACGATAAGCAGCGAAAATCCTTCTGTCACTATGAGCATGATAGCAATCGCTATCAGAAGCTCGACAAGCGTCATTCCCTTTGTTGTCCGGTTCCATCTGATCATAAACATCTCCTATTCGGCTTGAAGCGATACGGTTTCCGTGACAAGCGCTGCTCCACCGATCGAAACCGTTCCGGTATCCGTATCAAATCCAGTCGCACTTACTTCAAGATCATACGTTCCCGCGACAAGCGCCGGCAGCGCCGTCGGGAAAAATGCATAGCCGAACGCATCCGTCGTGACGGTCGCATCATATCCTGAAATGCTCTCCGAAAGATGCACGGATGCTCCCGAAACAGGATCTGGCGGAACGCTCTTATCATTCACCTTTACCCAGAGCGAACTCACGGCATTATCGAGCATAACGAGCGAGACAGTATTGTTCACGCCAGCCAAGGCAGAAAGCTGATTATAGGCCGGCCCGTCTGGAGAGAGCTTATAAAAGGTATAACCTGATTTAGACACACTGCTCACCGTATACGTGCCGTAGCTCTGATCCTGAATATCCTCCTCGCCGGAACTACCCGTCGTGATACTGTCCGAAAAGCTATACGTCTCTGATACTACGGGAGGTGCACCCGTGACATTCGTACCAAAATGACGACCGCCTTCGATATCCATATCAACCCCTGGAACATCGGTACCAAAAGAATCCACGGAATGAAGACTGATATCAGCGTACCGATCCATCACGATTGTCGCCTGGTTGAGTGCAGCATCAACAACCGAGGCGTGGATGTCCACTGGCGTAAACGATGCTGTCGGTGCATAGGTCTGCGCGCCATAATAGCCTGATTTGGAGACAGTCAGCTCATAATTCTGCGATCCAGCCGGGGCACCGACCGAAGTGACGTTTCCGGTCAGGTCAGAAATCGCAGTCAAATCCACCGACTCAGATGGATTTCTGATACGTACCGATGCACCAGATACTCCTGATCCTGAAGCATCAAGCACGTTGATAGAAAGTATACCGCCACCAGCCGGCGTCTCGATACCATTCGGAGAGAATCTGCCGAAAATCACGACTTGCTGATCAGTTCCGCCCGAACCCCATGAGACCTCTAGACGTACGCGCTTGTAATCATTCGGCACGCTATCAGTACCGGTAGCGAGCGCTCCATCAAACAAGTCATCGACATGGCCGACATAAGTATGGACCTGATACCGGGTCGTATTGACACTGATTGTCTCATCTTGAGCGAGCGTCCCGCTCGGAATGCCGCTTGTCGTACCGATATCGTCATACGCGATACTCCGGATTATCTCCATCTTCTGATTGGCAAGCGCTGTCGCGCCGAGACGGTTCTTCGTCTCGATAATCGTCCGTATTCCAGTTGCATACGCCTGATAAAAGACGATTGAAACCAATGAAAAGACAAAGAGAAACACGAGCGTCTCGATGAGCGTGAAACCCTTCAGTCCCGTATCCTGTATTTTGTATTTTGTATTTTGTATAAGAAAAGACATAAGGGACTCCCGTATTTCGCATCCATACGAGATACTTGATACGATATACGCTATACTTTTTTTATTTGATATTTTCCATCACGCTATACATCGGCTGTAGCATCGCCACCGCGAAGAATCCAACACCGCCGCCGATGAGCAGCATGAGGATCGGCTCAACGATTGAGGACATGTTCTTAGTGATCTGCGAGACTTCCTCCTCATAGAATTCCGCCAGACGCTGAAGCACTATTTCCGTCTTACCGGTCTCCTCGCCTACCTCAATAATCTGTGGGACGATAATTGGGAAAATCTTTGGGTACCTCCCAATGACCTTGGAAAGGTCGACACCCTTCTGGATCTCGCCGATCGCCTCCCCGATCGCATCTTTGTAATAGACATTGTCGAGCGTCTTCGAGACGATAGTGAGCGAATTGACGACCGAAACACCGGATTTGAGAAGCGAGCTGTAGATACGGGCGAAACGGGCAACATTCACCTTGATGACAATATCCCCGACGATCGGCATGCGGGTATAGAGAAAATGGAAGAAACGCTTGCCAGGAGCCGTGCCGGCGAAAACCCTTACCCCGATAGTGATACCGACGAAGAGAAGCAGTGTAAGAATAGCATGCCCACGGATAAAATCGCTCGCTCCCATGATAGCGCGGGTCGACGCCGGCAGCTCGACATTCATATCCTTGAACGTGCTCGTGATCTTCGGCAGGATATAGGTAAGCATGAAGATACCGATGCCGACCATCGCGAAGACGATGACGGCTGGATAGATGAGCGCGCCGCGCACCTTGGAAAGGAGATCATTCTCTTTCTCGAGCTGGAGCGCCAAGATATCGAGTACTTCCTCGAGATTGCCAGACACCTCTCCGACATAGATCATATTGACGTACAGCTCACTGAAAACAGCCGGGTACTTCGCCAAGCCTTCGGAAAGCGTCTTGCCAGACTGCAGGTCATCATAGACATTGTCCAGAATAGTACGGAATGTCTTGTTCTGCGTCTGTGCGCTCAGGTTATGGATAGCGCGCGACACCGTCAGTCCGGATGAGACCATGACGGAAAGATTGCGTGTGAACGTCATCTTCTCCTTGAGCGGAACGGTTTTGAAGCGATCAAAAAACTTGACACTGATACCAGCAACCTCCTTGATCTCATCGTGGGATGTGAGCAAGAGCCCCTGCGAGCGCAGATCCTGGGCAAGCGACTTCTCGTCCTTCGCCTCCATCTCGCCACCCGACGTCTCGCCAGTCGCGATATTCTTCGCAGTATATAAAAATTTCGGCATACACCGTTTGTATTTTGATATTTCCTCCTTGTGATAGTATACCACAAAAAAGCGGCCGAAGCAGCCGCTGAACCGTCACGCTATGCTCCGAGTCGCTTCTTGAAACGCTCGAAGACCTGCGGGCCGCGCGGCTTCGGCAAGAAGATGAGCGCCCGGTCATGCGCTTCGATCATACTGCCCTCAAGGTGTGTCTTCGGGTTGCGAGCAATCTTCCCTTTCTGCCAAGAAGCCAGCCATTTCTCGAGTGACGGCAGCACAAGCAGGCGCTCAAGGGATGACTTGAACCGGAGTAACCTCGGGCTGATATCGGATGTCCAGAGACTCGGCAAAACCGTCAGCCGGAAATTCGGCTTGTAATCCTTGATCCATGCGTTCTTGAGCTCAAACACCTGGAAAAGGCGGAAATTGTAGAGTGGCACAAGGAAACGGTATTCATGGGCCGAAAAAAGATCCTTCATGCCAATCTTCAGATTGTCATCGGTGACGAAATAATTGAGACAAACCCGGTCATTCACCTTGTCCCCGTGCCGGCGCTTGCCAATGAGATGAAGGAGCCCTGTGAGAAGCGTCCGACCGATCCAGATACGCCCTGACCGCAGCACGACGAAGACATCCCAGTCGCTGCCGCGACCAGCATGCTTCATCGAAAGACTCCCAGCCGCGCCGAACATATGCACGAACGGCACACAGGCGATGAGCCGCGAAAGTCCCTTCAATCGGCGGAGCTTGCCAGCCGAGACCTTTTCTGTGCGGATACGCTCAGCGATGAGCCCCTCGCGGCCAGCAAGACAATAGAAGCCGAGCTGCTCGACGATACGTTCCGGCCGACGGTCGGTCTGGAGTGCTGCGACCACCTCGCCAAGACGGCAGGACTGATCTTCCTTGGCGTCGCGATCATGAGCAATCAAATGCTTCCAGATCTCGAAAGCAGAGAGCGGAAAATCCATCGCATCATAATAGGTGATCGTCGCGAGGATATTTTTCCCAAGATGATAAGACATTACCGGAAATTTTAAATTTTAAATTTCTAATTTTAAAATAATTCCAGAATTACTGAATGTTTAAATATTGAAAATTCAGAGATTCTTTAAAAATTTAAAATTATAAAATTAAAAATTCTTACAAGTATTTTGAGGTAAAGCTCTTCTTGCAAGCCTTCAGTCTTTCCGGCGGTCCAGAGAAGACTAGCTCGCCACCCTTCTCACCACCATCAGGACCGAGCTCGATCACCCAGTCCGCAGCGCTGATGACGTCAATGTTGTGTTCAACCACGAGCACAGTATTGCCCTTGTCGACGAGTGCCTCAAGCACCTCCAAGAGCCGGCGTACATCCTCGAAGTGCAGACCGATCGTCGGCTCATCCAATATATAGAGTGTCTTGCCGGTCGACTTGCGGGCAAGCTCGGTCGCAAGCTTGATACGCTGCGCCTCACCGCCGGAAAGATTGGTCGCACTCTGGCCGAGAACGAGGTATCCGAGACCGACTTCCTCGAGCACTCGGAGCTTCTCCTCGATCATCGGTTGGTCGAGGAAGAACCGCCGCGCCTCGGACACGGTCATACGGAGCACCTGAGCGATATTCATACCGCGATACTCGATAGAGAGCGTCTTCGCGTTGTAGCGCGTCCCCTGGCAGACCTCGCACGGCACATAGACATCCGGCAGGAGATACATCTCGATCTTCTTGAGCCCGCCGCCCTGACACGCCTCGCAACGTCCGCCGCGCATATTGAAGGAGAAATGGCTCGCGGAATACTTCTCGCGCTCCGCTTCTGAGGTCGCTGCATACAGATCACGAATCAGGCTGAAGACGCCCGTATACGTCGCCGCATTGGAGCGAGGCGTGCGGCCGATCGGATCCTGATTGACGGAGATCACTTTATCAATATTGCCCAGACCCTCGATCTTCTTGTGGGCTCCCGGCTCAGTCTTGGCATGATAGAAATGCTTGGAGAGCGCCCGGGCGAGAATATCGTGCACGAGCGATGACTTGCCGGAACCAGACACACCCGACACCGCAACCATCATGCCGAGCGGCAGCTTCACGTCGACATCCTTCAGATTGTGCTCGGACGCCCCGATGACGGAGATGAAATCACCGCTCCCCTTGCGCGTCTTCTTCTTATCAGAAACCTGGCGCTTGCCGGAAAGATACTGGCCAGTCAGAAGCTTCGAGCGGAGGAGCTTGTCCGGCGTACCGGCAAAGATGACCTCGCCACCCTCGCTACCAGCGCCTGGCCCCATGTCGATGATATAGTCGGCCCGGCGCATGATCGCGACATCGTGCTCGACGACGACGAGCGAGTTGTTCGCACCGCGCAAGTCTTCAAGTGCATTGATGAGCCGCTCCGTATCGCGGCTGTGGAGCCCGACCGACGGTTCATCAAGAACATAGATGATGCCAGAAAGACCAGACTTCATCTGGACCGACAGTCGGATGCGCTGTGCCTCGCCACCCGAGAGTGTATCGGCACTCCGACAGAGCTCAAGGTAACCGAGACCCACCTTCTCCACTGCCTTCATACGCACATCCATCTCACGGAAGAGCGGCTCGATGAGGCGCTTCTCCCCCTGTGGCAAAAGCGCTGTGCGGAACGCCGGCAACACTGAGAGGAAATTCTCAGCAGAAAGCTGCACGAGATCATCGATGGAATACCCACCAAGACGCACGGCGAGCGACGCCTTCGAGAGGCGCCTCCCCCTGCATTCCGGACAGACCTTGGTCAGCATATACTCTTCAATCTCGGCACGCAGATGATCGGAGCGCGTCTCGCGATACTTGCGCTCGAGGAGCGCGATGACACCCGGGAAGGCATCTTCCTTTCCATTTGTCTCGCCATGGAGCACGGCGGCATACTGCTTCGTCGAAAGCTTCTTGATCGGATCATCGAGCGAGAACTTCATACGCTTCGCGAGGTCGCGCAGCTGAGCCATATGCCCGTTGCCCCCAGGACGGTCGCCATTCATCTTGCTCCACGGACGGATCGCTCCTTCAGATAGCGATAGATTCTTGTTCGGGATGACGAGCTCCGGATCAAACTCGAGCGTCACGCCCAAGCCCGCGCACTTCGCGCACGCGCCTTCTGGATTGTTGAATGAAAAATGACTCGGAGTGAACTCAGGCAAATGGATGCCGCACGCCTCGCAGCGGTATTCCTCGTTGTAGCTCCGTATCTCCTCATCGCCATTCACGCGCAAGAGGAGCGTCCCCTGGCCCACCTGAAACGCTGTCTGGAGCGAATCGAGGATGCGCTCCTTGTCTGGGCGCTCACGATCGAGCACGAGCCGGTCGATCACTGCCATGACACCGTCAGCCGACTCGGATGATGCAGCTGCCATAGCCTCGGCGATCGGCATGATCTCGCCGCGTACACATGCCTTGACGTATCCCCAGCCGTTCACGAGCTGGAGCGCTTCCTTTTCCGTCTTACCGACGAAAAGCGGACTCTCAGCGAGGAAGACGAGCGGTGTCTTGTCAGGAAAGAGGAGGATCTCCTCGAGGATCTCGCGGACACTCTTGCGCGCGAGCAGATTGCCGCACTTCGGGCAATGCGGCACGCCCAACTTGGCAAAGAGCACGCGCAGATAGTCATAGACTTCGGTCATGGTACCGACCGTCGAACGCGGAGAACGCGACACGCTCTTCTGATCAATCGAGATGGCCGGCGAGAGATTGCGAATCGCATCGACGTCCGGCTTCTCAAAACCATCGAGGAAATTGCGCGCATACGAAGAAAGCGACTCGACATATCGCCGATTCGCTTCCGCAAAGAGAGTATCAAAAGCCAGGGATGACTTGCCGGAACCGGAAAGCCCAGTGATGACAACCAGCGCATCGCGCGGTATGTCGACGTCTATATTCTTCAGATTGTTGACCCGCGCGCCGCGTACCTCAATCACCGATTTCTTGCCTGACATAGGGCGTTGTTCTTGGAAGGATGGAAAAACGCAGAATTGCTTTCCAGTGTACTCTCTTTTTAAGATGCTGTAAAGACTCCTGCCGCGACTCGCCTTCCCACTCGGACCAGCAACCTTCCGGAGAATCATGGTCCCGCCCCGGCGTGGCGGTCCCATTACCTTCCGTCCTTGCTCTCCTTCGGAACCGTGCCCGCTCGGACTCCAGAGTTTCTCCGGAAGATTCTGGCCTCGGGAAAGGCTTCAGAATGAAGTCTCTACAAAATACAAAGGAAGAAACCCGCCCCGTGTAAGAATTTTCTCCGTTTGAGCCGCCGCTGTCTGAGCGAGCCTTTCTGATCGGAAGATTTCCTTAGGTCGTGAAGAGGGAGGGAAATCCTCCGCTTACAGAAAGGCTCGAGAGTTCGGCGGCCTAACGGAAAAATTGCTTGCTTACGCTGGGCGGGTTTCACTTCCACCAAACAATATATTACTTCAAGAATTCCTTCCCGCGACGCTTGCGATGAAAAGCGATAGCGAAGCGGTGTGCCTCGTTATTCGCGAGCAATATATCAGTCTCAAGCCGAGCGAAGCCCGCCGGCAACCCGATGATCTCCTTCGCCTTGTGTCGCGCGTCCTTCACAACGCCAACCAGAAGCGGCTTCTCAGGAAGTCCGTCAAAAAGGCGCTCAGCGACGCCGAGCTGGAGGAATGATCCATCAACCGCAATGACATCAGGCCGTCCCCACTCAGGATGCTTCAGGCGGCGGAACAATATTTCCTCGAGCGCTGCGAGATCATTGCCCTTATGATCCCCTCGCAACCTGAACTGCCGATACTCATCGGTATCCGCATAACTTCCGGAAACGACCGTCATCACACCGACCGACGCCTCTCCCATGAGATGCGCCACATCATACGCTTCAATCCGCACTCCCTGTCGTGAGTCGTGAGTCGTGAGTCGTTCGTCATTCTTCACAAGCGCCATATCCTGGATATGCTGCAGACCGAAAAGCGTCTTCTTGATCTCGCCAGCCCGCTCAAACTCGAGCGCCTTGGCAGCCGCCTTCATCTCGCGCTCGAGCCGCTTCACCAGCATACTTTTCCGTCCTTCGAAGAACAGCCGGATATGATTGATTATCCGTGCATATTCCTTAGCGGATATCTCACCAGTACATACTCCCGGACACAGACCAATCTGCCTATTAAAACACGCTTGAGGGACGGCCTTTTTTCTTCGTTGACTGATGACTGCTTTTTGTTCATTGCTAACTATTAGCTGCTGACTGTTGACTGCTGATTGTTCTCTGTTCGCTGTTGACTGCTGATTGTTCTCTGTTCGCTGTTGACTGTTAGCTGTTGACTGTTGACTGTCCGTTGGCACGCACGTATCCCGATATGGGAAAAGCCTCCGCACGATCTTCATCGCTTCACGCAATCCGCCACCCGATGGGAACGGCCCGAATGAATATTTTATTCTTATGTCATCCCGGGCTTGACCCGGGATCCAGGATTTCTTTTTCTGGATTCCCGCCTTCGCGGGAATGACAGGAGGATATTTTTCTAAATCTCTTCCTCTTATGACCAAGACGCGCGGGAACAGTTCATCCGTGATGACGACATGATTGTAGCTCTTATCATCCTTCTGGTCGGTATTGTACGACGGCTGATGCTCCTTGATGAGATTGGTCTCGAGGATGAGCGCCTCAAGCACCGAATCAGTCTTCCGATACGCGATGGACCGGATCTTCCCGAGCATAAGAGCAATCTTCGGCCCGCGCGTCTCCATGATGTCCTGCGAGAAATAGCTCTTCACCCGGTCACGAAGAATCGTCGCCTTGCCGATATAGAGGACCTCCTTCTTCTTTCCCAAGAAAAAATACACTCCCGGCACTTCCGGTAGCCTGTTTTTTTTCTTAAACGCTTCGAGCGTTACTGATTTTTCCCAGAGCTTCGGCATACCCAGTAGAACTTCGACAATTCTTTTTAAAGTCGAAGAAGTCAGATTAATTCTTGCTTATCAGAAATATTTATCCTCTTGTAGTGACTCTAAGTGTCCAGTCGAAATTTCACTACCGGACATAACGCGTATATCTCGGATTGACACTCAATAATACATGACTCTCCCGGAAATGTAAAAAAGGTGTATACTGTCAGAGAGTCATTTCACAACCCGGAGGATCACCTGATGTATACTAGCAAGAACGCCGATGCAAAACAGCTCGCCAGACGCGTCTTTGAAGTCCTCAAAGAAAACGACCTCTCGACATTCGAGACCGACTTCAAACACGCCTATGATGTAGCGATCGCTCAATGCCGTCTCGGCACTTTCCAAACTAGAGAGTTCTTCCATCGTGTAAAGCGACTGTCCAAAGCGCTGCTCACGGAGCACGCAAGAAAGGATGAAAAGAAATCGCGCCTGCCGGATTACTTCAGGTTCCGTCAGCCAATCCCTGAAAGATTCATCTTGGCTAGCCTATGCTGATCTTTCTTCCGGACCCGTTCGCCCCAAGCGAGGAGAATAGCCGCAACGCGGACCCACTCCATCTCACGAGTATCGGAACTTGACGCCAACACCTCTTCGTTGGCGTCCTTTTTTTACACGAAAATCCGATACTTGACTTTTTTTATAAAAAGGTATATAATGTCAACACAGTTACTTCAAAAAAGGAGGCAGGTATGGCTCGGGCAGCTCGCGGCAACGGAAACGACACCGTCCGCTGTATCGTCAATAAGGCGCTCGAGCTCTGGGAAACAGAACTCGGACGTCCCGATTCCGCACGGAAGTCGTTCAAGACAATCCTTGCGGCAGCGATCCACCAGTGCACACCATTGCAGCCGGAGACTTCGGAAAAATCCCGGAGTGGGAACTTCGGCTTCTTCTACGGAGCAGCACTGCAGAAAGTGAAGAAGCAGCTCGGCTACGATCCGACGACGACCCTGCCGCCAACCGACACTGCTCATCGTCCGCCATTGCCGGCAACCGACTTCAAACGTCTTGCGGCCAATGACTATGATTAGCAGCTGGCCGCTTACATCCAGCGATCACGCGGGATCCGGCCTCGGCTCTCCATCCGTTTCCAAAACGGGCGGTGAGCGGGGCACCTCCCTTCCCCTCAACGAGGCCGGTCCACTTGACGCTAGCACACCACGTGTGTGCTAGCGTCTTTTTTATTACCAAACGAAGCGAGCGAAATGAGAGCTAGCTCTCATTTCCGAGCGCAGTGCAGGTAAAATCGGGTTCAATACCCCGCGGCTTGCCGCGGAAAGAAACGAACATCAGTTCGTTTCTTGGGTCCAGGGCTTGCCCTGGGGTAAATACCCGTTATTCCCTAACGGAGCGAGCGTAACGAAAGTAAGCTTTCGTTACCGAGCGAGTGACGGGAACATAGGGTTGAATACCCGTTATGCAAAAAAGAAAGGGAGGAGAGCTCTATGAGCCCTTCTCCCTGTTTCTGCCGGCGCCGCATCAGCGCCGCCCCCGCGGATAAAGCCTGATTACCCGGCCGAGGCTGGAAACATCTCCCCATGCAAGCGCCTCATCGATGGGCGCGTGCGCGACCGGAGAATATTCGATAAAACTGCTCGGATCATCGGCGCGCTGTCGAAACGAAACGAAGCCGAAGCCCTGATAATCATTCTCAAGACGGAGTGCGAGGAGCTTCCCGAGAAAATCGGGATCCACTCTCCAGGCTGGCCAGGTTGTACCGCTATAGTGCACCGATACCTGGCTCCGGCCGGGATCCAATCCGATAGCTGCCAGATATTCAGCCACCTTCTTCTTGCACGACGGACCGACCGGATGGATATAATAGACAAAATCCACCTTGGCAACCGGTAGCCCGCTTTCCGCTATTTGACCGATGAACGCTTCCATGGAGAGATCCTCCTTCCGTTCCGAAAAGGTTTCGAAAGAGACATACCAAACAACTGCGAAATAGCGTACCAGGAAAGCCAAGCTCCGTCAATCAGGAAAAGGAAAAAGGCCTCTTGGGAATCCCATGAGGCCTTCGAGAAAACTACTTGTTGTCAGAGCACTTCAGCCGCGTAATCGGCAAGCCGCGAGCGTTCACCGCGCTGGAGCGTGATATGCCCCGAATGCGCCCAACCCTTGAAGCGGTCGACTACGTACGTGATACCGGAACTGCCCTCGGTGAGGTACGGCGTATCGATCTGCGCGATATTGCCGAGACACACCACTTTGGTACCGGGACCGGCGCGCGTGACGAGCGTCTTCATCTGCTTGGACGTCAGGTTCTGTGCCTCATCGATGATGAGGAACTTATTGATGAACGTCCGCCCGCGCATGAAGTTGAGCGACTTGATCTTGATTCGGCTGCGGATCAGGTCCATCGTCGCCGCCCGTCCCCAATCGCCACCATACGCTCCGCCTGCGCGCTGACCGTCATCCTTATGGCCAACTTCGGCCGGCTTGTTGAGCACATCGAGATTGTCTTCGACTGCGCCCATCCATGGCGTCATCTTCTCCTCTTCCGTTCCCGGAAGGAAGCCAATGTCTTCGCCGACCGGCACTGTCACCCGCGTGATGATGATGTCCGTATACCGCTTGGTCTCGAGAGTCTGCGTAAGCGCCGCGGCGAGCGTGAGAAGTGTCTTGCCCGTCCCTGCCTGGCCAAGAATCGTCACAAAGTCGATTTCCGGGTCCATGAGGAGATTGAGCGCGAAGCTCTGCTCACGATTGCGCGCGACGATACCCCACACTGCATTCTTCTGATGGTCATAGTCGATGAGCGTAGACAGCGTCGCACTCTTGCCCGAACGCTCGCGAACGATAGCTTGGAAAGGCCTTTCCTTGCTATCAGAATCGACATAAACAAACTCATTGACCAACAGATCAGGACACAGTGGCCCGGATACCTGATACAGCGTACGAGCATCCTGCTTCCACGACCTCATATCCTTGCTGTGGTTATTCCAAAAGTTCGCCGGCAGTTCCAATGTGCCCGAGTAAAGCAAGTCGGCGTCTTCGAGAACTTTGTCGTTGAAGTAGTCCTGCGCCTCGAGGCCCAGCGCACGAGCCTTGATGCGCATATTGATATCCTTCGACACCAGAATGACATGCCGGATGGAGTCGTTATCGCACAGATGTTTCATCACCGACAGGATGTTGTTATCGCCACGTGAACTCGGCAACGAAGAAGGTAAACTACCATTCATCGTCTCGGTCTGCAGGAACAACCGACCAGAGGCTAAGCCATGCGAGGCGACAACCAGTTCGATGCCACGCTTGATCTCATGCTCACAGCCCGAAATGATTTCATCGAGCAACCGACTGGCCTGGCGGGCATTGCGCGCAACTTCTGACATGCCCTTCTTGTTCGAGTCCAGTTCTTCGAGCGTCATCATCGGCATGAAGATGTCGTGCTCCTGGAAGCGGTAGAGGCTCAGCGGATCGTGCATGAGCACATTGGTATCCAAGACAAAGAGCTTCGAGCTCTTCTTTCCTTGTACAGAAGTCCTGGTATGACGGGTAATTTTTCTTACCACGATGCTCTCCTTCGTCTGACTACGTTGAACTACAATTGTAAAAGGACCCATTCTATGCGGTCCCTCCCTGCACCTGTCTTACCCTATTTCAGCCAAAAAAGCAAGCCTCGAGCTCTTTTTCCTCTAGCGCAGTGCCTCGCGCACATAGTCCACCGCCTTCTGCGGCGTCGTAAGCGACTTGATGAGATAGAAGCGCGTTTCAAACCTCCCTACTTCCTGGAACATGTCCTCGCTATCGATATTGCTCAGTACTACCACTGGTATCTTCGAAAGCTCTCCATCATTCCGAAGCTCCTCAAGGACCTCGACACCGTTCTTGACCGGCATCTGGAGGTCAAGCAGGATGATATCCGGATGCTCCTTTCGGATCAGCTTCAGTCCGTCCTCGCCGTTCTTCGCGCCGACCACATCGAACCCCTCGAGTCCGAATTTCATGATGTAGATCTCACGAATATCGTCATCGTCATCAATGATACATATCTTCTTTTTTACTCCTATCTCATTTTCCATATTATTTTGTATTATGCTTCACATCCTACAGTATATACTCTGTGTGCAAATTATCCACCTTCCGGCATACGAAGAGAATATTTACATCCACAGTACTTCTGCCGATAGATGCCACGCTCCCGGACCATCGCCCGCGCGATGCCCTCCCGCCCCTTCTTCTTCCAGTCTTCAGCATAAAAAGCGAGTCCGAAACGCGTAGCAGCTGCCTCCCCGATCGGAAAGATCACCTTGGCGCTCTTCCGGCTCCCCATCGTGAGCGTCGTCCCGAAGATACCGAAGCCGCGCTCCTTGGCTTCCCTCGCCGAGCGCATGAGCCGCATACCGATGCAGGTAGAGCAGCGCTTGCCCTGCTCCGGCTCATCCTCAAGCCCGCGAGTCAGCGTGAGCCATTCTTCCGGCACATAGTCCATATCAATCATCGGCACGCCCCACTCTTCGCAGACGCGGATGACCTCCTGCTTCCGGCGGAGATACTCCTCTTCCGGATGGATATTCGGATTGAAGAAGAGCACCGTCAGATCGAACGTCTGGCGGAGCTCATCGATGACTGCGATCCCACACGGGGCGCAGCAGGTATGGAGCAAAAACTTCTCACGCATGATCTTTCATCATCATATAGCGGCGCTTCTCCGCCGGACTCATCCGTTCAATAGCGTAGCGGAGCGCGGTCCGCGGCATCGTCGCCGCATAGCGGTCGAGGAAAGCGCATTCCGCATCCAGCGAACAACGCTTACCGACTTCGCGGAGCATCCAGCCCACCGCCTTCTGGATCAGGTCGTGGTCATCATACACGAGCCGCTCAGCGATGTGAAGAGCCGGCGCCGGATCGCCCTGGCGGATAGTATGAAAAGTCGCGACCATAGCGATGCGCCGTTCCCACAGACTGCGAGACACTGCTAGACGGCCGAGGACACCCTGCTCTCTCCCTTCAAGATGCGGTCCGACGATATGGTACGCCGAAAGATCAACCAGATCCCAATTATTGATATATCGAGTATGCGCGAGATACGCGCGATAGATCGCCGCTCGCGTCTTCGTACTCCCACGCCCGTACTGCCCGACCATGATAAAGAGCGCGCACGCCCGCTCCTCATGGATCGGCGAAGAGAGAAGCTCCAGAACCTCTGCGAGCGACAGGTCCTGATACCGCTTCGCCACCGCGCGGGTCTCCGGCACCGTGACGCCGAGGAACCGGTCGCCCTCGGCATACTCCCCCTTGCCCGTCTTGAAGAAGCGCGCGAGAATCGCCGCCTTGCCCTGCTTCGCCTTGGCGCGGAGCTCGCGCCTGATCGCCGCTACTGATGCCATACTCAGCCCTGGAAATCGCGATCACGCTCGAAGCGGGCGCGCCATGACAGATAGTTCGTCATAATATAGAGAATCACCGCGATAATGAGGAGCGGCATGCGACGTTCGTTGTCGATCGACGGACCGGAAATGAGCGGGTACGTGACGGTAAAAGCGATAAGCGGCAAGAGTACGTCCATCCAGGCATTGCCTGGCGCCTCGGAAAGTCGGAAACGCATCTCCAAAAACTCCCAGAGAAGAGCCAGAACGATGATGCCGGCGAACGTCCACATCGCCGACCAGGCGAACACAGCCGCTGCGAGCGCCACGACGACACCAAACATGAAATGCGGCACCGACCACGGATCGATGAGCTTCTTCAAATTGATCAGGGGATTCCGCATATACCAACGCTACTGCCACAAGCTAAGAATAATACCGAACGCCAAGAAACAGACGAACTGGTACCCAGCCGAGAGCAAAAACATGACGATACGGGCCTTCCGCGGCCGGGCATTCCACATTGCGAGACCAGCAATCGTCGGCACGACGAAACCAAGCCAAGCAAGCAACACCGTCCCAATACCAGCCATATCATCCCAGGCAAAATCAATGAAATGCGACAATACATACAGTTGGATGACCGTCATGCCAAACTGGATTATATACAAGACATTCGTCTCTTTCATCATTTCCTCGCGCCGAGCCATATCCGCCTCGGTCGCCCCGCTCACCTCGAGCCAGAGCTTGCCCCACAGCGGACCATACCACAAAGCGCCGAAGGCCATCGCCAAGACAGCTGACACGAGTATCACCCACGTGTTCGTATCCATACTCTCTTTCTATTATACAATTTGAAACCTCCTCTTTCTTTCATTATATCACCAGCTGCCGCTCTCATCTCATCGCTTCCCCTTCCTTACCTTCTTCATAGGAGCGGACAGCTGCCACAGCACCGAGAACTGCTCCCGCATGAGCGAAGCGAAATCGGCGCTCGAAACCGTGAACCCGAACGCTTCCTGCGCCGAGCTGACGAAGAGCACCTTGTCGCCGTAGATGGTATAGCCCATCGTCGGAGCGAAACCACCCGGAGCGAAACGACGCTCCACTCCCGACTCGTCTTCTCCCCAGAGCTGTTCTCTTTTCCCGTCCGATCGTCCCGCCCATATGGTCTCGAGCCGGATATCATTCCTGATCCGCTTGCGATCAAATGCTTCAAGCCCGTCACGGCCGAGCGTCCGAAGCATCTCCTCATACGGCCACACGACCCGAAGCATCAGCTGATCATCCCAGAGCATATCGTGCATGCTACCGAGGATCGCTTCGCGCCCCGCGAAAAATCTGATCTTCGGCTCGGCAGTCGCCGTACGCGCCGCAAGACGGCCTTCTTCACGCACGAGCGCCGCGCGCTCAAGGGCGATACGCTCTTCTTCACGCTGCATGCGCCGACCGAGATCAGCGATATCATGCACAGCAAACTGCGCCTTGCCGTCCGCGTCATACTCAGCGACCAAGCCGTTCTTAATCAAGATCTTGAGCTGATCATAGACCGACGGCCGCGTCATACCGAGACGTGCTGCGATCACGCGCGCCGGCGATCGACCGTTCTCGACCAGGTCGGCATAGACATCCGCCACTGGCCCGGCGAATCCGAGCGTCCCCAATGCTTTTTTCAGAATATCCATATTTGTCGAAGTTCGTCGACAGTATGACAGATTATTCAGATTCTGGCAAACTCATGATACAACCGTTCATTCACAATCCAGCACACGAAAGGAGACCATCATGGTCATCAAGCACACCGACATCACTGCCATCCCTGCCACACACGAAGAGGCTGATACCGACATGAGTCGGCTCCATACTCTCGAACAGACGATTGCCAAGATTGAAGCCAAGCTCGCCGCCGACATCGCTCGGCTCCGCGAACGTGCCAAGGCCAAGTCCGCCCCACTCAAGAAGGAGCGGGTCGATATCCGCAAGCGCCTCGGCACGTATGGCAAGCAGAACCGTCGCACGATCGTCACGCGATACGGCAAGTCCGTGCGCTTCACACACGGCGTGATCGAGTTCCGCTACGTCTCACCGAGCGTCGTCGTCAAGAAGATCGGCGACAAGCGGGCGATTGCCCGACTCGAAAAGCAAGGACTCGAACGCTATGTCCGTGTCGAAAAGACGATCAACCGGGAACTGCTCCTCGAAGAGCGTCCGTACATTCCCTGGATCACGTACCGCCAGCCGGAACGCTGCCGGGTCTGTCCGGATCCGGTCGTCACAGCCAAACCGGCCTGACACTCCACCGCCCCGCCCGAAGCCATCATACTTCCGGGCGGCTTTTTTTATACAAAAAACCCGACCCAACTGAAGGATCGGGTATGCGTCAGTGCACATCAAAACTTCACCGGAATCACAATCTTCGCATCGTTCTCCGGCAGGCCGGATGGATTGTCACGGGAAAGAATGAGCGATCCTCCAGTAGCACCAGCCGGTATCGGAAACACGAGCACCGCTTCAAACGGGACGAAGTCCTCGGTCATCCACTCGCCTTGAGCCTCCGCCGTCGCGCCAGCGATAGTCCGTCCATCACTGGTCATGAATGACACCGGGAAACTCCCTTCAAAAAACCATGTCCCGCGCGCCTCCCCTTTCACTGTAATCGGGACCGTCACCGTCTCATCCGGTTTCGGTGACATCACGCGGATATCCTCATGTGTCGCAGAAACAGTCGGACACAATGCAAATTCGCATTTCGGCCCGGAGCGGCCCACGGCCGACCCGTCCGGACAGATCTTCGCTTCCATCGTGCAGCCGACCTGGTCATGCCCGCGCGGCGTCACGATATCCCCACCATCGGTGAAATTGAACCGATAGAATCCGGCGATCGCTACGATCACAGTGATCGCACCGATGACCGCCAAGGCGCCGATGATGATCTTGAGCATATTTCTTCAGATTAGCGATTGAGCCAGGTGATGGTGAGCTGGATCACAGTCGCGAAGGATACCCAGAGGAGATACGGAATATTGATGAGCGCGACCCAGGCCACTACAGGATAGACGACGATGAGCGCCCAGATAAGCGTCGCGAGAATAAGTAGTATGTCGGCTGCCGCTAGGAGATTGTTCTCGAGCCCAAACTGGATCGGCGAGAACGCGAGATTGAAGATAATATTGAAGAGAAACGGCAAGAAGATACGCCGCGGCAGCCGGCCCGCGAGATACTGGTACGCGACATACCCAAAGGAAGCGGCGATGAGGATATAGAGCACGGTCCAGACCGGGCCGAAGAGCCACGCTGGCGGCGCCCACTCCGGTTTCACGAGACTCGCATACCATGTCATCTGATCCATAAGCAGGTATCAAACATCAGTCATCCGTATCAGGACGACCATCGCCCCAATCGAAATGCTTCTTAAACATGTAGTTTTCGCTACACTTCGCCTGACAAAACTTGTACGCCTCATCAGTGAACTGCTCGGTCCGCACGCACTCCATCCAGGTATTCAGATCCTCGATATTGCTCTGCCTGTACCGTACGTACTGCCCGAAAGCATAGCTCCCCACGAAAACGACCGCTGCAAGCGCGAAAAGCAGCCAGAGTACTTTATCGAACAACGTCTTCTCCATGAACGGCATATACATCATGTACCAATGATCATATCCGCAGTATACACCTGCCCCCGACAGAACACCATTGCGGGAGTACAGACAGAAAATAGATTGGTGCACTCGCTTCATCTCCCGCATCTGATCTCATGACGATACAGGACAAGGCCGCTACCAGGAACGGTCTGTGCATCCAAGAAAAAAGGAGGATGCACATGTCATCCTCCCTGTTCGGGACGTGGCCCGGATTCAATCTTGTCACTTGCCACCCGCTGGCGCAGTCGGCGCCTCTAGGGAAACCTTCTTGATGACTGGATTACCACCAGCGGAAACTTCCTTATTGGGCGCTTTGCTCTTAGAGACCGGCTTGCCCGCGCCAGGAACCGCCTTGGTGACGGAAGAAGCGGCCTTATTGCGATCCCGATCCGCAAGCTGCTGTGAAATAGACGGACCGCCGCCGGCACTCTTGAGAGCCATGTTACCAGCATCTCCGTACACATCGCTTGCGAAGCCGGTTGCATCCTTTACAAGTCCCGGGTCATGCTTCTTGCTGAAGTTTCCCAGCTTGTCGCTGGCATAATTGGCTACATGACCGGCAGTAGCCAGGCAACCCCCCAAAGAAAACGCCACGCAAGCCAGACAAAGCAACAAAAGCAATATTCTCTTCACGATCTCTCTCCTTATAACAAGAACAAACCGAACCAAATCGTCGGTGTATTCCTTATGCCATTTTTCTCAAAAAATGTCAACGAAGCGTAAAGGAGGGCCAGACAATCAGCCACCCCGCTTCGCTGATAACTCTCTCCGAAGCGCGGCGATGATATCGTACATCTGCATTGACTTAGTGTTGTTTCCCATAGATCGGATCAAGTCGACTTCGGATGACAGCTTCTCCAAAGCCTCTTCCGTACACCCCTCCTCACCAATCACCATACGATGAAGAGAGAGCTGGACATTTTCCATCATCGACCGCTGCTCTTCCGCCAAGCTTTCAGGTACCGGCATATCCGACCCGACAGCGCGAGTCTCATCAATCCCTGCTTCCGTAGCTATCCTTCCGATATCCTTGAGATGCTGTCTAGTCAGCTTATGATTCTTCTCAATATCGAATTTCGGCATTTCATGCATACTCCTCGCAACTCAGATATTGATTATTTCCCGAATTCCCGACGGATAAGATCAGCCGAGATGCGACCAGACTCATAGATAGTCGGCAAGCCACTCCCCGGGTGCGTCCCGCCACCGACGAGATAGACATGTTCCACGGACTCGAGACGATTGTGCGGCCGGAACCAGAGCATCTGACCGAGATTGTGCGCCAGGTTGAACGTCGCGCCAAACATGACATCGTGCTTCTCCTCCCAATCCGCTGGCGTCACGATGCGCTCCGCTTCGATATGCTCCGCCACATCCGTCATGCCGAGACGTGATGCCAAGAGCTCGAGCACCCGGGCGCGGATACGCGGCGTCTCGGCCGCCCAGTCGATATCCTTGCCGAGCTGCCGGTTGGGCGCGGGTACGAGCACATAGAGCGCGGTCTTGCCTTCCGGAGCGATCGTCGCATCCGTCACCGAAGCATCACGTACGTAGAACGAAAAATCAGGATAGGAAAGCTGCCCACCAAAAATCTCATCGACATTCTTCCGATAATCCTCAGCAAAGACGATTGTGTGATGGCGGAGGTCATAGCGCTTGGACAGCCCCAGGTACAGCATGAAGGTCGAGCATGAGTATTTCTTGCTCTCCACTTTCTCGCGCGGATACTTCGACACTGCACCCTCCGGCACAAGATGCGTGAGCGCATGGCCGAAATCAGCATTGATAATGACGCGATCGAAGGATTCTTCCGTACCGTCCGCGAGCCGGACACCGGTCGCGCGCCGCCCGTCGAAGACGATCTGCTCCACTGCCGTGCCGTAGCGGATCCTACCACCCTCCTCTTCCACAACCTTGGCCATCGCTTCCGAGATCTTCGAAAGGCCACCCTCCACGTGATAGATGCCATGGCGATGCTCGACGTACGGGATCATACCGAAGGCTCCGGGACATTCCCACGGCGACATGCCGAGATACTTGGACTGAAAGGTAAAGCAAATGCGTGCATCGGAACTCTTGAAATAATCCCCGAGTACATCGAAGAGCGACCGACCGACGGAGAAATGTGGGATCGCCCGAAGGAAGGCCTTGTCATACAGCCGCGTAAAGCTGCCGTAGTCCTTGAGGAGGCACGGGAGGAGCCGCGCCAGGCGCTTGCTCTCACGCCGCTCAAACCGCTCCAAGCCGCCAACCTCATCCGGGAAGACGCGCTCCCATTCGGCGCGCATCCGCTCCTGGTTGTCATGCATGTCAATATACTTGTCCACGAAAGACAGCCGGTACATCGGCGCAAGCCTGGTGAACGAGAGATAGTCGCTGCTCTTCCGCCCTGTCTCAGCGAAGACCTCATCGAGCACGTACTTCATCATGAGGAAGGTCGGCCCGAGATCAAAGACGAAGCCGCCCGGCAGTGTGAACGAGGCATTGCGCCCGCCGCAGCCATCACGCTTCTCAAATATAGTCACGTCGAACCCGCGATGCGCAAGCAGCATCCCAGCGGTCAGTCCGCCCGGCCCCGCTCCGATGATAGCGATCTTCGGTTTCTGTTTCATATTTTTATTATACACCCCCGACGAGAGATACTAAAAAAACAAAACTCCCCGATGCATCGCGATGGACGCATGGGGAGCGGTTTGGCAGGAGCCTCTGTCAGGAAGCGCCGGCCGGGGCGTGGGTCAGGAGTTGCCAGGCATGTCGGCGGCGTCGATCAGGGTCTGGATCTCGGGCATGGCGACAGCCAGTTCGTGGACGTCGTAGCCGGACAGCTTGCTCTTGTCCTTGAGGAAGACCTTGTTGCCGATGCGCTTGATGCTGAGCGAGTTGACCTGGGTGCCAGCGTGTTCGCCGTGGCAGCGCTTCCAGCCCTGGCCGTTGGCGAGGACTTGGTCGCGAGTCATGGGGATGTTGTGGCCGCCGATGGCAACATTGAACGTCTACTGCTGATGGCCGCGCTGGCGGGTCTGCTTTTGCATGGGTACTCTCCTTTTTCGAGGAACATCGCTCCAGATCCAGGATGGATCTAGAAAGCAAAATCGGCACTCAGGCCGACAAAAGAGAAGTGTACAGCAATCCTACTAGCACGTCAAGGCTCGGCCCAGACTACGCCGCCCCTACGATTCTTTCCGCTTCTTGGACTTGAGCATCGGTAGCGCTTCCGCCGTGATACGGATGAGGTCGGTGAGCCACTCACGGTCCTCGATCAGATCGGCATCGACGAGCATCGACGGCTTGGCTCCCGGATACGCTGTCCCCTCCTCATACCGATCCCCGACATATGCCCGGCCCGGCTCTGTGATCTTCACATAGAGCGTATCGTCGCAAACGAGTGCCACCACCTTGTCCCCGACATAAAGCGCGTACTCGCCAAACATCTTGCGCGACCGCACCTCCGGCACCTCTGCCAGCTGATCCTCGATATATTCGATCGTCGAGACTTTCGTCGCCATAGCATCAGAACAATGTCCCTTCTTTTTTCGGGTTCAAGTAATAATCGAGCGTATAGATCCAATTCTCGTCATCTTCTCCGCCCTGCTCACGCGCCATCACCTTCTGGTTGAAGAGCCACCTCAAGTAGTCGGCATCCTGCTCCATCACCTGCTTCACCTCCATGCCGCTATATTTGCCGAAGTTGAACTTCTTGATGAGGATCGGGCGGGCGGAGATCGCAAGCATCTCGCGGAGCGCCGACTCCTCATCGCCCAAGGTCGCAAGTATCCTCTCGAAATAGAAATCGAAAAGTCGCTTGAGCACACGCACGTCCCCCAACGCATCATGCGCTACCACATCCTCCACCTGGAGATCGTGGTAGTACCGGAGATACTGCAGGTTGTGCCGTGGTATCTCGCCCGCCGTATCCAGGAAGTGCGCGAGCTTGAAGGTATCGATCATCTCCTTGACGTTGAACCCCTCGTGCCGGAGCATCTCCGCATCAAACTTCGCATTGTGCGCCACCAGGATCCCACCCGAAGCGAAGACCGCTTCCAGGTCACGCTTCATCTGCGACTCAGCGAACGCCTCCTTATCCGCCACCATCCTGTTGGTGATATGCGTCACCGCCATCGCATCAATCGAGATCGGCAGCGGCGGCTTGAAGAGTCCTTCAGCCTCGCGCCCACCGTAGGCATACGCTACCTGGCACAGCCGGTCTTCCGGCCCTGTGCCGGTCGTCTCGGTATCGAGGAATATGAGATCATTTCGGTCCATCATTATTTTCCGCAAGAATTATAGATACCAGTATACCAGATACAGGAGCGCGAGCTGCTCGGCGATGAGTGCGGGAATACCGATGATGAAATGCCACTGGCGCGTCTTATGCCGAAATACAAACATGCCGAGATACACCCCGACGCTCCCGAACATCGCCGCCATGAAGAAGAGCATCCCTTCAGAGATCCGCTCCGCCCCGGATCGCTTCGAACGCTGCTTGTCGAGCAGCATCGCGAAAAAAGCCACAAGATTGATAGCAGCGAAGAGCGCGAGGATAAAAGAAACCTGATCAATCATATTTTCAAGAAAAAAGGCTGGTAATCTTCTCTGTCGTGCGGTTGTTACGGATGGTCATACGCTTGTAGGCCGGGTGTGCGAGGAGCTTCCTGACGGACTTATCTGGTGCGCCATCTTCGCGATCGCGCGACCAGTAGACTGCCTGGCCGTAGGATGAGACGATCAGTCCGTCCGCCTGACCAGCGAACTCCTTCGCGATCGCCCGAGCCTCTTCGGCCGACCCGAGGAAGAAGACATCATGCCTCCAGTCCGGATGCACCGAAAACGCCTTCGGAAAATGCCGGACGATGGCGCGATACTCCGCCGCCCCAATGACGACGACCACTGTCTTCACAGCAAACTCCTTCTCGAGGATTCCCACGAAAAGCTTCTCGAGCACCTGGGCACTCTTGCCCGACTCAAAAACGACGTTGCCGCTCTGGATAAACGTCACGACGGATGTGAGGCCGGCCGCCTCGCACGCCGTGCGGAGCGCCTCCATCTTCACCGTATTCTTGCCGCCCATATTGATCCCGCGGATCAGAGCGACATAGATACCTTTCTTGGCAATCGGCATAACCTACAACAGACTAAGGGCGACACCAAGATAATACGGCCAGATGGCGATCGCCAGCACGCCCTGCCAGAAGGTCAGGTGCAGAAAGCCGATCGTGAAGAGCCACGCTGCGCACCAGAGTCCGCCCGAAAACATATGATTCTCGATTTTCACCTTTTCCATACTATTTTTCTCGTGATGAACTAAAGCTAGATACCATGCTGCAGAAACAGCATGCAAAAGCCTACACCCCCTTCTCCGCCTCAGGCTTACAGGTCGAAATGCCGAAGAGCGTGTACAATCCGCAGAAGCGGAAGACACCCGTCAGCAGCACGACCACGCCGATCGCAGCCAGCCACCAGACCATCTGGGTGTAGCCATAGACCGCTAGCGCCGCTCCGAGGACAATCCGGATCCACCGATCCGCGCCGCCTACGTTGCATCGCATACGTTTTGCCTTAATGATTACACCTCTATTATACTCCTCTTTGGCAAGTCCGGCAGGGACAAAGAAAAACAGCCTGTCACTGACAGGCTGCGTATCCCTCAATCGGCCGATAACCGTCTTGGGCGGTCGGTTGGCGGACAGGAGCGAAGCGCTTCGCGAGGCGGTCGTGCCATTCGGCACCATCCGGATCCCAAAGCTGTTCAGGCGTCAGATGGCACCCGCACATGCCGCGTTCCTTCTCGAGCGCATGCTCGGTACAGGAGAGCAGGAGGGCAAACATATCCCAGGCCTCGTAGGACACGGGATCCTGGATACCGCTCTCTGCAAACGAAAAGCTCCACGGGCCGCCCCGCGCGATCCAATTGATCTCGCGCTGACTGTAGCTGCACGGCACGTCACAATTGCACTTCGTGCACGTGTCATGGATCTCTTCGTTCTGGCACCGGTACACATCGGCGAGACACCGCACCTCATCAAAAACGCCGAGCTCGTTGACATCCCGCATCCACTCGGCAGCCTCCTTGGGACTGCGCTTCTGAAATACTTCGAACAAACGATTGAATTCGGACATGATACAGTCCTCCAGAAAAGAACATACCGCCATCCTACGCCTCCGCCACAAAGTGTCAAGATTTGCCTATGAAATTCCGCCAATAGGCGGACCGACAAAGTCGGATTTCATGAGGACAGTAGCTATCTCAGAAACTATATACATGTTCCGACAAAAGCGCCTGGATGTCCGCGATCGACTTCAGGAACGTATCGTAGTTCTTGACAACCTGGCGGCGATTGATGGTATACCCGCGGGTGATATGCTCGCGCAGCGTCTTGGTCGCCCACTGATGGAACTGAGTCGCCGTCTTTGAATTGACCCTATAACCAACCGACAAAACTACATCAAGATTGAAGTATTCGACATTGTATGTTTTCCCATCTTTCGCAGTTGTTGCAAAAAATGCAACAACTGAATCACGCCTTAACTCGCCCTCCTTGAAGATATTCTTTATATGCCGAGATATGACAGACTTATCACGGCCGAAGACTGCGGTCATCTGATCAAGACTTGCCCACATGGTTTCCTTGCCGAAATCTCCGCGCAGTTCGATGGCACCAGATTTCGCCTGATAGATCACGATTTCTCCCCTCGTTTTCTTTTTCATAATTTTAATGTTTACTATACTTACATACTATAGTATACATCAAGCAAAAAATAGCACAATATTCACCCTGCGAAATCCTGCTACGCGAGTGCTCATCAGAATGTGCAAAAACCATCGGCGCTTGCCGATGGTTTTCTCTCCCCCTACTATTCAGTCGTTACACCGTCAAACTCTGGACCGTCGGCTTCTGCCTCGGCACGCGTCGCACGGATGATGCCATCCTTGTGATGCGGCGGAGCATAGATCGTATACATCTTGAGCGCCTCGGTCTCCGAGGTATTGATGACATTGTGCCTGGCACCCATCGGGACGATGACTGCATCGCCATCCGACACCTCGTATTCTGTCTCGTCGATGATCACCTTGCCCTCGCCCTTCTCAAAACGGAAGAACTGATCCCCTTCGTCATGCGTCTCCAGCCCGATCTCTCCGCCCGGAACGAGCGACATGAGGACGAGCTGACAATCCTTGGCGGTATAGAGTACCTGACGAAAATTTGTGTTCTCAGCCGTCAGCTGCTCGATATTTGCCTTGTATCCTTTTTTCATACTCGTAGCGTTTCTAAAAAGTTATCTCCACCCCCAGTATACGCCCATGACCACCCTCCATTGTCAATGGTTTCGCAAATTTCCGACGCCTCTACCCGCCCTACAAGCCAAAGCGAAGCAAGGTCCTCTCAAACCAAAAAACAAAAACCTAGCCCTTGAGCTGGGTTTTTACATGTCGTCCTCCTCGTTTGTCCGCTATTCCCCCTTCCTGCCGAGCCGGTCGAAGGCGCGCAGGATCTCGATCGGCGTCGCGAAGACAATGGTGTTGGACTGGTCCGACGAGACATCATTGAGCGTATTGAGCGTACGCAGATGGAGCGCCCCGTCCGCACTCGACAGGATCGTCGCCGCCTTGGCAAGATTCTCGGCCGCGATGACTTCGCCCTCGGCCTTGATGATGACCGCGCGCTTCTCACGCTCTGCCTCAGCCTGCTTGCCGATCACACGCTTCATCTCCTCCGGCAGCGTCACATCCTTGAGCTCGACAGAATTGACTTTGACGCCCCAGACATCCGTCGCCTGATCCACGATGGCCCGGATACGCTCAGCGATAGCATCGCGCTTGGACAAAAGCTCATCGAGATCGACTTCTCCGACGACATTACGCATCGTCGTCTGCGCCAGCTGTGACACCGCGTAGTACACGTCCTCCACCTCGAGGATCGCCTTCTCTGCCTCAGAAATCTTGTAGTAGATGACAGCGTTCACCGTGACCGAGATATTGTCCTTGGTGATAGCCTCCTGATTCGGCACGTCCACCGCGCGCACACGCATATCGATCTTCTGATACGACTGGAAGACCGGAATGACAAGCCGCCAGCCGGGAGCCATCAGGCCGGTAAATTTCCCGATCGTAAATTTGATCCCGCGCTCGTACTGATTGATCTGCTTGATTGAGAAAAGCAACACGACGACTGCGGCGATGAGAATGATAGTTTCCATAGTGAGATACATACTACTTAGGATGGCCGAGAGTGGGCCGGAAAAGAAGACGAGCGCGATGACGACCATGACAGGCGCCTTCCACTGCTCGATGCTCTCCTTGAGCTTCTCCGGATCGATCTGTCCGTCCGGACGGGTAATCCGTGGCATAGAATATGATGTAGGTTACTGATTAGGCTAGCTGATACTAGTATACCACCATCCAGAAACTACCCGACCATTGACAAGACTGCTTTTCCGTAGTTGAGTAGAGACACTTCAACCGAAGGAAAAGGAGTCCTTTCCCATGACACTGCCCGTCAATCTCATCCTGGTCCGCCATGGACAATCCGAAGGCAACGCCGCCAAACGACTCTCCGAGGCCGGCGACCATTCCGCCTATTCCGAGGAATTCCGCAACCGCCACTCCGGCAGTTTCCGGCTCACCGCCCTCGGGCGCCAACAAGCAGAAGACACCGGCCGCTGGATCCAGAAGCATCTTGCAGTCGCCTTCGACCGCTACTACGTGTCGGAATACATCCGTGCCAAAGAGACCGCCGCCCTGCTTGGCCTGCCGTTCAGCGACTGGCTCAGCGATCCGTACCTCACCGAGCGCGACTGGGGCGACATCGATATCGCTCCCGAGAACGAGCGCAATGCGCGCTTCGCTGCCGCGCTCAAGATGCGGAGTATCGAGCCGTTCTTCTGGCGTCCGCCCAATGGCGAATCGTTCATGAGCCTCTGTATGCGCATCGACCGCGTACTCCTCACGCTGCACCGCGAATGCAGCGGTTATGAAAATGTCATCCTCGTCTGTCACGGCGAAGTGATGCGCGGCTTCCAGGTCCGCCTCGAACGCCCCTCGCAGCAACGCTTCCGCGAGCTCGTCTCTTCCGACGACCCCGCGGACCGCATCCACAACTGCGAGATCATGCACTACACGCGCAAGGATCCGAACAGCGGAAAAATCCACCCGTACGCCAAGTGGGTGCGCAAGATCCGCCCTGCCGAAACACCCTTCTGGGATTCCGGATGGAAGGAGATACATCGCCCGCGCCACTCGAACGAAGGCCTGCTCGTCGAAGTCAACCAGGTCCCCGCGTTCTTCAGTTAGCCACCCCGGGCACAACGCCGTCGCCAGCCAAGCTGTGCGGCGGTTTTTTCTTATCAAAAATCCTCAAAACAAAAAGTAACATAATTCCACGACCGTGGAATTATGTTACAATTTGAAATCAATCACCGCTCGTTTTGTGACCAACGGGCGAGACGCGGGATCTGGCGCACAGCCAGACAACGAAACGGTTTCCACCACCCCATCTCATTCTTCAGAACATCATCGACCTGCTGCTGCATCTCCTCAAGAGTCATCTCCGGCCGGACGAAAGCGCCGTCACGATAGCAAGAGCTACAATACATAGTGCTACACGAACCATCCAGCTCCGTCCCGCCACCATTTTGGTCCCGTTTCAGTGGCATCCCGCATGACTGGCACTGTCTGTATACTTTTTTCATACCCGTTCCTGTTAAGGATAAAACGATATTTCATTATAGAAAACACGTGTCATAATTCCGCGGCCGCGGAATTATGACACGGAATTTTTTGAACTGTTTTTTCTTTTTGAAAGCTTCGCGGATTTCAAAGATTTTTTCGATTTCACAGGCTTCGAACGGAAGAAATGGTCCTTGAGCTTCTCTTCGTTATCTATCCGCTCGGCCGTCACTACCCTTACATACGGCCCCGCCTTATAGAGGGCCGCCAACTCCAACAGCGGCTTCTCGCACGGATACGGGGACACGAAGACACTATGCTGCAGCTTATAAAATCTCAATTCGCGCAGGTGTTCGCGTAAGATATCGCGGAACTTCTTCTCCTTTTCTGGGATATCGAACATAACGATGCGCCACTTCTTATCCCAACGCTTCGGATTCCGGAAACGGATTGATTTACCGAAAAGAAGCTGGATACGCGCCTGCCGTTTCCCCGCCTCCGTCAAGACCAGCTTGAACGAACCGTCGGGAAGGTACACTTCCTCCACAAGCTTCTGCAGACACAAACGTCCCATCGAGCGACGCAAATTGCGAGCATCGATCTCCTTCAGGTCCTTCATCAGCATCCCCAGCTTCCGATAGTACCGAATTGATGACGTCTCCAATCCAAGCGCGATACCTCCGACTAACAAAAGAAGGATCTTCTGTTGTACCGGGCCGAATTTATACATATGCTTCTGCTTATCCTATCCACCCACATTCTTACCTCTCCCTATACCCGTCTTATCTCCATCTTACCTCTATCTTACCCTCATATTCCATCATAGAAAATAGCGTGTATCGTTTCTTAGCGCCGTGTCATAATTCCGCGGCCGCGGAATTATGACACTATCAAAAGAAATGCGGAAAGGAAGGCGTGAAGGGATGAGGGAGCGAAAGAGAAGAAGAAGAAGAAGAAGAAGAAGGAAGAGGATTGGGATGCAATCATTTCTTCCTCGCGCGCTCCTCGGCGAGGCGGAAGCGGACGATGCGACGGACCAGACCGAGCGGCGGCTTCTTGCCGAGCAGGAATTGGATCGTGCCTTTGCTGTATGCATACTTCCCCCGGATTTCCTTCTCGAACGCCTTCACGCCCGAAGGGGCCGGATAGAATCCGAGATGGTTTTTCGCGGCGGCCAGATGGACCAGATTCCTCCCATTGATCCGGATCGTCGGCACGCCATAGCGGATCGCCTCCTCGCCCTCCGGCACCATCTCACGGATCACGCCCCATAGCGCGACGAATTCCGCGAGCGCTTCCTCAGGCAGGCTCTTCTCATATTCCCCGACGGTCTTGCAGACTTTCATATGATCATTTGAATATGATGCCTTTCGGGCCGGGCGCGTCGATGCTTACGATCGGCATCCCTTCACAATAATACATCATCCCGCGAATTGTCAGTTCGGCCGGATGTTTCTCCGATGCCTGATGCAACCGTTGCTTGAGTGCGGCCGATGCATCCGCAATCCTAAAAGAATAATCATATTCTGCAACGAATATCTTCTTCCGATCCTCTGGGGCAAGCTTGAACGCCCATGTCTTATTGCCGTAAGGATACTCCAACATATACCATCCATGTACCGCGACTTCACCAGTGTATGTCGGACCGGAACAGCTATCGCCCGGATCCCCCCTAAGCAACGTCCATGCGCTATCCACGCGCATCGCTTCCGTGGCCTCCGCCCGTTCCTTCTCCGCCTCCTCTTTTGCCTTGTGCTGCACTGCAATTTCCCGCATCTTCTCCTTCGTCTCCGTATTGATCAACGCTACCCGATCCATACGGTCACGGCTCACGCCGACATACCTATCTGTACCGCTGAGCGTATCGTGCTCGATGATATAGTGGCCAGTCACCACTTCCCAGAGATCTAGCGCTTTCCACTGCACCGACGCATGCGAAAACAGCCACGCCGTCGCCGCTATGAACACCCCTCCCGAGATGATAAGCACCGCCACTCTTTTCATGCTGTTCGTAATCATTTCTTCAAATGAAAAATAGATTGAAGATAGTCTTCGAAAAATTCCTTTTCGGACATACTTCCTACTCGATCGATATTATCAATAAGGTGTGAAAATAATGAAACAAAGAAAACCGAAACAAAGCCAAACCCAACGACAACAAAAATAACCTTAACAGACCAACCATGTATCAATCCTTCAAATACTCCCGATGCGGTTAGGCTTACAAAAAAACCAAGCAAAGCACCAAGAACAGTCAGCCCAAATCCTCTATTTAGCTCTCGCTTGTCTCTCTTTTTCATTTCTCTGAAAAATAAAAATCACGAATACCCAAATTATACACCCTATGAAATTGTCCGCACATGGCGGAATTTCATAGGGTAAACCCTCGGAATACAACCAAAATGAAAACTACCAGCTCTCGCTGGTAGTTTCTATCCTGCCGGCAAAGCCGGCGGAAAAAGCCTTATTTGAAAACATGGTCTCTTGGGGAGTGAAGTATTGGAAATTGAGCGGAAGGGAACGAAAGAATGAAGAGGCGATTTTTTTAAGGTTGAGTGGAAAACTTGCTACGCTTTAAACGCACACACCGGCTAAAGCCGGTGGTTTTTGTTGATAAAAAATCGCCCCCTTGCGCGCGGCACAAGAGGGCTTGAGGTGGTAGGTATTTACCCCTAAGGGCGTTGATCGACCAACGATTACATCGAAACCAGACGGAGCGATGGGCGAAAATCCGCCGTCGGATCATCCGTCTCCTCGCTCGGAGCAGGCTCATCCTGATACAGCAAAGCGTCCGCATCAGCATCATAGATGAACCCCAAGCTAGCGCAGTCGTCCTGCAATCGCTCGACACAGTCCTCGTATGCGCCGACCGCAAGCAGCGCCCGGTCCGGATCATCAGAGAAGAACCTCAGAGCCTCGGCTCTCACGGAATTGATCGCCCGCCTCTCATTCTCTATATCGTGAAGATAACGATTGGCCTCGGCAATGAACCGGTCAGAAAGCGGCACTCCAGAGAGATGCACGACCTGCCGGTCGACACATATGACTTCGAAATCAAGCACTACAACTATTCCGCTGACTTCTCGCCGCACCTTGCTGCGCCGGCGGTATTCCTTGATCCTTCGCGTGATCGGCCGAAGCATCCATTCGATGATGGGCACACCAACAAGAAGAACGAAACCAATCCCGACCATGATAATCGGGCCGAAATCACGCGGTATATCGAAAAACGTGTTCATGCTGTTCTTCCTTTCTTCGATTGGTAAGGGACAAAAAAACACTACAAAACATGACTTTCATAGTAGCGCAAAAAGTGAGAGATGTCAATATTCATAAGGAACGATTACGAGAACAGCACCTTCACGAGAAAAATGCCGATCATGATAACGCCAAGGAGAAATTTGAGGATGGTCCCGCCAAGAAATCCGGCGACAGAGCCGAGACCGATACGGAACGAGTGTTCGGCGCTTTTACCGGCGAAGATCGCTTCAGCAAACGCCGCACCAAGAAAGATACCAAGAATAAGTCCGGGGATAACGAAGACGACCATGCCGACCATGCCGCCAACGATAGAGCCCACGACACCCCAGCCGGTCGAACCGTAACGCTTGGCGCCATAGGCGCTCCCGAGATAGTCGAAGAGGAGCGAGAGTACCGCAGCGATGCCGAGTGCGATAAGCGTACCGAGACCGAACTCCGCAAAACCGAAATGCCAGGCATACGCGAAGATACCGAGAAAGATGAGCCCGACGCCGGGCACAACCGGTAAAATCGTGCCGATGAGGCCGATCACTAGGCAAACGATGACGAAGATAATGATAGCTACATCCATATAAATGGCATTCGCCCCGGAGTAAGTTCCGGTCTTAGGCGGGCCAGCTTCGACTCGAATCGAGGCGAGCAAGCCGCGGGGTATTCGACCCGATTTTACTCGCCTCGCTGAAACTCTGCCGAAGCGAGCCTGCACTCCGTTCAGCTACTACCGCTCCCGAAACCAGAACTCATACTTCTCATCCGATCCGACAGCTTTGATGGTACATTTGATCATATCGGTTACTTCGCGCGCGAGACGCTCTTCAGTGCCAGCGCCTCCCTGCTTACTGACCTCGACGCGACCGACCATCCTGTTATCGACACGGCACTCAATGATGCCATTACGGACTCCTCTGACCGCCGTACAGAGCATACCCTTCTCTTCATCGCTGATCTTCAGGTCATCGATGAAGCGCCTATATCCCAAAATAGCATTCACGAAAGTCTGACGCGTCCCAGCAAGCTCGCCAAGCCGACACATCGGGAAACCCTTATTCACCATTTCCTGCATCTTGGACCGGATTCGCTCGACGATCACATCAGAATAGAGACTCTCGGACATGCCGCATAAACGCTCATATGCATCCCGTAAGTGGTCAGCAGTGCAATGGCAACTATCGGCGAGATCCAGAAGTTCACGTTCCATAGCATCATCACGCGCCGTACGAAGCGATGGATGATCCTGGATATCTCCCTGATTTCCTTGTGAACTATTTTCCATAAAAGATCCTATAACGTATAAGGAAGCTGCGGCGCGAGAATCGTCAAACAGTGAATCCGAACAAAAAGACGTCAGCATCCATTACAACGATATCCTCCAATCATTCTTACCGCTACACCATCCTTCCGCCATCTCGTTTGCCCTATTCCGATTATACCACCAGAAAGAATCACGCGCCGTCCTCTGTTTCTTTGGCATCATAGAAATCGCGGAGTGCGTCAGAGACAACGGGTGTACCCTCTTCGTAGAGCTCGTCATGCCCGCTCAGGCTCCAGCCCTCGTAAAAAAAGCTATCCCCGTCCTGGACGAAATAGAGCGCCTTCGTCCGATCGATCGAGAGCACAAAACCGCGCTCACCGGACGGCTCGGGCAAGAGGTCGATGCGCTCGGTGCGCCCGCGGAAGAGCCGGTCCAGGTCGATGACGAAACGGTACTCACGATCGGTGAGATACCAATACCAATGCAAGCAGATATTGATGAGGCTCGGGAACCAGCGCGAAAGAAATTTGAACGTAGAGCTCTTGTGCTCCGGCGCCTTCCACTCCTGGTCGAGCACGGATACGCTTGGTTTGATGGTCTTGTAATGCATAGTGGTTTCCCTCTTATCGGATACGGTGCGTATCTATCTTATCATATACGCTTACAGGAGCCCGAGCTTCTTGAGGCGCGAGCGGACACCGCCAGGCTGCCGGCCGAGCTTCTCCGCTATATCCTTCGGTTTCTTGCCGAGAGCAAAAAGCTGCCGTAGCTTCTTCTCCTCCTCATCGGTCCAGGAGCGGTACGCGTTCATATGCTCGGCGCGGATCTTCTCGAGAGCACTCTCCTTCTTCTCGGCAGCGGTCTGCTTCACGGGCTTCTTGGCAGCCTTCACTTTCTTTTCTTTTTTCTGTATGGGTCCGCGCGAAGTCCGCTTGGGTCCGCGTTGTCGGCCACCGCACATGCGGATGAAATTTTCTTCCTGCTCACGAAGTGATGATTCCGAGCGCTCGAGCAGATCCTCCTCCGCGCGGAGCGATGCCTCGCGGAACCACGCATCCTGCTCCAGCACCATAGGGTGCACCTCGAAGGCGCGCGCGTTGACGCCGAGCAGATGCACGCCCGAGAGCGTGCGTACCCGCGAGAGCGCCACGTATCCCTGGCCGTACTCGAAGACCTGCGAGAGGTCCATGACGGCCGCATCGAGGCTCACGCCCTGGCTCTTGTGGATGGTCATCGCCCAGGCAAGGCGGAGTGGCAGCTGCGTGACCTTGGCAAGGATCTCATCCCCTTCGGCGATCACCCATTCCATCGGTTCCACCAGAATGCGCCGGCCTTCGCGCGTCTCGACGAGCGGATACTTGGTCGTGCTATCAAAGCCGATCACCGTGCCAAGCGTACCATTGGCAAATCCGCCACTCAGATTGTTCTTGGTAAACATAACCGCCGCCCCCTCCTTGAGCTCGAGCCGCTCCGGCGACAGGCAGCCGCGGATGAGTGCATCAGTGAGCGCTGCCGGACCACGCACCGCCATGGCATAGGCACAGGTCTTGCCAGGCAAGCGTTTGAGCTCGGCAGCGTTGAGTGTGTCGACGTTCGCATTGTGCGAATACAGGCGCGTCATATCGTCCGGCAGTTCCGCCGGCGTGATGATGCGCTCGCTCAGACTCTCGAAGTGCATCTCATCGAATGTACCGCGGCGGATGGCGGAAAGGATACCGAGGAACCGGCTGTCCTCCTGGCGATGCTGCTCGGAGAGATAGCAGACGGTCGGCTGAAGCACCTGCCAGATCTCCGCATCGAAGGCAAACTCCATAGTCCGCTCCTTGGCCGTCACTGGCGGCAGCTGGAAGAAATCGCCGACCAATATGACCTGCAGCCCGCCGAACGGCAGCCGCAGCTTGCGCACGAGGCGGCAGATCCGCTCGACAAGTGCGAGCAGCCGGCCGTCGAGCATCGAGACTTCGTCGATGATGAGCACCTTAGCCTGTTTGATACGCTTCCCGACATAGCGGTTCTCAGCGATATGCTTGAGGTCGTCATCACTCAGATCCGACTGGATACCGATGCCGCTCCATGAGTGGATGGTCATGCCGCGGATATGCGTCGCTGCGATGCCGGTCGATGCCGTCACCGCATAGTCAATCTCGTGCTCGCGCAGGTATTCGGTATACCGGTTGATAGTATGCGTCTTGCCCGAACCAGCCTCGCCCGTCAGAAAGACGCTCGCGCCGGTCTTGAGTATGGAAAGCGCCTGGTCCTGGGTCATACGTGATCAAAAAAATCTATATCTTGCGGCTGTCGTACGCCCAATGGAGAAGCGCTTGGCGCTGGCGCGGCCGGCACGCGAGGTCGCGCGGCCGGCAGTTGTGCGTGATCTGGGCGAGGTGGCGGCGAATCATTTTCCAGCGACGGATCTGGCGCGCATCTTCTTCCGGCATCCGCCGACCCATGTAGTAGCGACAGTACCACTGAAACCAGCCGCGCGGATCATCCGGATGGATCCAGCCCTTCACCTGCCAGACCGAGAGCGGCTGGCTGGCATCGACACCGAAATAATTGAGGGAGACATCCCGTTTCTCCGGAGACAGCTTCGCTCCATCGAACCAATCAGCCGGGAACTCGTCCTGGCAATCCGTCATGTATTTGCCGCCGAAGACGCCGAGCGCGAGCATCTCCTTGGGACTAAGCTCCGGACGAAAATCCGGCGCGAAATGCTCTCCCATCGGCTCGGAGAGGACATATAAATACCCCGATTGCATCTTGTCGCGGACGATGATCTTTCTCATAGTGTGCCCATCCATACTACCCTTTTTCCGCCCCCCTTTCAAACCAAAAGAAAAGAGCCTTCAGATGAAGGCTCTAGTACGGAAAACAATCTCACTGCAACACCCGCTGCGTCGCCTGATATCCCGGAAAGAACATGTCTAAAAACTCATGAATGCTCTCGGTCATCTCCTCTTCAGTCGTCGGGAGAATCTCAGTCGAAACATCGAGCTTGTTATCCAGTTCCAATAGCTCGGGCATCCCCGGAAGCTCTTCCGGTGGCAATACCGTCTCCCGTAGAGATGCACGGAACTGATCAAGATTCAGATGTAATGATTTGTCTTCAGCGACAATTATTTGGACAATCTCGACAGCGGAACTCTGGCTAAACACGTCTCCCGCCAAACGCTCCCCTGTCTTGGAATTGGCAAAATAGCCATGACGGCCACACCAACAAAGCTTAAACGTCAGATGTGCGTCCATGATCCCCGCCTCCATCAGAAAGAACCGCCTCCAGTCTAGCGCTTTTTTCTGGAAACGCAAGCGCTATTGCTTAAGCGCCTTCACATCAGCCAGGATCTCGTCGGCATGCTTGTCCGGCGTCACCTGCTCGTAGATTTTGGCGATCCGTCCCTCTGGATCAATGAGGAATGTCGTGCGGGTGATGCCCATGTACTCGCGACCCATGAACCGCTTCTTGTTCCAGACTCCATAGAGCTCCACGACTTTCTTCTCCTCATCCGCAAGGAGCAGAAATGGAAGCGAATACTTCTCGGCAAATTTCTTGTGCTTCTTCACCGGGTCAGCCGAGACACCGAGCACCACAATGCCCTGACGCTTGAGCGCAGCATATCCATCACGGAAGCTACAGGCTTCAGCTGTACAGCCGGGCGTATCGTCCTTCGGATAGAAATAGAGCACGACCCACTTTCCGAGATATTCCTTCAGGCTATGCTCCTGACCATCCTGATCCGGCAACGTGAAGGCGGCTGCTTTTTGTCCTGGTATACGTATACGTTTCATATATTCCCCATTAAAATTCAATATCCGATACCCTCTGATCGGAGCAGACGCCGCTTGGCCTCTGTGCCGCCGCGGTTGTACTCGCCAAGACTCCCGTCACTTCGGATGACCCGATGACACGGGACGGCTGGATCATGATTCTTCTTCATAAGCGACCCGACAGCTCTGGCCGCGCGCGGACTACCAGCGCGACGAGCCACTTCTCCGTACGTCATCGTCTCGCCGCGTGGGATGCGACGGGCGACAGCGAGTGCTTTTTCAGAAAAGCTTTTCGACATACATCTACTGAAGCGTCGGTTTGATCCTTTCTTCTTCATCCCGCTCCTCTTCATTGATCCTATTGATCAAATCTTCCACCATGGCCGGATCATGCGGGCGCTTCTCCGGCATCGGCGTAATGATTTCCTGCTCACGCAGCTGCTCAGCCGGCACGATTTTCTCGAACGAATTGATGTTTTCCGACATAAATGTATACGTTACGGCTTCCGCTGCCATCATACCTCTTCCACACCGACTTTCCAAATTATACGAAAAAGGCCCTCCTCGCGGAGAGCCTTTCAAGATAAGCCCTCAATTGCAGCGATCAAATGCTGGCAGGTGACGCTCCTGTGAGGCATTCATGAGATTGGTAAAGACCGCCGTGATGTCGGCATAGTCTTTGGCTGCCGGCAGCAGCTTATCGTGGTAAAGCGAAGCATTGGCGATCTCCGCATCCACGCCGACCTGGCAGGCTGCCTGGAAAGTATCCGAAGCCGCGACCTGGCCGAGCAACTGATTCTCCGGGATGGCAATGCCATACTTCTCAAAGAGCGCCTTGAGCGTCGAGATATGCTGCTCTTCAGAACGGCGGATCATGATGAACGGGCGCTTGTCGCCATACTTGGCGATGACAGCATCGTAGAAGGCGTACGCGTGGTACTCATCAGCGAGAGCCGCTTCGAGTGCTTGTTTGGCGGCATCGGAAAGCGTACCGGCCGGATAGTCCAACCCGTCGACCGCGAGACAGCCATCAGCCACGCAGTTCTGACGATTGAGACCCATGCCACGGCCGGAACCATCCATCATGCCCATGCCGGAACCATTGCCCATACCACTCCCGGTGCGGCTCGCATCCTTACGATCATCACGTGCATCAGTGCGGAATTCCCGCATGTCCTGGCGCATGTCCGACACGCGGCCAGCGAGACGCTGTGCGCCATCAAAACGCTCAGCTCGACTCACGCCATAGCCTGCGAGGCCACCAATGATAGCAGTCGCACCAACAATAATGAAAAGCATCTTCTTATCCATATGTTTAGCTTAATCAATTACGGCTTACACTCTCATATACGACCGCCGGAACCGCCCGGGCGCATACAAAAAAAACCTGCAATGAACAGGTACTATACGTACGCCTCTTCTCTTTTGTTCTGGTTTTTTCTTCCCTTGGTCAGCTATCGGTCACGGATGCGATGAAGCGAGTCGGTAACGGTCGAGCGTGGCGTTCGGAGCCGTTTCGGCTCTCAGAACGAACAGCTCCCCGTTCGACAGAGCGAGTCGGAGCCGTTCGAGAGCGGCCACGGAATGAAAAAACTAGAACAAAAGAGGGATCTATCCGTACCTAACTACTTGATATGCAAAGATGCTTTCACGTTTTTCATGATGGCGTTCATCGCATCCTCGGTCGCCATGATGATTGGGTCCATGAAGGGCCACGGAGTCAGGCTCGGATGGGCGAAGTAATTGTAACGGAGCATCTTGATGATGTTCGTCTTTTGACCAATCGCGAAGCTCGCCACCGACGCCGACGGCATGACACCATTGCCCCAGCCTTCATAACCGACGAGCCGCATGAAGGGACCAGCAAAGATGAGCTTGACCAAGAGTGGCTGCGCCGCCTTGAGGTCCTTGTAGACATCTGTCGTCTCGGCGCGGCCCACGACGACCCATCGGGACCGCCTGCGCGCCGCTTCTTCCGTCAGTCCGGCGCTCGCGTATTCCTTGCCGAAAATTTTGAAGCACGCCGCACCAGTCGATCCGGCATACTTGATCGGGAACCCAGCGATCTGGAAGCCGACGATCTTGGACTGCTGGATGGCCAGGCTCGCGAGCGCGCTCGTGGCCCGCTCATCAGTAACCGCGGAAAATGGATGACAGCAATCGCCGCAAGCATAGATATCCGCGATGCTGGTCCGCATCCGACGATCGGCCAGGATACCCTGCTCGTCCGCCTCGATGCCGGTATCTTTGATGATGTCGAGATTGGGCCGGACTCCAGCCGCGACGATGACGATATCCGCCTCGATAGCGCGCGGCGTCCCGTTCTTCTTCACGACGATGACTTCCTTCCTGCCGTCCGCGCCATCCCGAATCTCTTCGACCCGGGTATCGAAGGAAAGCTTGAGTCCGCTGTCACGGAGATGTGAAACGATCCGATCAGCGAACTCCTTCTCCGCGATGCTCGACGCGACAGAACCCGTGCTCTCGACGAGATGCACCTCGGCGCCGCGAGTCTTGAGCGCACCCGAAACCTCGATGCCAATGACGCCAGCACCAATCACGACAGCTGTCTTGGTATCCTTGGCCACCTCCTCGATATGTCGGATATCGTCGCTCGTACGGACCGTGAAAATCTTCGCACCATCGATACCTCGGATTGGCGGCTTCCATGGGCTGGCGCCGGTCGCGATGACGAGGGAATCATATGGGTAGCTGGCGCCGGACGCGGTCTCGACACGCTGCTGCGCCGTGTCGATGCGGACCGCCTTGTCATGGACGATCTGGAGACCATAGTCACATACCATGCTCTCCGGCTGGATGGCATCGTCGAGCTCGGCTTCGCCCGAGAGGATATATGAGGAAGTGCAGCGGCAGTAGATGTCCGGCTCATCAGAAAGCACGACCGTCTCGAAACGACCCTTCCGAAGTTCGGAGGCGACGACGAGGCTGAACATGCCGGCTCCCCCGCAGCCGATAGCGACGATCTTTTTCTTTTTCATATTTTTTTCGTAAAGCAAGAATGGATAGCTTACGCCATCCATTCTACCCTATTCTTCTGATCGTGGCGACCACTACTTGATGAGTGGTGACGGTACGGTGAGCGTGCCGAGCTGAGCGGTCGCCGTATCGCATTCACGGCCGGCAGCGTGCTCATCCCAGAGCGCGCCTCCATTCCGGTACATCGCATCGGTGCCATCGGTATCCGATGCTGCGAGCGCGAAGTCCGCGCAGAGCTCGAACTCCCCAACCCGGGCCGCGCCCTGGACGCGCGAGGCGGTCACAATACGGTACTCATACTCATTGAGCGTCTCGGGGTCGCGCATGTACTGTGCACAGTAGGCGTACATACTCGACTGCTTGAGGTCCGAGAGCGATGCTGGCAGCGCTCCGAGATCGCTCGCGTAGCTCTGGATGCAAGACGAGAGCGATGAGAGGTCATTCGTGCGCTTGGTATCGAGGGTGCGCTTGCGGGCTGTCTCCGGCGATCCGCCTGCGAAAAAGCCGAGCACGATGCCAAGGATGACGAGCGCGGCGACCAAGAGGCCGAAGCGCTGAAAGACGGAGCGCGGGACATCCTTCCGATACTGCACCATCCGGCGCTCGAGGAAGTAGAAGCCGAAGATAGCACCGGCGATGACGAGGATCGTGAGGGCCTTCAAGAAAAACCGCATCGTGATCTCACCCTCGAGGAGCGTGAAGACGACCGTGATCAGGTCGCCGACGACTGTGACCGATGCCGCGAGGAGCACGAGGTATGTCAGCCACTTGGAGAGTTTGGACTCGGAACGGCTCTCATTGTCACGGAACGCGCGGAACCACATCCGCATCGCCGCGTAGTAGAGTGGGAAACCGATGAGAAGCGCCGCGATCGCATAGTGGATCGAGCTCTTGGTCGCCGCGCTGCTGTAATAGGCTTCAAGCGCATCCGGGAAGGTTTCATTGATGATGCCGAAGTAGAGCGTGCCGAGCGCCGTCGCGACGATGCCGAGCAGGATGAACGAAAAGAAATTGAGCACAACGTCCGCGACTGATGCCTTCTTACCGATCGCTGGGCGGTCGCCTTCGCTCGGAACCGGGACACCAAGCGCGATCACACCATCACGATAGGCCGCATCTGCTTCTTCTTCGGTCCAGCCGACCGAGAGCAATTCCTCCTTGATCTCTGCCTTGGGAACGCCTGCCTTGGCGCGCTCCGAGACGTACTCTGCAATAGTAGCCATAAGAGTTATATTACGTATTATGTATTATGTATAACGTATGAAGAACTATGTATATAGTATACCACCAAAAGCGGCCTAGAGGCCGCTTTGTATCTTGTATTCAGTATTACGTATTATGTATAAAAAAGACCCCGGGAAACGATGTTACTGTTTCCAGGGGCCAGTGAGGTCTAAAGTACGAGATTGGGGTGTTACCTTGTGAAACGCGGGGTCACAGATCCTTTACCAAACGCGATTTCACTGAGACCGAGCCAGTCTCCTCCCATCTCACCGCGATCCTTGCGAATGTATGGGACAGCGATGCGGTTGTCGCGATGCTGTACAACTGACTTCCACAGAAGGATCTCTCTATCTCCGAAGACCTTCTGAAAAACGGTTGGGCCTTTTTTTCGGATTTCTTCGCCGTCACGGAGGGACAGACAGCTCTTGAGCATCTTCTGTTCCTTCAAATACTTATAAATCTGATAGCCCGCTATGTGTTGACCGTTCTTCTGGCCTTCATGAAGCCAAGGCTCCACTTCGAAAAGGTCATATTCGGCCGGGCCAGTCGCTTCTAGCTCCGGATGCATTATCGTCTTCGCCCAATTAGGGTAAACCGGTCTAATGGAACGGTCGACACGAATGATCGTATCAACTAGGCCGGCGATCATACGCTCGAGATACGGACGACCTTCGGGAGTCCAGAGAGTACGGAACTGTTTATCGCTCACGCCCATCTTGATGCGTATTTCATCGATGGTGCGCGCCAAACGGAGAAACTCGTTCGTACCCGGTTCAAGAAACAGCGGCTTCCACTCGAGAAACATCTGAAATGTTTCCCGATTGACATGGCTGCCGTGTTTGGCTGCCAGCCGGAAGAACTCACTCATTTGCGAAGCCGAAATAGCATTCGTCTCCGCGATGTCGACCTTGTCAGTCGCCATGATTCACTCCTTCTCAAAGTACATTCCCGCGCGACGCCCGGGAAGATGGCGGTTTTGAGCCTGTATGTTGACTGACTCGCAACGGCCCATTGTGGCATGATTCCTCTACACTGTAAAGCCCCTTCCGAACCGTATTTGGTATTTAGTATTTTGTATCTCGTATGAAAAAGTCTGACAATTTTCGCGATTGCGTAAATCGTAAGACTTTTTTAAAATTGATTCAAAAAGCAAAAAGGGGTTTCGTGAGCCCCATACATACTACTTGATACAAGATACATGATACCTCGCGCTAGCGCTTGAGCACTCTGCGGAGATACATCCCCGTATGCGAAGCCTTCTTGAGCGAGACTTCTTCCGGCGTGCCGTAGGCGACGACCTGACCGCCGCCGACGCCGCCTTCGGGACCGATATCGATCACGTAGTCAGCAGACTTGATGAGATCCATATTGTGCTCGATGACAAGGACGGTATTCCCCTTCTGCACGAGGCGATCGAGGATCTCTATAAGCTTCTTCACATCCTCGTAGTGGAGCCCGATGGTCGGTTCGTCGAGGAGGTAGATAGTGCGCTCGACATGCTGGCGATAGAGTTCGCTTGAGATCTTCACGCGCTGCGCCTCGCCACCCGAAAGTGTGGTCGCGCTCTGGCCGAGCTTGAGGTAGCCGAGGCCCACTTCATTCAAGGTCTTGAGCCGGTCAGCGATCGCTGGAATATCGAAGAAGAACGCGTACGCTTCCTCAATCGTCATCTCAAGCACGTCATAGACACTCTTGTGCTTGTACTTCACTTCGAGTGTCTCTTTGGTGAAGCGCTTGCCATTGCAGACATCGCACTCCACATAGACTGTCGGCAAGAAGTGCATCTCCACCGCGATGAAACCGTTGCCCTCGCACGTCTCGCAGCGTCCGCCGGGACGGTTGAACGAGAAGCGGCCGGCCTTCCAGCCGCGCACACGGGCCTCCTCGGTCGCAGCGAACATATCGCGGACATGTGTCCACGCGCCGGTATACGTCGCCGGGTTGGACCGCGGCGTACGACCGATCGGGCTCTGATCGATGAGCACGGCACGGGAAAGATATTCCGATCCAGAGAATGCTTGGCAATTGAACGTCTTGTTGTCACGATAGCGACGATCGAGGCGAACCTGGAGATTCTTGTGGACGATTTCATACATGAGCGTCGACTTGCCCGAACCGGATACGCCCGTGATCGCGACGAAGCGGCCGAGCGGGATATCGAGATCCATGCCCTTGATATTGTAGAGATTGCCACCGCGGACCTTGAGCGCGCCTTTCTCCTTGCCACGGCGCTTCTCCGGGATAGCGATCCGCTCTTCGCCGCGCAGGTACGCGAGCGTGAGTGATCCGGATGTATTTTTCTTGGCTGTCAGGAGATCATCGAGATAGCCGGAGGCCACGACCTCGCCGCCGTGCACGCCGGCGCCAGGGCCGATATCGACGATGTAGTCGGACGCAAAGATCGTATCCTCGTCATGCTCGACGACGATGATAGTATTGCCGAGATCGCGGAGTGCCTGAAGTGTCGCGATGAGCCGGTCATTGTCACGGCTGTGGAGGCCGATCGTCGGCTCGTCGAGCACATAGAGCGCACCGACCAACTTGGACCCAAGCTGGGATGCCAGACGGATGCGCTGCGCTTCGCCGCCCGAGAGTGTATTGGCGCGGCGGCCGAGAGAGAGATAGTCGAGGCCGACATCGAGCAGGAACTGCAGACGGCCGCCCACCTCGCGCAGCACTACGGATGCGATCTGCCGCTCGCGCTCAGAGAGCTCAAGACCATCAAAGAACGCCTTGGCCTCGACAGTGGTCATAGCTGTCAGCTCGACGATATTCTTCCCACCAATCTTCACGTGGAGTGCCTCCGGACGCAGACGCGACCCATGGCAGACGTCACATGGCTCATCGCCGAAGAAATGCTTGGTGCCGAGACCATTGCACGCCTCGCAAGCACCGTACGGTGAATTGAAGGAGAAGAGCCGCGGCTCTACCTCTGGATAGGAGAAGCCGTCATACGGGCAAGAGAACTTGGACGAAAGTACAAGCGTCTCCCCAGCGATGCGGATATTCACCAAACCCTCGCTCTCCTCAAGCGAACGCTCCACCGCTTCCGAGAGCCGCTCAGCGGACGTCTCGGGAAACTTCCCGAACTCCTGAAGCGGTATCTCGTCGACGATGAGATCGATATCGTGCTTCTTATTCTTAGAAAGGATGACGCGCTCGCGCAAACTCTTGCGCTCCCCATCGAGGAAGATCTCGCTGAAGCCCTTGCCGAGCGCATTGTAGAGCAGCTGATAATACTCGCCCTTGCGGCCACGCACGACCGGTGCCGCGATGATGAGAGCGCCTTCCTTCTTCTTGGTCGCCTTCACCTTATCAGAGACGATCTCGATCATCTCCTCGACGGACAGCTTCTGGATCTCGCGTCCGCATTCGAGACAGTGCGGCCGTCCGAGACGTGCAAACAGCACGCGGAGATAATCATAGATCTCCGTGATGGTGGCGACGGTCGAACGAGGATTCCGGCTTGCTGATTTCTGGTCGATCGAGATGGCCGGCGACAGGCCGAGGATCTCATCGACATCCGGCTTCTGCATCGTATTCAAGAACTGGCGCGCATATGCGGAGAGCGACTCGACATAGCGGCGCTGTCCCTCGGCGAAGATGGTATCAAACGCGAGCGACGACTTGCCCGAGCCAGAAAGCCCAGTGAAGACCACCATGGCATTGCGCGGCATGTCGACGGAAATATTCTTGAGATTGTGCGTCCGGGCGCCACGAACAGAGATCATCGCAGATGGTTCCTTGTGTTTCTTGGATTCTTTCATAGTATCTGGTCATTAACCCTGTGAAATCCAGCTTCGCTGGTCCGCCTACCGGCGGAATTTCACAGGGTAAAGAAGAACAGGTAGTATACCCTGTTTTGGCTAAACTATCAAGAGTCCGGCCAAGTAACTCTCTCAAATCTCATGTCCAGGAAAAATCGCTCACGTTTCGAGCGAAAAAGTCGAAAAGTGCGAAGGCCTGCCTGCCGGTAGGCAGGGCTATTAGCAATAACCCGACAAGCTTTTCGGGTTTTGCAGCCGGAACGGGAGTGATTTTTACGGACAAGCACTCCTCGCGTTTCTTCTATAACTAGCGGTGAGATTTGAGAGAGTTACGTTAGAAGTAGTCAAGCAGTGTGCGGTATTCCTCCTCGCGCTCGGGATGGACGACCAGCTCGATATTGTCCTCATCGCCGAGATTGGCGACAAAGGCCGGAAAGTCCGGCAGCCAGTCGAGGTTCACGAGATAGCGGGAAGTGATAACTCCGGATGAAGCCAAGCGCGAAAGGGAACGATTGCGCAAAAGGGAAAGCACCTTGCCGACGAGCGCAACATGCCGATCAAGCATCAGGCCGTCCGTGCTGAAACGGACATGCCCGATGCCGTATTCCCCCGCAATCCGGAAAAAGAGCTTGGTGAACGGCGGAAAGAAATGAACATGCTCGTGCGAATTGATCCCATCCGGCAACCGTCCGAAACGCTCGCGGAAACGCTCGATCTGCGAGCGCCATTCTTCCTCGGCCTTACGGACCGTCACCCGGCCAACCAGGAGCCGGAGAGAAAATTTTATGATGCGCCAGAGTGCACTCTCCCGCACCTTCTTGCCACTTTGGATCATGTCCATGAGCTCGAGATGGAGATCGATCTTCACACCGGTCGCAAGGAGCGCTGCTGCCTGCTCGGCGGAGACATAGTGGATGAGCACCGCGACCCGATCGATCTTGCCCTCGCGCACCAAACGCAAGATAGGCTCCGCCGTCTGGCGAATCCCATAATCATCAGCAACGATGGTAAATCTCTTCCTAATCTCGTCGGTCATAGGAAAAAATGCAGTTCAACGAAAAAGAAATATCCAAGGAGGCGAGCCGCCTCCCTGGATATGATAGCACGATGCATGAGACCTCTCTAGTCCGCGGATGCCACGTCCTCACCGAAGGCTTTCTTGAGCTCAGCGCGAGCCGCTTCGACAGACGCTTTGAAGTCATCAACTGCCTTCTTCACCGCTGTGCGACGGGTCTCAGCGAGCACCCTCACCTGTTCTCCGACCTTCTCAGCATCCTGACGATCGGACTGGAGTGCCTTCCTCGCCGCTTCAATACTCGTCTTGAACGTCGAACGGACCGTCGCCGGGTCAGTGCCAGCCTCGCAGCTGGACTTGGCCTTGGCTACAGCCGCCTCGACAGCCGCCTTGAAGTCAGCCACAGCTGACTCTACCGATCCCTTACGTCCAGACACGGCACTATCGACACCAGTACGGAACGCAGCAATCGCCACGTCCACCGCATCACGGCGGGTCTCGACGGCCGACTCGACTGTCTTCTTGAACTCTGCTACTGCGGCCTTCTCGGCATCAGTCTTAGCACGCCCTTCGAGCTTCTGGTACATCTCGCTTCGGCGCTGATCAGCCTCCGAGCGGTTCTCGCCGAGGTTCTCATCGCGACCATCACGATTCTCCTCCATGCGGTTCACACGGTTCTCCTTGCGCTCGCGGATCTTGGACTCACGCTCGGCGATAGTGTCGGCGAGTTTCTCCGCGTTCCCAGCGAAACGTTCACAGAATGCCGCCTGGCGATCATCCTGCCGCTCTTCCTTGCGCGCCTCACGGTCAGCAACTATCTCGGCACGCTTTTCCTGACGATCCTCCATGCGCTCCGTACGCTGAGCAGCACGCTCTTCCGGACTCATCATCACTGCGGACGCCGACAACGGCACCGTCACAGCAATGGCGGACAGGATCGAAAATACCGTCTTCATACCCTGCTTAGAAGCTGTTGTCATCATAGGATTCATTTAAGCTGTTTATGCTCTCGCTCTCGGCCTCGATTTCGGAAAGCTCTCCGCTCTCTTCGGCATCAAGCGCCGCCGTATCGGCCGACGTCTCACTAATGATGACCGAGGAGATATCATCGACACTCGACGGAATAGTCCGCTCCACCGGAACGATGGTGCGCGGCGATGCTGTCGTAGCCTTGCCAGGCTGCGTAGCAGGAGCCGGCATGCCGGACTGGTCTCCAACATACTGCCGGTACGTGAACACCGAAGCGATGGCCGCCAGGACGACTACTGTCCCGACCATGATGGCCTGTTTCTGCGACATAGATGTTTTTGTTTACGGTTAACGATTACAGTATACCACACACGGAAAGCCGCGTGCCTTGCAGGTAAGACGGCATTGACATGATTTCCTTTCAGATGCACAATGCGGGTAATAGCAACTTCACAAAGCCCAATCCTACGAAAGGAGCGTCCGAATGAGACATCCGCCAAACCCAAAACCGCGGGAGCCCAAACCACGGCAATCGGAAGAATATTCCCTGACTTTCCTCGGATCGATTTATCTGGATGCTCCAACAATCATCCAGACACGCACGATCACCATGCATATCGATCTGCCGCCAACCGACGGCATGCATGGGTCAAATACTCCTATCTTCCAGTGGCTGATCTCAGCCCTACCGGAAGACCGTCACAATACCAGATGGGCCCGCCGACAAATTGCCGACATCTTCTGGGAAATGCTTCTCATCCAAAACAGCAGAGGCCGGTTGAACCAGCAATCCATGAGATATATACGGTCTTCGATCTATGAGATTTTCGGCGATTGCCTTCCGGGCAGCATGTATATGCATGTGGACTGTCTCAGCCCGATCCAGATACGCAACTTACTCAGGACAAGTCTAGGATACGATACTATGGGACGGAAAGATAACAAACATAAGCACTTGCCGCCACCCTGACATTTGTCAAAAGCAGTAAAGCCGCACACGAATCATGTGCGGCCTTTCTTTTCCAAAACTATCGACGTTTGTGTGACTTCTTGCCACCGAACGTCTCTTCGAGCGCGCGGATCCCCCGGTAGCAAAAGTTCCGATTACGAAACTTTGCTACGGGGCTTCGTCATCTTTCCTTTACCTTTGTAAGATATCGCTTCCAATGCCGCTATTTCATCCCTCAATATCGCGGCAGTCTCGAAGTCGAGAACCTTCACAGCATCCTGCATCTCCCGCTCCTTGAGACGGATAAGCTTCTTCGGATCCTTAGCAAACACTTCCCTATCCAATACGACGTTGGCCCGGACCGCCCGGTCATGCTCGCTTTCGAGCGCCTCAGTGATATCATGAATGTTCTTCTTGATCGTCTGCGGCGTGATGCCATGCTCCGTATTGTAGGCGATCTGGAGCGTCCGGCGGCGAGCTGTCTCGTCGAGCGCATAGCGCATCGACCCAGTGATTGACTCCGCATACAGGATGACGCGACCGGCCGCATTGCGAGCCGCGCGCCCGATGATCTGGATGAGCGACGTCTCGGATCGAAGGAAACCTTCCTTGTCCGCGTCGAGGATACCAATGAAGGTCACTTCCGGCAGGTCGAGACCTTCGCGGAGCAAATTGACGCCGACAATACAGTCGAACTCCCCCTTGCGGAACGCTGTCAGGATCTTGATACGATCAATCGTCTTCACATCGCTGTGGAGGTACTCGGCTTTGATCTTCTTATCCTTCAAGTACGTGCTCAAGTCCTCGGCCATCTTCTTGGTCAGGGTCGTCGCGATGACGCGACCACCCTTCTCGACCTCGATCTCCGTCTGTGCGATAAAGTCCTGTATCTGACCAGGATATTCTCCCTTCTCACGGATCGGCTTCACTTCGACTTCCGGATCCAAGAGTCCCGTCGGACGAATGACCTGTTCAACGATCTGGCCGCTCGCCTCGCGCTCATAGTCCGAAGGCGTCGCCGACGTGAAAATCACCTGACCAACACGCGCCTCGAATTCTTCGAAGCGAAGCGGACGGTTGTCGAGCGCGCTCGGCAGACGGAAACCATATTCGACGAGCGTCTTCTTGCGAGATTGGTCGCCAGCATACATGCCGCGGAGCTGCGGCAAAGTCACGTGCGACTCATCGATGATCGTGATGAAGTCTGGCTTGCCATCTGCTGTGCGCGGGAAATACGAGAGAAGCGTCTCTGGCGACTCACCGGAGCTTTTGCCTGAGAGATGGCGGGAGTAGTTCTCGATGCCATTGGTATAACCCATCTCACGCATCATGGCGAGATCATAGTTCGTCCGGCGCTTGAGCCGTTCCGCCTCGAGCAACTTACCATCCGCTTCAAGCTCCTTAAGCCGAAGCTCGAGCTCGAGCGCGATAGATTGGAGCGCCTGTTCCTGCCGGTCCTTGTCCGTGATGAAGTGTTTGGCTGGAAAAAGGAAAATCGCTTTGGGCGTCTCGAGGATCTTCTGTGAGACCGGATCGATCTTGGTAATGGCACCGATACGTCCGCCGACGATCTCGAGTAGATAGATGTATTTCTCCGAAATCGGCATGATCTCGATGCGATTGCCGAGGCTCCGGAACTGCCCCGGCGCGATATCAGCATTGGTGCGTGAGAAAAAGATGGAGACGAGTTTGTGGAGGAGCTCCGTGCGCGATGCCGGCATACCGACCTCGAGCCGCAGGTTCGATCGCTCGTATTCTTCAGGACTGCCGAGACCGTAAATGCACGAGACCGATGCCACGATAATCGTATCGCGGCGCGTGAGAAGCGACTGGGTCGACGCATGGCGCAACCGATCGATCTCCTCATTGATCTGTGCGTCCTTCTCAATATAGGTATCCGTCACCGGCATGTACGCTTCCGGCTGGTAGTAATCATAGTAGGAGACGAAATAATGCACAGCGTGGTCCGGAAAGAATACCTGGTATTCCTGAGCTAGCTGTGCCGCGAGCGTCTTGTTGTGCGCAATGACGAGCGCTGGCTTGCCAGACTGCGCGATGACATTGGCCATCGTAAACGTCTTGCCGGACCCGGTCACGCCGAGAAGTGTCTGCTTGGGCATCCCCGCTTCCAGTCCGCGCACCAAAGCAGCGATCGCTTGCGGCTGATCACCTGAAGGCTGATATTCGCTTTTGAGATCAAATGTTGGCATACTCATTTCTTCGTCAGATGATTCGCACAGCGAGCCAGGAGCTCTTTTCCGCGACCGCGATGAATATAGAGGAACACCAGGAATGCGATGATGCCGATCGCGACGAGGATATCGATGCCGGCCTTGACCGGAATAATCTCCCGCCAGAGTGTCTGAAGCTTCGCCAGACCGGCATAGCCCGCATAGATATAGACGAGGTCCTTCATGACATTGCCCGCATACGTCGCCAAAAGAAATATCCGCTTGTCCATCTTGATGATACCGGCAGCGATAGAGACCGGCGTCGTCGGCACGAACGGCATCGCGCGCAAGATGAAGAGGATGCCACCGTCCTTCCAGTGATGCCCGGTGAAACGCTTGCCGATATTCTCGATCTCCTCATGCTTCACGCCAAAGAATTTCGTGATCCTGCCGATGAGCAGATCTTCCAGTCGGTCGCCAAGGAAATAGTATATCCACGATCCAAACGTCTTGCCGATATTACCAAGGAGCACAAGAAAAACGAGATAACCAGGAACAGCCCCCTGCATGAGCGCGATCGACCCAGCCGTCCCCATGATGAGCGCGGACGGGATCGGACTTATGACCTCCTCCGCGAACGAGCCGAGCAGCACAAACCACTCGAGCGGGACCTCGTGGGCATATTCGCGGATGAGATGTTCCAACGCCTTGAAAAAATGCATACAATTCCAGAAAACAGAAAGGCGCCGCCTCGTCCCCTTTGTTAGGGGGTCCGGCAGCGCCTCCAGTATAGCACTCTGAGTAGTTAGTCGACGAAGGTCAGAGCGTGGCCGGCCTTGTTGCCGCGGCCCGTACGGCCGATACGATGGATATAATCCTCGTAGTTCTCCGGCAGCTCGTAGTTGATGACGTGCGTGACATCCGGGATGTCGAGTCCGCGCGCGGCCACATCGGTCGCGACGAGGATAGCGATCTCATCCTGGCTGAAGCGACGGAGCGCCCGCTGGCGCTGCGACTGCGACTTGTCACCATGGATAGAATCGGCGGAGAACCCGCGCTCGACAAGCCTCTTCGCCAGCTTCTCGACACCGTGCTTGGTGCGTCCGAAGATGAGGACTTTCTTACACTCAGGACGGAGCAGGATCTCGTGAAGCACTTCGATCTTCTCGTCCTTTGGTCCGACACGGACGACATCCTGGTTGACGTTCTCGGAGGTCGCGCGCGCCTTGACGGCAATCGTGATCGGATCATGCAGGAAACCCTTAGCCAACTCTACGATCTCACGCGGCATGGTCGCCGAGAAGAAAAGTGACTGGCGCGGCTCCTTCATGAGCGCTACCAAGAATTTGATGTCACGGATGAACCCCATATCGAGCATGCGGTCCACTTCGTCGAGCACGATGTTGTTGAACTCAGTGAGATGGAGCTTCTTGCGCTCGATCAGGTCCTTGAGCCGTCCCGGCGTACCGATGACGAAGCTCGGATCGCGAGCGATGCTCCTGATCTGGTCATTCATGTGGGCACCACCGATACAGAGTGCGCTGCGCAGCCCCGAACCAGCGGAGAAATTGCGGAGCTCCTCTTCGATCTGAAGCGCCAGCTCGCGCGTCGGCACGATGATAAGAACCTTCTCCGTCTTGTGCTTGAAGGTCTTATGGATGAGCGGCAGAAGGAACGCGGCTGTCTTGCCGGTCCCGGTATTGGCGATGCCGATCACATCGCGTCCTTCGAGGATGCGCGGGATGGCGCCGTCCTGAATCGGTGTCGGATGGACATAACCCTTGTCTGCGACGTTCTTCTTGAGCTTGCTATGCATCTCGAAATCCGCGAAGCGGTGTTCCGGATGATACGTCTCCGTCTCAGTCGTCACGATAGCTTTCTTCACGAACTGTGAGAAGTCCATCTCCTTCGCCTGGCGTTTCTGCTTGCGCGAAGACGGCTTGGTAAATCGTCCGCCACCGCTGCGCTTCGGGTGAGAGGGTTTTCCGCCTCTCGGGTTTCTACTGAACATTTTTCAAATGTTACTGATTTAAGCCTTCTCTCTCCCCTCGGAGAGATCGCGGAGCATGGCTCCCGGCTCAAAGAAAGGATAACGAAACCTTAGTAACTAGCTCAAATCTCACCGCCCGCGTTAAGACAAAAACCGGGGCTTGTCTGATAAAACATCAAAATTTCGGCTAGAAACCCTTCAAAGCTCGTCGGGTTATTACTAATAGCCCTTCTCGCTTTTCACGCTTTCTATCACGAAATTTGAATGTTTTCTCAAAACATGAGATTTGAGATAGTTACTTATCGGTTTCAGAGTAAGGATATAATTATGGCAGAAAAATAAAAATATGTCAAATATCAGGTCCGGCTGTCACAAAACGCGCAGCCGGGAACGAATCTCCCGATAGTCCGGAAACGTCCGTTCAACGAGAGCCCAGAACCTCGGCGAATGATCAAACGCGATGAGATGGCAGAGCTCATGCACGATGACATAATCGCAGAGCCGCTCCGGCAGATGGACAAGACGGTAATTGAAGGAAAGATTGCCTCTCCGCGAACAGCTCCCCCAGCGCGTCTTCTGATTGCGGATACTGATCCGCTGCCAGGCGACGCCATAGAGCGGCTGGAAGTGCGCAAGACGCTTCTCGACAAGCATCCGTGCTTCCTCGGAGCGTGTACGGTATTCCTCTTCGTCTCCCCGAAGCAGTAGATCTTCCGGCTCAGCCGGCAAGGCCGCCAGACGTTCCCTGATCCAGGCTTCCTTACTCCTCAAGAACACCTCACCTATCCGATAGGGAATGAAAAACGGCAGCGTCAACCGGACGCTCCCGTCTCTTCGTACGATGATTCTGAGCTGTCGCGCACGACGATGCTTGCGTGCATGACACACGACTCCGCCCGGAAGAATAATCTCTTTTCCTGCCACAAAAGCCGACTACGAGTCGAGACGCTTATTCAGCGCCTCCTGCACCTTCGCCGCATCGTGCTTGTCGAGACCATCATACGGATTCCGTTCCATGTTCCGAACCGCATCCCGCGCCTCGTTCGCGCTGATGCCAGACGACCCTATACCGCGCTCTCGGTCCATGTTCGGCGCGAGCTGCGCAAAAGCACGCTCGCCTTTGGTCCGCCCCAGACTATTGATAAGCCCGCGATGGAGATTCTTAATTTCCAGGCCCGATACCCTACCATGAAGCGACGATCCCACAGGCTTCGCCGAAGGAGACGGATGCGATGAATGACCGAAAGACGATGCGCCAGTCGACGGCCGGGATGGCCGAGACCCGCCAAAAGCAGAAAACAATCCCATATGCGGAATATTCAAAATTATGTCTCCAGTATACCCCGTTTTCCGAGAGCCGGCTACGGCCAAGTAACTGTCTCAATTCTCACCGCATGAATAACAAAGAAAAAATATCGCTTGCCGGCTGAAATCCGAAAATTTCGGCTGCAAACCCTTCAAAGCTTGTCGGGTTACGATAGTAGCCCTTCGCGCTTTTCAGGATTTTCGCTCGAAATTTTCGGATTTACAGCTCGACATGAGAATTGAGACAGTTACTTACGAACAACGATCATCGCTGTCCGTTCCTCCGCGATCGGCAGATGCCGACCGGTCGGATAGTCACGAATCGCCCCGAGCAAGACTTTTTCGCCATAGCGATACCCTTTGCCCAGTCTCGTCCCAGGATCATTGGTGATAAATTCCTTTGTCGCTGCATCGTAGCCAATGACGACGAGCATATGCGTGAGCGGCCCTGGCTGCTTGAAGTTCGGATTGCCGAGCTTGCGGCCGTTCGTCGGCACGATGACCGCCGCTCCCTCCGCAAGCGCCGCACGGATATCAGCAGCCGAGATATCATACCGGACCTCCGCCGTCCCCGTACCGTAATATCCGCGGAACAGCTTCGCGGTATCGGCAGCCGACGTATCAACGGCATGGCCGATATCCTTCCTCTCGAACGCTGAAAGCGCGACGATCTCGCGCTCCGCAATCTCTTTCGTAAGCGGCTTGCCAGAGATCCAATATGCCGCCATGGCGAGTGACGCCTCCTCACAGCCATTCTGGAACGTATCATCGCCCCACTTCGCCGACGGCGCCTGCGATGTGAACGGGACCGAAAGAGCGGGGATCGATACCGGAATAACCTCTTTCTTCTCCTTCTCCTCGACCGGTACAGCTACTGGCTCGGGCACCGGATCAGGATGAGCCAAAGGAGGAATCTCCTCAGGAACGGATGCTACCTCCTCCGAAGCAGGATTCTCCGAGTGCGGAACGACTGTCCGCAAAGCAAACCAAGCCACTCCTATGAAAGATAGGACAAGCAAAAGCGTCATAGATACTGCGTGCGGGCGATTCATGGCTCCACTCTACCAGAAAAATCCGTTTTCCGCCCGTCGAACGGAAAACCGCGAATTATGGTATAATAGTAGACGTTATAACTCTTCAAAAACAGACATCATGCCAGGTATCAAGACCAAACTCACACTCGCTCTTATCACCGCCGGAGCCTTCTTCGGTCCCTTCGTCGCTATCGTCACGGTTGAGAACGCCAAACGAGCTCAGAAATTCACATCCGAACAGGAAGCCTACGCCGCTATGAAGCGGGAAACTGAGGCTGCCCGCTACCAGTACTATCTCGATCTCGCCGAACGCAAGAATAACTTGCGGCAATCAATGGCTGATTCGAAAGCGCAGTACGAACAGCTCCTCAAAGACCAGCCTGGACTTGTAAAGGCAAACCAGAAGACCGTGACCAAGACAACACTCGAACCGACCGTCACCAAGAAGGTCGTGGAAGTGCCGTCGACTTCAAAATCATCATCCTCGTCATCGAGCAGCAAACCGAAGACTTCGACAAGCACGAAAGCTTCCTAAGGCACACCCCTATGATCCGCACACTCACAATGCGCCTTTTCCTCGCTCTCGCTATCATCGTTGCCTACGGGACAGCATCCGTCTTCCCTATGACCTCACCAACCGTACCAACAGCCTGGGCAGAGGATGATGAAGATGAGGACGAACACGAAGATGAAGACGATAACGAGGACAGACGCGATGAAGACGAAGAAGAAGCCCCCGCAGCAAAAGAGACGACCAAGACCGTCATGAAGAAGGTCATCCAGGAAGTTATCGAATACAAGCCAGTCACCCGGACCTATGTCGTGACTGACGAGGCCTACCAGAAGGATCTCGATAGCGACGGCCTCGTCGATGCCATTGATCCGGATCCGATCGTCGACCAGCGGAAGTACTTCACCGATTCCGATGACGACGGCATGCCCGACATGCTTGATCAACATCCGGACGAGGATGATTTTCTCTTCTACGATTCCGAATCCGACGAGAATAGCAACGGCATCCTCGACTCATACGAGGAAACACTTGCGGACCAGGAAGCGCTATGACATGGCAGAGCGCGGAAAAACGGGTCTCCCAAGAGATCATGAAGACTGATATCCTCTGCGAAGTCCTTTCCGAATATCATAACGATGCGGAGATGCTCGCGTCCCTTGAGCAGGCCTTCGCCCTCTTCCGTGATTTCGAGCGCCGCTACAGCCGCTTCTCCCGAGACAACGAGCTCTGGGCGTTCAACGAAAGCGAGGGCGGGCCCATCTCCCGAGAGCTCTTCCATCTGCTTGAAGAAGCGAGGCGGTATCATGATGCCACCGGCGGAATCTTCGATCCGAGCATCCTCATCCCGCTCGAACAGGAGGGCTACGCGGGCGCCTACGGAGGGAAAGTGGCTGGAGAACCCGTCCCCTTCTCAGCACTCCAGCTCGACCACGAAACACTCACCGCCACGAAGCCAATCGGCCTCAAGATCGATCTGGGCGGCATCGGCAAAGGCTTCATCGCCGACAAGGTCGCGGCCTTCCTCGCCAAGGAATACCAACACTTCATCGTCGATGCCGGCGGAGATATCTTCGCGAGCGGATCGAACCGGAAAGAAGACTATCCGTACTGGGCGATCGCCGTCGAGCACCCGCTCCGCCAGGATGAGCCGGCCGCACTCCTCGTCCTCTCCAATCTAGCCGTCGCAACCTCAGGGTGCAACCGGCGGCACTGGACCAAGAACAGCGAAGAGAAGCATCACATCATCGACCCGAGCAGCCAAAAAAGCGCCGAGACCGATCTCCTCTCCGTCACAGTCGTCGCTGAGAGCGTCACCCGAGCAGATGTCTTCGCCAAGACGCTCCTCATCGCCGGAAGCACGCGCGGCAGCGTGCTCGCTGAAACACTCGGCATCCCTGCTATATTCATACAGAAAGACGGCCACGTAATCCGTAACCAATCCATGGAACCTTATGTCTGGAAACAAGCTTAGCTTCATCCTCCTCACAGCGCTCACTCTCTCGCTCTCTACTGTCTCAGCATCTGCCGCCGTCAAAGACAGCGACATCGACGGGCTGACCGACGAAGCGGAGATCGGGACCTATCTGACCGATCCAGCCAACTACGATACCGACGGCGACGGCATCGCCGACGGCTACGAGGTGACGAGCGGCACCAATCCCCTCGACCCGGCAAGCACACCCTATCCGACCGTCGGCAAAGAAGTCGTGAAGACGGAATCCCTCTCCTGGTACATCGGCCGGGCTTCAGGTATCCTCGCCTTCATCCTCTTCTCGATCGTCGTGATGAACGGACTTCTCATGTCGACCCGCCTCGTCGTCAAGCTGCTCCCACCAGCGCTCAACCTCGAGATGCATCGGACACTCTCATGGCTCGGGTTCGGCATGCTCTTCATCCATATCGCCTCCCTGACATTCGACCGGTATTTCCAGCTTACCTGGCCAGAAGCCCTCATACCCTTCTCGCTCGAGCGATCATTCCTCTCCGTGCCTGGCTACGACCTCACCTGGACCGTCGGCATCGGCACGCTCGCCCTCTACGGCATCGCCCTCCTCATATTCACCTCGCAATGGAGAGGGAAGATCGTCAACATGAAGGCCTGGCGCCTGATCCACTACGCGAGCTTCGTGACATACCTCTTCTTCCTCGCCCACGGCATCTTCTCCGGATCGGACACGGCAACCTGGTGGATGATATGGATCTATGTCATCTCGGCGGCCACCGTCATCGCACTCGTCATCATCCGCATCTACATCTCAGTAAAAAAACTCTCTCCGAAACCGGCTGCTCCGCCGGCACCACCGGCCGTCCCACCAACATCTCCGACAGCATAACTGGTATCGGAAACTCCAGAGTCCGCTCACAACGAAAAAATCCCCAGAGATCTTCCGGGGATTTTTCTTCAGCTATGCTTCCCGCACCGCTACTTCCTGAACTGCATCCGAAAAGCCCTTGGCGATCTCTCGCATCTCATCAAAAGAAAACGCGTGGCATGCTCGGAGCGCCGGATCAAGCGTGATACCGCTCCGGAACAGCTGGAGATACAGCCGCTTCGCTCCTCGAAGCGTCCCCTGCATCTCAGCGAGCACCTCAGGCGTATGGAACTCCCGGATGAGCGTCGTACGGAACTCATAGTCCGCTCGGCCCGCCTTGAGTAACGCGACGCTTTCCGCGACCCGCGCCGCGTCCGCTCCAGATCCGGTGAGCGCCGCATATTCCGACAGGCTCGTCTTAAAATCCATCGCAATATAATCCAGAAGACCTTTTCCCATGAGCGAGTACAAGGTCTCAGGACGATTGCCATTCGTATCGAGCTTCACAAGGAAACCAAGCTCCTTCACCTTCGCAATGAACGCGTCGAGGTCCGGCATAATCGTCGGTTCACCACCGGTGATGACCACCCCTTCAAGTGCCCCTTGCCGCTCCTTGAGAAAATTAAGCGCCGCCTCTTCTGGGATGAAACTCCCCTGAAGCTTGGCAAGCTCTTCCGGTAGGACGAACTCTGGATTGTGACAAAACCGACAGCGCATATTGCACCCACCCGTGAAGATGACGCAGGCTACTTTGCCGGGAAAATCAAGGAGTGTGAATTTCTGGATGCCGCTGATGATCATAGGGACAGGTATTAGTGAATAGGGGTTAGGGGTTAGAAATTAAGAGTTATAACCGATAAGAACTGCCAAAAAAGTGTGCGGATGATCCGGATTTCCCTCCACCCTATACCCTATCCGCTACACCCTGTTTCAGCCTCCTCCATACTGATCGCAGAACTCGCGATTGGCAGCGACTACTTCGGTGAAGTGCTTGCGCGAATAATGCTCGGCCTTCTTGCCGATATTAAAATGCGAAACCGGCCGATGATACCCCATGACCCTCGTCCAGACCTCGCAGCGAGTCCTCTGGCTCTCCAAATCCTTCCCCTGTTCCACTTCATCGTGCGACATATGTTTGCACGTTATATGAGTTATATTTTTTGACGGACGAAACCTAGCGATGCGCCTCCGCGCTCTCGTACTGCTTCCGGAGTTCCCGATCAAGACGCTCTCCGCCAATGATACCGATCTCTGCATCACACTTCGGACAAAAGTCATGTTCTCCCTCAAGATAGCCATGCTTCGGACAGATGGAGAAGGTCGGCGTGATCGTGATGTATGGTAGCCGGAAACGCGAGAGAATCCGACGCACCAGGTTGCGGCAGGCTTCGCCCGAGCTCACCTTCTCGCTCATATAACAATGGAGCACCGTACCGCCGGTATACTTGGCCTGGAGCCTATCCTGCAGCTCGAGCACTTCGAAGACGTCATCCGTATAGCCGACCGGCACCTGCGACGAATTGGTATAGTACGGCGCATCGGCAGTCCCGGCCTGGATGATATCCGGGAAACGCTTCCGATCTTCCTTGGCGAAACGGTACGTCGTCCCCTCGGCCGGCGTCGCCTCGAGATTGTAGTAATTATTCGTCTCCTCCTGAAAGTCCTTGATCCGCTCGCGCATGAAGTCGAGGATCTCTTCGGCCATCTGCTGACCCGCAGGCGTCGTGATATTCTCCTTGTCCCCGGTGAAATTGCGAATCGCCTCGTTGATGCCATTTATGCCGATCGTCGAGAAATGATTCCGAAGATAGCCGAGGTAGCGCTTGGTATACGGGAAGAGGCCGCGGTCAATCCAGGATTGGATCTCTTTGCGCTTGATCTCAAGCGATGTCTTGGCAAGCTCCATGAGGTGCCCGATGCGCGCATAGAACTTCTCCTGATCGCCCTGGCACAGGTAGCCGATACGCGCCGCATTGAGAGTCACAACACCGATCGAGCCCGTCATCTCGGCCGAGCCGAAGAGCCCGCCGCCGCGTTTCCGGAGCTCCCGGAGATCAAGCTGTAGCCGGCAGCACATCGAGCGCACGTCGCTCGGATTGAGATCGGAATTGACGAAGTTCTGGAAATACGGCGTCCCGTACTTGGCGGTCATCTCGAAGAGCGGCAGGTTCTTCGGGCTCTCCCAATCGAAATCCTTGGTGATATTGTAGGTCGGGATAGGGAAAGTGAAGGTCCGCCCCTTCGCATCACCCTTCGACATCACCGCGATAAAGGCGCGATTGATGATATCCATCTCAGGTTGGAGCTCACCGAATGTGTACTCGAACGGCGTGCCGCCGACAAGCAGCCGCTTCTCTCGCATATCAGCCGGACAGTCCCAATCGAGCGTGATATTGGTGAAAGGAGTCTGCGTCCCCCAGCGCGACGGGATGTTCAAGTTAAACACGAACGACTGAATATTCTGATAGACGTACTCGTAAACCTTATCAGCGATGTATCGCTCCCGGGCCCCATCATCCACAAACATCGCCCCGTACCGTTCCATATCGGCCCGCAGCTCGAGCTCGTATTTCTTCACGAACGGCGCGAGATACGTATCAAAGCTCGAAAAGGCCTGTGCCCCCGCCCACTCGTTCTGAAGTGTCCCCAAGAAATTCACCATCTGCGAGACCGCCGACGAAAGATGCTTGGGCGGTGCGGACTCGATCTTGTTCGACACGCCGTTGAATCCCTCTTCAAGGAGTGCTCGGAGGCTCCACCCGGCGCAGTAGCCGGAAAACATATCGAGATCATGGATATGGTAGTCGCCGTTCCGATGCGCGTCGCCAACCGCTTTCGGATAGACGTGCGAGAGCCAGTAGTTGGCGATGACGCCGCCCGCCGTATTGAGAATCATGCCGCCGAGCGAGTACCCCTGGTTCGAATTGGCATTGACCCGCCAGTCGAGCTTCTCGAGATACTCGCGGATCGTCTTCTCCACCTGGACCACGACATTCTTCGCCTCACGCGCCTCACGACGCTTCTCGCGATAGAGGATATAGGCCTTGGCAGTATCGGCATAATCATAGCGGATGAGCGTCTCCTCGACGATATCCTGCACTTCTTCAACGGTCGGGATACCGTCCACAAACCGCGTCTCAAGCTCAGCAAGCACGTCTTCAGAGAGCACTTGGGGTGCGATAGCATCCTGCATGCCGGTCACCTCGGCCGCCTTGGCGATGGCCTGGCGGATCTTCTCGAGATCGAAATCGACAATGCTACCACTACGCTTTTGGATTTTGTATATCGGCATATTGCTAATTTTTCGCTTACGATATTAATTTCTGACACAAAAAAGCGGCTCTTGGCCCCTTTTTGATATCCTTCTATAGAGTTAAACACCGGAAAACAAAAAAGGTGTCATGATGACACCGGAAAACCACTACCTGTAGTATGATTTCACTCAAAAACACGACTAGACCACGCTTCGATCAATCTTGCAAGGCGCCTCGGAGCCGCTTCCTGGCACGGGAAAGGCGGAGCTTGGCGGCATTCTCACTGATATCGAATACCCCGGCGATCTCCCGGAGGGAATAACCTTCCCGATACTTCATCGCGAGCACCCGCTGATCAGGGAGTGAGAGGTGCGGCGAATGCCAAAGTGCTTCCTCGGAAAACAGCGACTCCGTCGCCCGATCCTGAGGAACATCCTCCATGAGTCCAAAAAATTGCCTCTTGCGGAAATGGTTGATGAGGACATTGTGCGCGATCCGCAGAAGGTACGTGCCATACGAAGCGTTCATGAGACGGAAACCATCCAGATACAGAAATCCGCGATAGAAAGTGTCCTGCACCAAGTCTTCAGCTACGTCCGGATTGGCATTCACATGTCGCATGAAATACGAGAAGACCGTATTCCGATATTTGTCATACAGAGCGCGGAACTGTTCAGAATCCTCCTTCGCAGCCATGATGAGCACCTTGTCCTCGTGCCGCGCCACGAATCGGCTCTCGAAAGGAGCGACGAACATTTCCCGGAAAATCTCCGAGAGAGACCGATTGCCCGCGGCCGGTACCGCGAACCGCGTCCCGACAGCATCTGCCACGAAACGCAGATTCTCATCCGCCGATGAATGCGACTGCTTGGAAAAAAGCTTCTTGAATGACCGGCTGAACCGTTCGCGCTCTTCCCCTGGCGCGAGACAGCCCACCTGCAGAGCAAGATAGTATTCGAGCGTCTCGTGCTGATCATCAAACACCGGTGCGATCGCGAGGAACTCGTCGTACTTCTCCTTATTCTTCTTCGCATTGGTCAGCGCCGCCACGAACGGCTCTTGTTTCTCTTCGATCGTCTCCCAGAGCTCATCATAGAAGGCGCGCGGCATATTGCCGCCCCAGAGTTTCCCAGGAGCACGGCCGATGACTTCGCCGAGCGAAAATCCCGTCTTCCGTTCGACGGCATCATTGGCATACAGTGCGATACCATCAATACCAGAAAGCAGGACCGCTGCCCGCGTCCCGGAAAATGCCTGTTCGAACGTATTCGCTGCCTGCATATGATATAACTACTACTTCTGCCTCTATCATACACCTAGGCGTATCCCCTCTCAAAAGACGGCCCAAAATCGCTCCTATTCCGACGCTTCCCGCCATAAACAAAAATCCCCCTCCTCGAAACGAGGAAGAGGATTTTCGAATGGGCGGGAGCGACGAGATTGAACACGTCGCTTTGCTCCTTCTAAGAACCCACGGTTCTCAGCGGCCTGACAGAACATCAGGCCTGCTCTCCTCCGACAGAAAACTCCCGTTTTCCGACCCTTTCCCGTTCGAATCTCGACCCCCATCTCAAAGCAAAAAGAATGGCCCATCGGACCATTCTTTTTGCTTATGGGCGGGAGCGACGAGATTCGAACTCGCGACCTCCACAGTGACAGTGTGGCGCTCTAACCAGCTGAGCTACGCCCCCAAAATGTATCTTGTATCAAGTATACTGTATTACGTATTTCAAATACGAAATACATAATACACAATACATCATACTTCCTTAGTACCAGGGGCGAGATTCGAACTCGCGACCCCGGGCTTATGAGTCCCGTGCTCTAACCAACTGAGCTACCCTGGCCTATAAGGCAATAACCAATAATCAAATCCCAAGAAACAAATAAATCCCAACTTGCAAATTCCAAACTCCAAAATTATTTGAATTTTCGGTTTTTGGAAAAATTAGAGCTTATTTGGAAATTGGTGCTTGATTATTGGTTATTACTCTTAGTTGCGGGGGGTGGATTCGAACCACCGACCTTCTGGTTATGAGCCAGACGAGCTGCCAGACTGCTCTACCCCGCTGCGTCGCGCTATCGCGCTTCAATTTCCAATCTCCAAGCACCAATTTCCAAACGGGTGCCAACTAAAGATCCAGCAAACCGTACAATAGCATGGTTTCGAATTTTAGTCATTGTCCCTTTGATTGGATATTGTGATTTGGTAATTGGTACTTCCGTACCGAAGGTACGGCATGTGGGTGATCATGGACTCGAACCATGGACCTCGACATTATCAGTGTCGCGCTCTAACCACCTGAGCTAATCACCCGAGTTGTTTCTTAAGAAACCGCCTACCTGCAGCAGTCTTCAGATACTGCTCGCGGAGATATGCCTCTTCTTCGGATTGGTAATTCTCAGTATAGACTACTCGCACATCCTTCATCAACCTCGTAGTGCGAGTCTTACCTCGTCTATGTTCTGCGACTCGACGACTCAAATCATTTGTCATCCCCTTATACAGACGACCGTCTTCGCTACGCAAAACATAAACAACGTATATCATATCTTCCCAAGCGCGTCGCGCTCCCCGCCCGTACCGAACGGTACGTTCGGGCGGGTAACCACCTGAGCTAATCACCCATTGATCACTCGTTTTCCAGAACATTTTTCTCTCGTTCTCGGCCATTCGTCCACTGAACCACCTGCCCGCCCGCCTTTGGAGGGAACTCATCACCAGAAATATCCCCTCTTTTCAGGAAAAACGACATTCCTGATGGTATCACAAAGACAAAAAAAACTCAAGAGCACCAGAAAAACCTTGAAGCCTACACCCCCAAAAGCAGCGAGGCAATCTGGTCAACAATGACCATGGCCGAAAAGGCGACTACGATACCAATAATCGCCCATTTGACAATCTTCTTGGCAGTATCAATACGATCCTCGTCCCCAGCTGAAGAAAGATACGCTATCCCTCCCACTACCAGCATGATAATAGCAAGCACACCAAAAATAGAAAGGAGGAAATCAAGTGCATTAGAAGCGATCTGCGAAATCGTAAGAGCCCCCGCAACGGCACTAGAATCAGCACTACCCCAACCGATGATGCCACCAATCTCCTTGAGAAAAGACGGGGCAGCGATACCTATCGCGAGACCGATGACAGACGCAGTAATCGCTCCCTTAGCCAACTTGATCCTCCCCTCATCTCCACCGGAAACGATATAAAATATAGCTCCCAAAACGATAAAGACAAGCGAGAGGATAACGATGATTTTCCTAATCGTCCCGAGAATACTATCCACCACGTCCTCCACAGTACCGAAAGCGATTGGATTACTCTTAGTGATCGTAATCGTCCCCCCTCCGGGAATTTGAGCATCAGCGAGCGACGGCGCAAACATGACAACGGCCGCAAGGATAAACAGCGGAAAAAAAAGATTCTTCATAGGAAAAAAGAAGGATTACCCCTTGCTGCCATTATACAGCAACCCCTTGGCAGCGCAACGGATACCCCCGAAGTATCATTCTCAAAAAAAATCGCCCGCATGAAGCGAGCGTCATTTTTCTCTAACAGGGTGGACCGTACAGGACTCGAACCTGCCACCCCCGCATTGCAAATGCGGTGCTCTACCAGATGAGCTAACGGCCCCTCACTTGGAATCAGTCAGACTACCACTGATCCGCTTTTTGAGATGTATCGAAGCGCCAGAAAAACGTTTAAGTTTCTTCTCACGATCCTTCGCATCAGCCATGGATCGATACGCTTCGTAATAAACAATCTCAAAAGGAGCTTTGTGCTTTGTAGAGATATTCTTTTCTGAATTATGCTCTTCAAAACGCCTTTTCAGATTGCTTGTGTAGCCAATATACAGACTGGCATCCTTTTTGCTTTTCAGCACGTAGACGTAGTACATCTGCGTTTTTACTGATTCCAAGTGAGGGGCTAACGGCCCAAATCTACACTCGTCCGCCTCTGGCGGAAACGACTTCTTTAAAAACAATACCTATCATAACGAAAAACAACATCTTTGTCTACTGTGACGTGCTTTTTATCCTCGTCTCATCTATAGTAGAAGAAAAAGATACCCTCATGGACAGGAAATATCTTCACGCTCTCAACCTGATCCTCAAGCCCGGAAATGACCGCTTGGAAACTCTGGTCGGGATATTCGGCAGCGGCGAAACAGTCTGGAACGCCCCGGAGAACGACATCCTTTTCTCGGCCGACCTCTCCCAGAAGACTAAAGACCTCCTCCTCAAAGGAAGGTGCTCTATCAATCCTGATCAGGAATGGAAGCGCTTCCAAACGCACAGCATAATCCTGCTCTCGAAATCGGATCCATCGTACCCAGAGCTACTCCGAGAGGCTCTGGATAGTCCTTATATACTCTATGCCCGCGGCACTTACGATTGGTCCCGACCGAGGCCACTCATCGCTATCGTTGGCTCGCGCAAATACACGAACTATGGGGAACGGGCCGCCTACCGGCTCGGTGAGGATCTCGCCCGCTCCGGCTGCGTCGTCGTCTCTGGCCTCGCCTACGGCATCGACGCCCTGGCACACGAAGCCGCGCTTGAAGCCGGCATGGAGACCATCGCCGTCATGGGCAACGGCCTCGATGACGCCTCACTCTACCCGAGGAACAATGTCGCGCTTGCCAAAAGGATCGCCGGACATGGCGCACTCGTCTCCGAATACCCTCCCGGTACTCCGGCGAATACCTACACCTTCCCGATGCGCAACCGCATCATCGCCGGCATGAGCCTCGGCGTGGTCGTCATCGAAGCCGCCGAAGAGAGCGGCAGCCTCATCACGGCCCGACTCGCTCTCGATTATAATCGGGAGGTATTTGCCATACCAGGATCCATCTTCTCCCCCGTCTCGACCGGCACCAACCGGCTCATCCGGGAAGGCGCAAAGATCGTGACATCCGTCAGTGATATTCTGGAAGAATTCCCCGCTCTCATACCAGCGACACAATCTGATGATACAGCGATTACAGGAGCCTCCGCCGGCCTCTCTCCGGAAGAACAAAGAGTGCTCCGCTGCCTCTCGCACGAACCGATCCACGTTGACAAGATAATCCAGGCAGCTACACTGGAAACTGCAGCCGTGAGTTCGATACTCTCGATGCTTGAAATAAAGGGGCTCGTAAAAAACGTAGGTGGCATGAATTACATTAAACAATAACGGGTATTCACCCCAGGGCAAGCCGCGGGGCATTTGACCCGATTTTACCTGCACTCGCTCGAAAACGAAAGTACACTTTCGTTTCACTCACTTCGTTTGGTAATAAACAATCAACAAAAAACGGGTGCAACCATATGAAAGAAACTTCCTCCGTTACGCGTTTTGTTAACTGTTAGCTGTTGACTGATATATGAAACTCCTCATCGTCGAGTCACCATCAAAAGCCAAGACCATTGAGAAGTACCTGAAAGGCGGGTACAAGGTCGTCGCGTCGGTCGGCCATGTCCGCGACCTCCCGAAATCCAACAAGTCCGCCATCGACATCGAGGGTGGCTTCGTTCCGCGCTATGAGATCACGCCGGGCAAGGAAGCCGTCGTACGAGATATCAAAGCGCTCGCCAAGAAGAGCGACGAAGTATTGCTCGCTACTGACCCCGACCGCGAAGGAGAAGCGATTGCCTGGCACGTCGCCGAAGTTTGCGGCATCAAGAAACCTAAGCGCGTCCTCTTCTACGAAATCACCGAGAAGGCCGTAGGTGAGGCCGTGGCCCATCCACGCGCACTCGATACTGATCTCCGCAAAGCCCAGGAAGCCCGCCGCGTCCTCGACCGGCTCGTCGGTTACGATCTCTCCGGTCTCGTCTGGAAGAAAGTCCGCTACGGACTCTCCGCCGGCCGTGTCCAGTCCCCTGCCCTCCATATCCTCGTCGAACGCGAGAAAGAGATTCGCGCCTTCATCCCAGAGACCTACCATGTCATCGAGGCCGCCTGCAAGACCAAGAAGGGCGACTCGATCATCTTCTCCTGTACTGAACAGCCGAAAGAAGCAGCCCGCGCCGAAGAGATCCTCGCACTCGCTAAAAAGGGTGCGTGGGAAATCACTGATGTGACCGCAACCGAAGCGCTCCGCCGGCCATACGCACCATTCACGACATCAACCCTCCAACAGGCCGCCAGCTCCCGTCTCGGCATGTCCCCTTCCCGCACCATGCGCGCCGCCCAGAAACTCTACGAGAAAGGCTACATCACCTATATGCGCACCGACTCGGTCTCGCTCTCCGAAGAGATCATTCCGACTATCGCTGCTGTCGTGACCAAGGAATTCGGAGCAGCCGCCCTCTCGGTCCGTCGATACAAGACCAAGAGCAAGAACGCCCAGGAAGCCCACGAAGCCATCCGCCCCACCGATCCCGGAAAGAAGACCGCCGGCTTCACCGATGAGGAGAAGAAGCTCTATGCGCTCATCCGCACCCGCACGCTCGCCTCGCAGATGGCCGACGCAGAGATCCTCCGCACCAAGATCATCGCCAACACGACTGATCGAGCCCTCCCAGATTTCTCCGCGAATGGCTCGCATCTCCTCTCTGCCGGCTGGCTCGCCTGCGATACGGCCGCGCGCGGCGAAGACGTCGAGGTGCCGAGCGTCTCGGTATCCGATCCGCTCACGCTCGAAGACATCTCTTCCGAAGCGAAGGAGACAGATCCTCCCAAGCGCTATACCGAAGCCGGCCTTGTGAAGGAGCTCGAAAAGCGCGGTATCGGCCGGCCATCAACCTATGCCTCGATCGTCAAAACCATCCAGGATCGCGGTTATGTCGAAAAGGAAGGCAAATCTCTCAAAGCGACCGACACCGGCATTGTCGTCGACGATTTCCTCTTCGAACACTTCTCAGAAATACTTTCCGAGGTCTTCACGGCCGATATGGAGAACCGGCTCGACGATATCGCAAACGGAAATCGCGAATACGCGAAGACACTCGCGGATTTCTATACACCGTTCGCCAAGCAGGTGAAGAGTAAGGACAAGGTCGCCAAAGCGACCACTATGGGCGATGCGCCAGATGATATGAAGTGCCCGAAATGCGATGCCTCAATGGTAGTCAAACTCTCGCGCGCTGGTCGCTTCCTCTCCTGCTCGCGCTTCCCTGACTGCACTGGTGCCCGCACTATCGACGGCACCGAACTCGAAGGCCCGAAAGAAACAGGCGAGAAGTGTCCCGATTGTAAGGACGGTAAGCTCATCGAGCGCGACGGCCGCTTCGGCCGTTTCGTCGCCTGCAGCAACTACCCGAAATGCAAGTACATCCAGAAAACAGCGAACAATCAGCAGACAACAGGGATCAAATGCCCCGCATGCAAAGACGGGGAAATGGCAGAACGCAAGGGAAGATTCGGGATATTCTATTCCTGCACCAATTACCCGGATTGCAAGAACGCCATCAAGGCCAAACCAACCGGAAACCTCTGCTTGCTCTGCAACTCCCTCATGATGGAAGGCACGAAAACAATCCCCGAAAGATGTAGCAGCAAAGCCTGTCCGAACCACAACCCCCACAAGCTGAAACAGTAACCGTCAAGTCCATGCAAACTGCTTTGCATGGACGGCTGTTTTCGTGAGACGGAGCGATGTTTCGCGAGCACGCGAAACCGCGAGTCGGGGTCGCGGAAATCCGACCGCGGCGGCGGACGGGTTATCTGTGACCGAAAACCATCCCAGAACGCTGCAGCAAAAAGGAGTGCCCGAACCACAGACCAGATAAAATAAAGAAGTAGACACTTTACTCACGCAAACTCTTGCCTACCGGCAGGCAGGCGCGAGTCGGGGTCGCGGAAATCCGGACGCGACAGCGGACGGATTATCTGTGACCGAAGACCATACCTGACCGCTGTTCAAAGAAAGAATGCCAAAATCACAGACTGGATAAGATGAAGATATAGCCTCTGTCCTGCGACCACTCCGAAGCTTTAGTGAAATATGAAAAAAACCACGACCTGCCATCCAGCGGGTCGTGGTTTCTTTCTGGTTAAGCCATGATCATTTTACACAGATCCTACTGATGGTGTTAGAACCATAATTTGACACCCAAATAGAATTAGTTGCGGAATCAAAAGCATTCGCTCTCGGATTATCTCCTACGGCATAATCAGCTCTCGAACCAGTAGCGATATTAACCCTGCTGACAGTATCATCATTCCTATTTGAAACCCACACAGAATGGGTGATCGGATCAAACACATCCCTATTCGGGCCGTCCCCCACTGGATAATCGACTCTCGAGCCGGTGTGGATATCGACCTTGCTAAGGGTATCAGAGTTCTCGTTTGCAACCCACACGGAACCAGTATCAGGATCAAACGCAGCTCCTAGCGGGTTGTCACCCACTGGATAATCGACTCTCGAGCCGGTGTGGATATCGACCTTGCTGACAGTGTCGTCATTTCTATTTACTACCCATACAGATTCCGTAACCGGATCGAATGCGACACCCATTGATCCAGAACCGGTTGGATAAACATCAGTTATCATCCCAGTATGAATATCGATTTTTTCAACACTACCAGACCCAAACGTCACCCATACAGATTCCGTAACCGGATCGAATGTGATCTCCCCGGAAATAACGAGGGGCGGCCCAACTATATAATCCGTCCTCGCGCCCGTATTCACATTGACTTTACTGACAGTGCCGGAATTACGATTTACCACCCACATAGAATTCGTGACAGAGTCAAATGCGATACCATTCGGCCTTGACCCTACCGGATAATCAACTCTCAAACCAGTATGTACATTACCCTTGCTGACGGTATCACTGAAGCTATTCGCCACCCATATGGAATTGGTAACAGAATCAAACGCGATACCCGTCGGGGCAAGACCAGCCGGATAGCTCGTATTTCCACATGCCGATACTGCCACCTCTACGGCCCGGGTCGTGCTGCCGGAGAAGCCTTGGGATCGGAGCTTGACAGTGTTTCCCCGCCAAGAAGCATCGTTACAGGCGATAGCATTGCCATCATTATCAAAAAGAGTGACTTCGTAGGAACCGGATGCGGTCGAACCAGAAATGACAGCTCCAGCACAAGACCCCCCGAGACTCCCAGCAAGAGCGTTCAGGTCAGCGAAGCTGCCCTTGTAGATCTTCTGAAGCGCCTTCTCGACACCGGTATCAGCGACTTGGAAGGAGCGGCTGGAACGCTCGGTCGTCGAGGCCGATTTGCGCTCCGATACGGAAACAGCCGCGATAGAAAGGGCTGAGACGAGCATGAAAGAAAGAATGATGAGAGAGAAAACGAGGACAGATCCATTTTTTGAGGAAATGCTTTGCATATACGTTTTGTGAGGATTGATACTTTTCTGCAGTATACTACAAAAAAAACCGCCCCGCCATTGATTTTCCTCAAAAGCCAGCGTATTCTATAACCGCTAGCGAGAAACAGAGCGAAGGCTTGTTTTCGTTCTTTTCGAGCGACGCGATTCCAAGCGTTGTCATGTTCCATGACAACGCTTATACTATCACTATGGAAACACCACTCATGCCGGCACCGACCATCGAAGATATCCTCAAAAAGGCCGTCCACCCCCTCACGAGCGACGACCAGAAGTTCCTCGCGGAGGCCTACCGCTTCGCTGAAGAAGCCCATCATGGGCAGAAACGGAAATCCGGCGAAGACTACATTACCCACTCGCTCCATGTCGCCGAAATCCTCGCCGAGATCGGCATGGACGAGCACACTATCGCCGCCGGGCTGCTCCATGACGTCCCGGAAGACACCGAAGTGACCCTCCAAGACATCGAGAAGCGCTTCGGCCCGGAAACTGCCTACCTCGTCGACGGCATCACCAAGCTCGGAAAAATCAAACTCCGCGGTTCCAAAGAAGAGTACTTTCTCGAAAATCTCCGAAAAATGTTCATGGCGATGGCGCAGGACATCCGTGTCGTCATCATCAAGCTGGCCGACCGCCTGCATAACATGCGCACCCTCGAGCATCTGCGTCCCGAGAAACGCGAACGTATCGCCCGCGAAACGATGGAAGTCTTCGCTCCGATTGCCAACCGCCTCGGCATCGGCGAGATCAAAGGCGAACTCGAAGACCTCTGCTTCCTCCACCTCGACCCGGAACGCTATCGAGAAACCAGAAAGATCGAAGAAACCTATCTTCATGAAGGCAAGGAGTACATGGAGCGTGCCGTACGGCTTTTCCAAAAAACGCTCGAGAAAGAGAAAGTGCGGACCATCGGGATTTCCGGACGCACCAAAGGCCTCTACCGCCTCTACCAGAAGCTTCGAACGCACGACATGGATATCACGCGCATCTACGATCTGATCGCCATTCGTATCATCGTTCCAGAGATCGCCGACTGCTACGAAGCACTCGGCATCATCCACCGTGAATACCGTCCCATGGTCGGACGCATCAAGGATTACATCTCTCTCCCTAAGCCGAACGGCTACCAATCGCTCCATACCACTGTCTTCGGACCGGACGGCCGCGTTCTCGAGATCCAGATTCGTACCCAGAAGATGCATGACGAGGCCGAATACGGCATCGCAGCCCACTGGATGTACGCTGAGGATGCCAAGAGCGGCTGGCGCTCACTCTTCAGAAGAGGCCGTCATACCCACACGCTTCCCAAGGATCTCGCCTGGGTCAGCCAACTCCGAGAATGGCAGAAAGAGATCGGCCGCGACGACGAAGAATTCATGGAAGGTACTCAAGATCGAATTCTTCAAGAACCATATCTTCGCTTTCACACCGAAAGGCGACATCATCGACCTGCCGGAAGACGCCACGCCGATCGACTTCGCCTATGCCATCCACAGTGAGATAGGCAACCGCGCCGTCGGCGCCAAAGCGGACGGTAAGATGGTCCCGCTCGACTATCGTATCCAGAATGCCCAGGTCATCGAGATCCTGACCGTCAAAGAAAAAAACGGCCGAGCCGCGACTGGCTCGGATTCGTCAGGACTTCCGGCGCCCGATCCCATATCCGCCGCGAACTCCGGCATGATGAATTCAAGTCATAGGACAGGGTATAGGGTTTAGTAGATAGGGTATAGAAAGACGAAAAATCAGGAGATACGGAAAAAATCATGCCAACCGGCATGATTTTTTTTAACTATACCCTACACCCCATCACCTATACCCTACTATTCTTTCGTGGCGCGCATGACCTCCTCGAGCGACGTAGATCCCTGCACGATCTTCTGGAAGCCGTCCTCTACCATCGTCGCCATGCCGTTCTTCCGTGCCTGATCTTCGAGCTCTTCCGATGTCGCATTCTGCGTCACGAGCTTCCTGATATCCGTATCCATAGCAAGCACCTCATAGACGCCGCTCCGGCCACGATAGCCCTCGCCACCACACTGCTCGCAACCGCCCGGCTTGTAAAACGTGATGTCCTCCCATTTCTTGGCATCCGCAACATACTTCGCGCTCACCTTGTCTTCCTTCAGATACTCGAAGATTGCATCGATATCATACGACTTGCCGAGTGACTCCACTTCCTTGGCAGTCAGCTGGTACGGCTTCTTGCATTCGACGCAGAGACGGCGGATGAGGCGCTGCGCGATGATAACGTTCACAGTCGACGCGATAAGGAACGGCTCCGCGCCCATATCAAGCATACGCGGCAACGTCGCCGCAGCGCTATTGGTATGAAGCGTCGAGAGCACGAGATGACCCGTCATAGCAGCATGCATAGCGATCTCGAGCGTCTCGCTATCGCGGATTTCACCGACCATGATGATGTCCGGGTCCTGACGAAGGAGTGCTCGAAGCGCCGCCGCGAACGTCATGCCGATCTTGGTTGAAATCTGGGTCTGGTTGACCCTCGGCATGCGGTATTCCACTGGATCCTCAACCGTCGAGATGTTCACTTCCGGCGTATTCAAGATATCCATCACCGTATAGAGCGTCGTCGTCTTACCAGAACCAGTTGGTCCTGTCACGAGGATCATGCCGTTCGGCTTGTTGATCTCGCGCTGCACCGCCTCGAGCGCCATCGGATGAAAGCCCATCTTCTCGAGCGTCAGTCCCTTGGACGATTCGTCGAGAAGACGCATGACGATCTTCTCACCATCGAAGACTGGTAGGATAGAGACACGGAACGAGATCTTGTACTCATCACTCTCAATCTTGAAACGGCCGTCCTGCGGCAAACGGTGCTCGTCGAGCTTGAGATTGGAAAGCACCTTGATACGCGCCACGATGCCGAGCGCTGCATCCTTTGGCAGGGTCATAGCATCATGGAGCACACCATCGATGCGGTAGCGCACATGCACTTCCTTCTCTTCCGGCTCGATATGGATATCGCTCGCGGACTCGAGAATCGCATGTTTGAGGAGCGTATCGACGATGCGAATGACCGGCAGCCCGGCCGCCACCTGCGCCAGATTCTCTTCGCCACCATTCTCCTCATCTCCTTCCGGCTTGATATCGGCCGTCAGGATATCGCCAAACTCCGCCTTGAGGCTCTTCTCATATTGGCGAAGCGCCGCCTGGATACTCTCGCGGCTCGTCAAGCACGGCACGATCTTGAGGCCGGTCTTCTTTTTGATGAAGTCGATCGTCTGAAGGTCCTCCGGATTGAGCATCGCCACCTTCAAATTGGCACCAGAACGCTCAAAAGAGACAATATTGTACTTCTTAGCAATCAGCTCCGGGACGGTCTGGAGAATATCGATCGGTATCGTCTCTTTGGACAGATCGACAAACGGAATCCCGAGGACGTACGCATACGTCTTCTGGAGATCCACTTCGGTGATGAGTTTGTTCTCAAGAAGATAAGCGCCAAGCTCCTTGCCGGCCTTCTTCGCCTCGATAGCCGCCGGCTCAAGCTTGTCCTTCGGGATGATATTCGAATCCTCAAGAAAACTTTTCAATTGCCCCTGTTCGATGTGCATACATTGACACGGACTCATGCGGACTGTAACGGACTTATACGGAATCTTCAGTCTGCTTTGCCCAAGTTTTTATTTTCTGTGTTTATTTATAGGCGTTTACAGCATTTGAAACTACTTCATTTGCTAACTCTCTTACGATTATAACACAAAAAAGAGGCGCGAGCGTCTCTTTTTCTTGTCTCCTACCTCTTGCCTTATACCTCTCGTGCTTTACATCATCCCAGCCATTGGGTTGCCAGCGGGCATCGCCGGCTCATCCTTCTCCTCGTCAGCGACGGCCGCCTCAGTCGTGAGGAGCAGTGCCGCCACAGAAACAGCATTCTCAAGCGCCGTACGCGTCACCTTAAGCGGGTCGATAATACCAGCTTTCAGCATATCGTCCCGATAGATGTTCTCCTTAGCGTCATAACCATAATTCGGCAGTTTGCTCTCTATTACTTTATTGAGCACCACGGCTGCATCCTGCTCACCAGCATTCGCCACGATCTGGCGAAGCGGTTCAAAAAGCGCCCGAAGCAGCGTCTCATAACCGGCCTTAAACTCGTGATCAGCTGACTTGAGCCCCTGGCTCTTCGTCATGACAGCTGCGGCAGCCTTCGCAAGCGCCGTACCGCCGCCCGCGACGATACCCTCCTCGATAGCCGCCTTGGTCGCTGCGACCGCGTCCTCCATCTTGTCCTTCATATACTTGAGCTCGGTCTCCGTCGCCGCACCGACACGGATGACCGCGACACCACCTCCAAGCTTCGCCATACGCTTCTTGAGATTCTTCTTGTCGTATTCGCTCTCCGAACGCTCGTAGAGGCTCTTGATCTCGGCGATGCGAGCTTCGATATCCTTCTTCTTGCCTTTGCCACCAACAATCGTCGTATCGTCCTTGGTAGCAATCACCTTCTGGGCAGTACCGAGCATCGCAACCGTCGCACTCTCGAGCTTCATTCCCTTGTCCTGCGAAACCACCTGTGCGCCGGTCAAAACAGCGATATCCTGAAGAAGCGCCTTCCTGTTCTCGCCAAATTCCGGCGCCTTGATAGCGAGCACAGAGAGCACGCCGCGGAGCTTATTGACCACGAGCGTCGCGAGCGCCTCACCATCGATATCCTCCGCAATGATGACGATGTCCTTCCGGCCAGCCTGTGCAAGCTCATTCAGAAGCGGCACGATCTCAGCAATCGCGGAAATCTTCTTGTCTGTGATCAAGATAGCCGGGTTCGCGAGCTCCGCCTTCTGCTGCTCAGCGCTCGTCATAAAATACGGCGAGAGATATCCCTTGTCGAAATTCATGCCCTCGACGACTTCTTTGGAAAGCCCTATGGTCTGTGACTGTTCAGTCGTCACGACGCCATCCGATCCAACCGTCTCCATGACATCCGCAATCATCTCGCCCATCTCGCGCGACTCGGCCGAAATCGTCGCCACCTGAGCGACTTCCTGCGACGAACTGATCTTCTTCGACTGCTTCCGGAGTGCTACGATCACCTCGTCCTTAGCCGCTTCCATACCACGTCGGATACCAACAGGATTGATACCGGTCTCGACAAACTTGAGACCCTCGCGGACCAACGCCTGCATGATGACCGTCGAGGTCGTCGTGCCATCACCCGCCACATCGTTCGTCTTCTCGGCTACCTGCTTCACAAGCTCTGCGCCGAAATTCTCAAACTTATCCTTGAGCTCGATCCCCTTCGCAATCGAGACGCCATCATTCGTAATTGTCGGACCACCATAGCTCTTTCCCAAGATCACATTGCGCCCCTTCGGACCCAAGGTCACCTTAACCGCATCCGCTACCATATCGATACCGATCTTCATCTTCTTACGGGCTTCCGCGCCGTACATTATCTGCTTGGCCATAATGCTTACTTACGACGTACGACTGACAACGAACAACAGAGATCCTTTTCTCTGGTTGCCAGTCGTGAGTCGTTTGTTGTTAGTTAAAAGTATTAGCACTCTCAATTATAGAGTGCCAAAAACCAGCCGTCAACCCCATCACAAACCAAGCCAAAAAGGTGTAGCATCAGACATCTCTTTGGCTCAAAACCGGAAAAATAACGGGTATTTACCCCAGGGCAAGCCGCGGGGTATTCAACCCGATTTTACTCGCCTCGCTGAAGCTCCGTCGAAGCGGGCCTGCGCTCCGTTCGGAAACGAGAGTAAACTCTCGTTTCACTCGCTACGCTTGGTAATAAGCTATTCTTTCCTAGAAAAAACCTCATTCAAAGACATGAGCCCAATCATTCGAAATGAAAAGCAAAAAAGTATCTCAGCGTCTGGCAGAAGATTCGGTATTGCAGATAAAAGAAAACGCGCTACTCCCAGCGCTATATCCGGTGATAGCGGTAGCTCCGAAAATCCGAAGTGTCGTATGGACGATAAGCCAAGCAGACAGCATAACCGCAAATCCTATAAAAGCGGCTTTGATACCTCCTTTGGCGGTCTGCATCAACCCGTCATCTCCCGCCGAGACGATATAAAGGATAGCCATACCGACAATGACCGTGATTCCTATGGCGGTCATGATCGCCAGTCCCCAATCCATAAGACCGACTCCTCCCTGGATCATATGACAGATCGTACAGGGCTCCGGATGAGCAGCCGTGGCACAATTAACCAAAGCGGCCTCCACAGAAAGCGGTGCCATCGCTACGATAGCTGCGAACATGGCTACGAGAAGGTATCTCATATAGTTTTATCTCTCATCATTTTTCCCCTCTTACACCTTGTACCCTGTCTCTTGTGTCTTGTGTCTTTTTACCTCCTACGGCCTCACCTCTCTCCAATTGAAGTCGCGGCAGGCATTCTTCTCATCAGTGGTACATTCCTGAGTCTCCATCCATGTGGAGCATGAAGCGTCTATGCGTGTACGAGATTTAGTCTCCGTGGCACAGTCACAGTCTCTCCAGGTGCCAGTACTCGGAGCACAGGAAACGTCCGCATGGACCGTCTCGGAGGCAGTGCCTCCGGGGCCGGTGCATTCGAGCGTGAAATCCGAGGTCGTGGCTGCAGACTGCGTATCAGTGCCACTCGCGGGATCTTTCGATCCAGACCATTTGTCGGATGAGATGGCTACACAAGACGTGGCATCAGAGACGGTCCAATTAATAATCTCTGTATCACCCTTGAAAAGAAGGAGCGGGCCAGTAGAGCCATTAATCGCGAAAGAGATGCTGGGAGGAGCGTTTAAGACAGTGATATCCGTCCAAGGGCCACAATTATTTTCCTCATTCGTCTCAGTTATGACACCGCCGCCCAATGATAGTGATAGAATCGCATCGGCGCAGGCGCGCATAGAATACGTCCCAGCCAAGGAGAAAGTGTGGGAGACGGATACAGGAGCGCTTCCTCCAGTACCGAGAACTGGCACAATCGAAGACGGAAGATCAGTGACCGTGCCAGTACCTCCAGGCCCGGAAGCAACCTGAAAAAAACTCAAGGAACTAATACCCGTCGAGCCCATACCGATATTACTTATCGTCGATGAGAAGATCGTAGAGGAGTTGGCTATGGCCGTAATGGGCGTGACTGGCCCAGCGATCAAATCGACACCCGATACGGAGATATAGTTTCCGATGAAAGAGATCGTATCGCCATTGCTCACGTTAGAAAGAGATTGTGAGACTGGTGTAACATAACCAGAAACAGGGTTCCAGATGATAGTATAGGTACCGACAGGCTGATCCGTATACGAGACGGTTATCCCCGATCCAGAAAGAGTAGTCGGGCCGGCAATAGTCCAAGAAGTCGGAATATTCGAGGAAACATCAATGGTGCCAACAATAGGATTGGCCACCCGTATCGGAAGGGTTATGCTCCCACTATATCCACCGAAGGCACCTCCTGTGATAAAGCCATTAACCACATATTCCCCTGGCGTAGCAGGCGCAACAACCGTCCTTCCTCCAGAACCGCTCCAATCCGTAGAGATCAGAAGCCTGTAGGGATTCGGTTTCCATATGCTAGGAGCGGGTTCTGTATTTTAATTTTGCGGACATTCTCCAGGGAAAAGCCAGGCCTATTTGGAAAGTCACAGAAAAAGACCCGGTAATTGTTATATTTTCACCGGGTTCATACGAAGCCTTATCGGTGTCTATAGTAAACGTCCCCATAAGAGGAAGGGACGGATTTCCGAGCGGATAAATACCAACCGTCATTGCCTCCACTCTACCAGCACCGACGAAAAAAATCATGCCGAGGAAGAAGACAAAAACCGATGCAGTTAATTTCGTATTCATATCTTTTTCAAGATGCTAATGCTCACTTGTGATTCAGTCGACATGCCATCCATATCACCGATAACGGTCACACTGATATCATCTTGCGCCTTGGTAGCATAAAGCGCTACCAAAACATCATCATCTTGTTTATTCAAGATACCCCAACCGTTCTTATCAAGATAAGCTTCATAAAGCAAACGATTCTCAGTAACGGTCTTCAGCGATAAGAACACTACCGTATATTGCTTCTTTATCCCATAATCAAGCGCGTAGCCCTGCCTGATACCTACTCCTTGTTCAATGGGGATATCAGACGGGAAACCATCTGGCAACTTGATACCAAAATCAGTCTTAATTGGTTCTTCATTGGAAACTGGAGCAGAAACAATCAGTTGTTCCGAAACTGGTTTTGATAATACAATGGCGCTCTCCGATTTATACCAGAGAGAATGATAAAAATACACAAAAACAGCGACATTTGAAAAGAGCACGAGAGCAATCGCTGTAGCAAAGAACAATCTGCGCATACGAAAATATTTTTTGTTTTTCCGAGTATCTAACACGAAATAACACGGGAGATTTCTACCAAAACAATACCATATTTCCCCTCATATTGAAAGGGATTCAAATCTTGAAGACGATTACGTCACCGTCCTCAACAATATAATCCTTACCCTCAAGGCGAAGCGTACCCAGGTCCCTGGCTGCACCCCACGAGCCAGCTTCCAAGAGCTTCGTAAAGTGGATCACTTCGGCGCGGATGAACTTCTCTTCGAAGTCACCATGAATGGCTGCTCCGGCCTGCGGCGCAGTCGAGCCCTGCTTCACTGTCCAAGCACGCGTCTCCATCTCTCCGGTCGTGAAATACGTCATGAGACCCAAGAGCGCATACGCTTTCTTGGCGAGGTCGCCCAGATGCGACTGGAGGCCCATCTCGGCGATATCCTCAGCCGACATCTCGATGAGTTCCTCTTCAATCTTGATGTCGAGCTTTACGTGCGGCCGCTCCTCAAGTTCCGGCGCGAGCGTCCGGTCAATATCCGAGACATTGTACACATACAAGAATGGCTTGGCGGTGAGAAGCTGGAGCTCACGCGCGATCTTTTGCTCCTCGTCAGACAACGTTCCGATCAGTCCATGGACCAGACGCTCCGCCTGGAGCTCTGTCTCGAGCTTCTCGAGCACCGCCATCTCAGCAATCGCCTCCTTCTTGCCGGCACGCGCTTCCTTAACCGTCTTCAGTTTCCGCTTAGCGACCGTCTCCATGTCGGCCAGGATGAGCTCGGTATTGATGATCTCGATATCTTCCTTCGGCTCGACGCGATTGTGCACATGGATGATATCCGGGTTCTCGAACGCGCGGACGACTTCAACAATCGCATCTACCTCGCGAATATTCGCCAGAAATTTGTTGCCGAGACCCTCACCCTCGCTCGCCCCCTTCACGAGGCCAGCAATATCGACGAACTCAATGACGGCCGGAATAATCTTTTTCGTTCCAGACATAACCGCTAATTTCCCCAAACGCTCGTCCGGCACTTCCACAATACCGATATTTGGTTCAATGGTACAAAACGGGTAATTATTAATATCAACCGCCTTACGGGTCAATGCCTTGAACAACGTGGACTTCCCGACATTCGGCAAACCGACGATTCCGACTTTGAGAGACATGATAGGTGGGGTTTAGGAGTTAGGATATAGGGTATAGAAAACCCCATCGAATACATGCCATTCTGGCAGAAAAAACAATCCTGGTCAATCAAGCAACACCTTTCACAACCCACATCACATCCTCACCGTATCACTATTTTTGAACGACCTCATAAAAATAGTGATATACAAAAAGATAGGACGGAATCCAACAGGACTCAACCAGAGCAAAGAAAAGAGGCCTGCAATGCAAGCCTCAGAAAATCTCAGAACACATCGGGCGCTGCCGCACGCTGAAAATCGAACAGGATGCCCTGAACAACAGGAGTTGAGAGAATGCGTTGCGTTTCCAGAACGAACCGTTCCATATCCTGAAGCTCAGATCGAGCCACCCACTTGAAAGGCAACGTCCCATATCCGTAGAGAGGATGCACCGGCTCCTGGACTGAGCAAAACACGAAATGGCTCGGGGGAAGGCTATTTTCCCGCCCTAGCGTCCGGAACGTAGGATCGAATACTTCGGGATTGAGCCCGAAATGTTCCTGGATAAAACGGGAAAACGCCGCCCCCTGCCCCTCACTCTGGCACATCTCCATGACCGGCAGTCTATACTGCCCGCCTTTATCTGACAAAAAAAGGATAGTCCTTGTCTTCCAACACCGACACGCCATCGTAATCCGCATGAAATACGCTCCTCAAAAAGAACTGAAAAAAAAGAATGTCATGATTATTCCAAAAATATCCCATTCTGTCAATGTCCTTCTATGGTATAATAACCGAAAGAATAATCATTTACTCTCCCACTATGAATCCAGGCAGTTTCAAAGCCTACGACATCCGCGGCATCTATCCGACCGATATCAATGAAGAAGACGCGTACCGGATCGGCCGCGCCGTCGTGACCCACCTCGAAACCAAGCGTCTCGCGGTCGGCCGAGATGTCCGCGCTTCCTCCCCGAGCCTCTTCGAGAGCTTCGCCAAGGGCGTCATGGACCAGGGCTGTACCGTGCTCGACCTCGGCGTCATCACGACCCCGATGGTCTATTTCGCTGCCGGACGCCTCGATGTCGATGCCGCCGTCTCCATCACTGCTTCGCACAACCCCCCGGAATACAACGGCATGAAGATCGCGCTCCGTGGCGCCGTCCCAGTCGGCGAGACGAGCGGCCTCGCCCAGATCCGCGACCTGGCGATCAAGAACGAATGGACGGAACCAGAAGAACGCGGCACGCTCATCGCCGAGGATATCAAGCCGGCTTACTATGGCTACTTCTCTTCCTTTGCCGATCTCAAAGACAAAAAATTCCGCATCACCATCGATACCGCCAATGCCATGGGCGTCCTCGAGCTTCCAATCCTCGAGCAGTTTCGCGACAATCTGACGATCGTCAACCTCTACAACGACCTCGACCATCCCTTCGAATGCCACGAGGCCAACCCGCTCAAAACTGAGACGCTCGACGAGCTCTGCGCGAAGGTCAAAGAGACCGGCGCCGATCTCGGTGTCGCCTATGACGGTGATGCAGACCGCGTCGGCTTCGTCGATGAGCATGGCACCGTCATCCCGATGGACCTCACGACTGCGCTCATCGCCGGTGTCGTCCTCGAGCGCGAGCCGGGTGCGACTATCCTCTACGACCTCCGCTCCTCACGCTCTGTGAAGGAATGGATCGAGGAACACGGCGGCCAGGCATCCGAATGCCGCGTCGGCCACGCCTTCATCAAGCGCCAGATGCGCGAAGAGAATGCCGTCTTCGCGGGCGAACTCTCCGGCCACTACTATTTCTCCGAGAATTCCTGCGCGGAAGCGAGCACCCTCGCCGTCCTCTCGATCCTCAACCTCATGGCTGAGACCAGCAAACCGGTTTCCGAACTCGTCCAGGCGCTCCGACGCTACTCGCACTCCGGCGAGATCAATAGCGAAGTCGCTGATAAGGACACTGTCCTCGCCAAGCTCAAGGAAAAATATGCCGATGGCACGCAGCACGAACTCGACGGACTCAAGGTGGACTATCCAGACTGGTGGTTCAATATCCGCCCATCCAACACCGAGCCCCTGCTCCGCCTCAACCTCGAAGCCAAGACGCCGGAACTCATGGAAGAGAAGAAAGCCGAACTCCTCTCGATTATCCGTGGCTAATCCCGGATAGAACTGCGATGAAGTTGACAGCCTGTCCGAAAAAGAGTATACTGGGTAGCAATGGATACGAAACACCTCACAACCGAGGCCTTCACAAAAGGATGAAACCGCCTTCTATGGCGGTTTTTTTCTACCCGTATCCCCTCTCAAATCCCGTCCCTTAACAACCAATCATCAGAAAGGAATCTTCCATGAGCAGCCAACTCGCTACCCCCTGCCCGCTCGTGAACAACGGCCGATATCAGGATCTCAGCGATGACAGCCGTTTTTGCGGCATCCCGGTCTTGCGTAGCCGTTTTGTACGGGAACACCCTGACCAACCCTGTACCTGCGATAACCCCCACAATCAATGCTTGGTTTACGAACTCTATCCAAGCGAAGCAGCACATGAAATCCATCTGCGCATGATAGCCAATCAACGCGCCTTAAAAAACAGGGGGTATTCCAATCTGGCATCCGCTGGCATATGAACCCATCCAGCCTTGCACCGAGACTGTCTTTGACAGTCTCTCTTCTTTTTTACAACCAGCCGATATACCCACCCTCGAGATTCTCTGCCTCCACACCATACTGGGCGAGCACCGCCTGCGCAGCGCCGGATCGAGCACCCGAGCGACATGAGAGGATAACCCTCGTCTCATCAAGCTTCGCCCCGGCCGCGGTCGAAAGCTTCTCGAAACGCTCCTTTACTTCCTCCTTCGGCAGCATCTGGAGGACGCTCAAGGGCAGATTGGCATAATACGCCACACCAGAGAGGAGCGGTGCTTCCTCAACTTCATCCGTCTCGCGCACATCAACAATCAGGACTTTCTCTACCCCTTCTGCAAGCACCTGTTTCAATTGTTCCGCTGTGATGTTTTTCATAAGCAAAAAAATTATTTATCCTCAACTTTCTCCCCAAGAATCTCGTCCATCAACTTCTTACGGATTATGCTACGATCATTTCCTGGCTGATCATAATTCAGAAAATATTCAAGAATCTTCTCATTCTTCTGCGAAGCCACTTCCTTGGTACTGTTTGCAATATCGCTATCATCGATTTCAAGCGCATCCAAAACATCAAGTGCCTCGAAGCCATACGCACGTTCAATCCCTCTCAGATGCATCAACTCCCCGGTGAACTGCCCTTTCTTTATTCTCTCCCAAACATCTATTTTTTTAACTCCCTCATACGCCGCCACTCCCTCACATATTACCATCACGATCGATCGGAATAACGCATACGAAAATTTAGCCTCTCTAAACTCCTCATCAGAAAAATCAAATTTTTTAACAATATCATTTTTGTGCTTATGGAAAAACTGCTCAACCGTCAATTCCGTCACTCCCTCGTTAAAAGCATTTAGGTGCGGATGCCTATCATCCGGATGAGACGTATTCGCAATTGAGTATCCGACGCGATATTGATTGATTTTCTTATTCTTGACGTCCACCCAATGCTTCATATGAGACGTCATATGTACGGCCTCGTGCATCATCGTCTTATACAAATCTACGCGATTCAATGAACGCTCACGACAAAACATCGCAACATCTTCAAAAGAAAAATAAGTTCCTTTCACTCCTTCTTTACTCTCTCGCTGAGAAAAATCCTCCTCTGAAATAAAAACGAATCGATCAGGATGTATCTCAGGCATCTCAATAATGCCTAAATCGCAGAATTCCTCCTTAAGAAGATCATCAATATAATCGATGACGCGCAATTCTTCAGCGGTCTTTTCAAGCTCTATCTCGCTAAACTTTTCCTTCTCCTTCCTTTTCCGGGCCATGCTATATGCCGCACTAACCTCTTCCTCGGGGGTTCTACCTGGTCCGACAAAAGTAAATCGTTCTCGCATAATATATAAACTCTAGATCACAAATCCGACTTTCTTTTTTACTTCATCGAGCTTGGCGACTGCGAGCGTACGAGCCTTCTCGGCACCGTCTCGAAGGAGAGCAAGCACCTCATCATCAGAGATGGCGGCCAGCCGTTCCTGAAACGGCACAAGGAATCCGACGACGACTTCTGCGAGATCGCTCTTGAAATCACCATAACCTTTCCCTGCATACATCGTTTCAATCTCCTGTGGAGTCTTATTCGAAAGCAAGGAATATATATTGATCAGATTCTTGAGCGCAGGCTTCTCATCTGAATACACAATTTCGGAACCGCTGTCTGTTACTGCCTTTTTAATCTTCTTCCTGACGATCTCAGCATCATCGGTGAGCGCGATATAGCCGTATTCCGACGCAGCGGACTTGGACATCTTCTTCACCGGATCATCGAGCCGCATGATGCGGGCCGACTCCTGATTGACGCGCGCTTCCGGCACGGTGAATGTCTCGCCAAATCGGTCATTGAAGCGCCGCGCCAAGGTACGGGCAAGCTCCACATGCTGCACTTGATCCTCGCCTACCGGCACGACATCGGTATCATAGAGCAGGATATCCGCCGCCATGAGTACCGGGTAGTCAAAGAATGCGACGCCAGAAGAATTAAATTGCTCCTTACTTAAGGAAAAAAACTTCTTTGCGTTATTTATACCTCGTTCAAAGCCTGTTGCTAATCCCCTATGAAAAACAATTTTAATGGCATTGTCTCTACTAATTTTCTCTGGTAATCCTTCTTTATAGGATTCTGGAACTTCTTCTATGCTTTTTTTCATTAAATCATCAACAAACTCTTCTTTTCCAATTTTTTCAAGAAAAGCCTCGAGCTTATCAAAATCCATCCCCGCCTTATCTTTAAACTGCGTCATCTTGGTCAGATCACCCGTCTTCGTGATGGTATTGAGCAACCAGCAGAGTTCAGCATGTTCCTTCACATGCGACTGAATGAAAAGGATGCACTTCTTGGGATCAATACCGGCCGCGAGATAGATCTTGGCAATCTCAAGCGTCTTCTGACGAAGCTCCACCGGATCCTGCGGCACCGTGACAGCATGCAAGTCGACCACGGAAAAAACCGCGTCGTACTCATCCTGAAGCTCCAGCCACTGCCGGATCGCCCCGAGATAGTTGCCCAGATGCAGGTCTCCCGACGGCTTGATACCCGAAAAAATCCGTTTCTTATTCATACCCGGTAGTAGAAATTCAAAACAAGTAACACCCTCAGTGTACCAAAATAAGCGCTTTTAGACAAAAGAAAACACCCCGTTCAATACAGACACAGGGTGCACGTCACGGACGGCGAGATTCTCATCAGACCGCAACGGAGTTGGAAATCACTTCTTCCCCTTCTTGCTTCCAGACTTCGGAGCGATATTGTGGGTGGCTCCTTTGGCCGGGCCGCTGATAGCGCCACGACCAGTGGGATGACGCTCACTCCGCGGCTGGTGGTCACGAGCGGTCTTGCCGACCCGCTGCAGGCCGCCGTCATGACGTGGCGGCTGGCTGGTCCGCTTGTTGTGATACGCAGCGTCGCGCTCATCGAGCGTAGCCAGACGACGGAAGATCTTCTCGGGAAGATTGCCCGCTTCGTCGCCGCAGAAGCCAACAATGATGGGCCGGATCTCCAGGTAGCGTTCCATCGTCAGACCGATGAAGAACAGGATGTCCATCGCCAAGTCAATCTTGACGAAGTAGCTCGTGACGGCACCGCCCCGGAGAATGCCGAGCAGGCCATCGGTCTGCTTACGGGCGATCTCTTTCTTCGCCCGGCGCTGTTCCATCTCGGAGAGGTCGGAGTGATTGCTCAGGGCATCAATTTCGCCCTTGGCGAGAATCATCGCGGGCCTCCAGAAGAGATGGGAATTGTCGACGCGAGATGCGGACGCGGGCAGCCCCGGAAACTCCACTGCCTTCGGATTCAGTGTGACATGCATGACGTTTCTCCTTCGAAAGGATGCGTGGGAAAACTCGGATTTCAGACCGAGAAGGAATGTTTCTGCCTCCCTATATTAGATACCGAGGTGCAGAAAATTCCTTCCTGGTCATATTTTTAAATAACAATACATTATACTCTTTTTTACAGATCCTGTCAATGCCAGAATGTAATTTATGGCTTATATAAAACACATTTAAAACAAAAAAACTCCCATCCACCAACTGGCGGATGGGGAGTTTTCTCAACGCGTGAACGCGTTAACCCGAAAACCGGGCAACTGAACCTTCCTTAGACTTCTATAACCACCGGAAGGATCATCGGCCGGCGTTCAGTCTTCTGGAAGAGGTACTGCCCCACGACATCGCGGATCTCATTGCGTACCGTATCCCAGTCAAGGGACATGTCCTTGGACGTATTGTCCTTCACGACCTTCTGCACCTTACGCTTGGTTTCATTCACTAGGTCGAAGTTCTCCTTGACATGGATGAAGCCACGCGACGTGATCTGGATGTTGCCGACGACGTTCTTGGTCTTGCCGTTCACGATGACTGTGATGACGACCATGCCATCCTGCGCGAGCATCTGGCGGTCGCGGAGCACCACGTGCCCGATATCGCCGATGCCGAGACCGTCCACGAAGATATAGTTCGAGTCTGCCTTCTCCTTGCGGATAGCCGGCATACCGCCGTCCTTCTCCGGCACTTCAAGAATATGGCCGTTGTCGAGCACGAAGACGTTTTTCGGAGGATACCCGAGTCGCTCGGCGATCTTGCCCGCTTCGACGAGGAAGTAGTGGTTAGCATAGACCGGCATGACATAGGTCGGCTTCACCTGGCGGATGATTTCTTCCATCTCCCAGATAGTGCCGTGTCCGCCGATATGGATCTCCATGATGTCGCTATGGATGACGTTATCGCACTTGCGATAGAGGTTGTCCTTGAGCCGCTGGATAGAGCGTTCGTTGCCTGGAATCACCGAGCTCGAGAAGACGATCGTGTCGTTCTTCTGCAGCTTGATAAAGCGGTGGTTGTCCGTCACGATGCGCGTGAGCGCCGCGTTGGACTCGCCCTGAGCCCCAGTACAAATGATGACAACCTGGTTGTCTGGATACTTGTGGATGTCGTTCACCGTGATGAGTGTATCCTTCTTGACCTTGATATAGCCGAGCTCTTTGGCGACTTCGACGTTCATCTTCATGCTGTAGCCCTCGAGTGCCACACGCTTGCCGAGACGCTCCGCGTACTCGATAAGATACGTGATGCGGCGCACCTGAGACGCGAACGTCCCGATGATGATGCGGCCCGGCGCGGTGCGGATGAGGTTCTGAAGATTGGTATGTACCTCGGTCTCCGACGGTGGCATCCCCTTCTTGGTCGCCCCGAGGCTCTCAAGCATGAGGATGGTCGGCTTCGGCAGATCACCGAGATGACCGTACGTGATATCACTCGACTCCGGATTGACCGGCTCGTTGGTGATAGTCCAATCGCCGAGATGAATGATAGAACCATTCGGTGTCACGAGCGCGATGCCCATAGCGTCCATGATGGAGTGCTCCACCTCGAAGAAGCGGACTTCAAAAGCGCCGAAACGCATACAATCCTCGAGCGACTTCACACGGATCATCTTGAGGCCCTTGCTCGCGCCCTTGTCCTGGTCCTCGACTTTCCGCTGCACCAAAGCGAGCGTGAAGTCGCGGCCGACGATGGTCGGATAGTTGAGCTGCTTCAGGAGTATCGGTGCGGCGCCGATATGGTCGAGATGACCATGCGTGAAGAGTACGGCGCGGATATTTTTCTCCTTGCCCTTGAGATAGTCAACATTCGGGATGATGTAGTCGATGCCCGGCATGTCTTCCTCCGGGAACTGCACGCCCATGTCGATGATGACAATGTCCTGGCCGTATTCGAAAACGGTCATATTGCGACCGACTTCTTCCTGGCCGCCAAGAGGAATAATCCGGAGCTTCCCGGCTTCGATCGGAGGCACATTGCCACCCTCACGATTCTTCATGAAAGGAGGATCGGCCTGAAAACCACGTCCGCGGTCACGGCGTCCGCCGCCCCGCTTCTGCCCTGCCGGTTTCTGTCCGACTGACTTCTGCCCGACCGGCTTTTGCTGGTCAGGCTTGACCTGATCGTAACCGCCCTGGCCCGGCTTACGGCTGCGATTGCGGCCGCCGCGTTTCTGTCCGGCTGGCTGCTGCTCCGACGGAGAGCCCGCTGGTTTGCGTCCGACCGGCTGGGACTGGCCCACGACCTTTGGATACACACGAGAAGCCTGCTCGCGGGCGATGATGCCCTCGAACGCTCCTATTGGTGTATTCTCTCCTACTTTTGGAAGCGGGCTCCCGCTATGGGCTGCCTGATTCCTACCGCCCTGTCCGGACGGAGTGCGCGAAGGACGAACCCCGCGGCTGTCTCGCGACGAATAATTATTCTGCTGCATACTGCGCTTAATTTCGGGCTCACTCACGCTTTCAAAAAAGCTTGAGCACCCACAAGTAAAATGATTTACACGTTTATGAAGAAGATTCGAAAATTATGATCAATAATTCGGAAATCCGGATTTATTCCAGAATCAAGAATCTACAATCAAAAATCTTCTTTCACTCCACAGATACCCCAACGAATCACTTCGCGGAATCATCCATGAGAAGGACCGAAAATCCGGTCTGAACGTTGTGCCCTAGGGGAGACTCGAACTCCCATGTCCTTGCGAACGCTAGCACCTGAAGCTAGTGCGTCTACCAATTCCGCCACCAGGGCCTATTTTTTCCCAAAAGAACGCTTACTTTATCCGACTGACCCGATGAACAGGAATTCCCTGCCCGCCTTTGGAGGGCGCCACCAGGGCCTCTATTGTATTATCTAAAAAGAGCCTACTCCTGCCGAAAGGCAGAAGGAGAAAATATCTCTTAACGAAGACAAGAATGGCTTAAAAAAGCCTTGAGTATTCCTAGAAGATCCTACAACCTTTATAGTCTAGCACACCTTTCTAAATATTTCAAGTGCGATAGTGAGTATTGGCTCTATAAAGCCGCATTTTCCTTCCCATCACCGAAATCATACTCCACTTCCTTGGCCCCGCTTTCCTTGAGCTTTTCCACGATCTTTTTCACCTCCTCAGCCCTCCCTCTGCGGCAGACGAGGATGCTATCAGCCGTCTCTATGACCGCTATATCATCGACGCCAATGGTCGCGATCAGCCGGTCGCTCGCACTATGAGCGAAGACATTCTTCGAATCGATACCGATATGGCGCGCCGTCGCAAGCGGGCCACCTCCGGCTATCTCAGCCAGACTATCAAAAGAACCGATATCGCTCCATCCGAAATCGCCCTCATAGATAACGACCCGATCTGACTTTTCAGACACAGCATAATCGAATGATATCGATGGCAAACTATCAAAATGCTCGACAAACTTCTCCCAGCCGCCCTGCATCCGCGAAGCAATCTCCGACGCATATGCCGACATTTCAGCGAAAAATGTCCCGATAGACAGGAGGTACATGCCGGAATTCCAAACATATTCCCCAGAAGCAATATAACGCTCCGCGGTCTCCCGGTCCGGCTTCTCGCAGAACTGCGCAGCCGCATAGTACGCCTCCTCGGCCTCACCCTTCTTGATATAGCCATAGCCAGTCTCCGGCTTCACCGCTTGGATACCAATCGTTCCGACCCGGTCTCCAACGCTCTCAAAAGCACGCTTAAGAAGCGCGAGATATCCTTCGACATTCCCGATATAATGATCAGACGGGAGGAATAAAACTTTTTCATCCTGGCTAGCCCCCATTTCCGAAACGAGATATTCGACCGCGCATGCCATCGCTGGCGCTGTATTGAGACTCTTCGGTTCGATGATTACCTGGCGCGCATCGAATGCCTCATCGACGGATTTGATTTGCTCAAGCACATTCGGATATCCCTCCTTGTTCGTCACGAAAAGGATTCGCTCCATCGGCATGAGCTTGCGCATGCGGAGATATGTCTCCTGAAGAAGCGAGTGCTCACTATAGAGACGGAGGAATTGCTTCGGAAAATTGCGACGCGAGAGCGGCCACAGCCGCGTCCCGGAGCCGCCGCAGAGGATGACACTGTACATACCCGGTAGAACAACTTCAGCAATTCTTCTAAAGAAATGTTGCTAAATGCTAAGTTTAATATTATTTATCCTACTTTCCTCTTCCTCTTCTGAAACCATCCGGAATGCTCGGCTGAAGTTGTGCCACCGGGCATACCCGACTACGCAACAAGAAGCCTCTTAAGTTCCTCTACCATATCAACCGGCGTCGGATCCTGCCCATATTCGAGCGCGAGATGATACGAAGCGAAATCACCAAGTGCGATTGACATGAAAATCTTCGAAAAGACGTCTCCGCCAGCCATATCGATTAGCTCGACCTCTACACCCTTCTCGCGGAGCAGACTGGCCGTGATTTCGAAACGCTTCTGATTCCTCGGATGATCTTCCGGATCGCGGAGCATGATGACTGCAAATTTCCCCTGCGGAAGCGTCCAGCCAACCATCTCGTTATGGTTGAGCTCCGGGAAGAAATTCCAGAACGCTGGCGTCTTAGCATTTTCGTTGAGCTTGATCTTCCAAACCATGGCAACCGACTTGTACTTGGTCGACGCGTAGATGACCGGGGTCCTGCCGACGAGTTTCTTCGCGAGCGCCTTCCCTTGTTCCTCGATAGCGGGGAATGACTGCTTGAGCTTCTCGGCCAGCGACCGAAGCTCATCCGATGCGTCCGGTACCAATTGCTGATTGATAAGCACCTGAAACAGAGCACCGAAAAAATAGCCCGTACCGGCGCGCGGCTGGAACTCCGGCGTCGGGAGCGGCAACTTGATATGCGGCACGCCATGCTCCTGGCACATGGATTCTACCTTACCGCCAGCTGAAAGTCCGATGCACGGCAATCCAGCTGCAAGCGCTTCTTCAAACGAGGCGATCGTCTCTTCCGTATTCCCAGAATATGAGCAGATGAAATTGAGGCAGCGGTCATGCGCTTCCGGTGGCAGGCCATAGAAACGGTTCTGGAAGACACCAAGCGGCTTCTTCTCCCCTCTCTTAAAAAGATCATTGAGATAGATGCGGAACAGATTGCCCGGCAGCGCCGATCCACCCATGCCGGAGATCATAATCTTGTCGAAATCCCCTTCAACACGAATTCCGTCTGCCAATCGCATACCTTCTGCGAACTGATCCGGCGCACTAATGATCATCTGACGAAAGTTTGATTTATCAAGAGAATTATCCATATTTCGCACTTTGATATTTCTTATTAGACTATCAAAAATAAGTCAACGCATCTCAAGTATTGCGTATTATGCATTCATACACAATACATAATACCAGATACAAAATACTATTTCCGCACCCGCTCGGTATCGATATACCAGTTTTTCACGCCGCCGAGACGGCAGTCCGGACCATCGAGCGCATGAACATCGATCCCTTTGACCGCGTTGCTCACGACATAAAGATACGCCGGGCTATAGAGGAAGATGGCCGGGTTTTCCCGAGCGATAATCTCCTGGAAAGCGCGGTACTTCTCGAGCCGCTTCGAAGGATCAGCCTCCTCGCGGAGCGCCGCCAGGATATCGTCGGCATCCTTGTCATCAAACATGGCGAGATTGAGGCCATCCTGCTTCTGGCTCGAATGCCAGAAGGAATACGGGTCAGAATCGAGAAGCGATACCTGGCCGAAGAGAAGCGCCTGGTACTCGCGCGGGCGAATGGAATTCTGCTGGAGATCCGCAACACTCTGCGGCGCGACCGTCACCTGGGCACCGATGCGCTCCCACTGGGACTTGAGCATGTCCACTGTCTTCACAAGATCGGGCCAATCCGGCACGGTCAACTGGAATTCGATCCGGACACCGTCTTTCGCACGCACTCCATCATCGCCCTTCTTCCACCCTTTCTCATCAAGGAGTGCCTCCGCGCGGGCGATATCGAGACTCGGCTGCCCGATACCCTCGGCATAGCCCGTCATGAACGGCAGGATCGGAGAGATAGCCGCCTGTCCCTTGCCAGCAAGAACCTCGTCGATGATCGCCTGCCGATCAGTCGCGAGCGACAGCGCCTCGCGCACCTCGCGGTTCGCGAGCGGCACACTCTTGACCGGATTGAGAAACACTGAGAAGAGACGCGGCACGGAGGCCTCATAGACATGCGTACTCTTGCGTTCCTCGAGACGCGTCAGAGCGTTCGGGGAAACCATACTCATGCCCATCACTTCCTTGCGGCTGTACGCGTCGATGAGCGACTCCTCATCAGGATAGAAATGGAGGATAAAAGAAGTGATATACGGAGCGCCGGCGAAATACTGCTCGAAGGAGCGGAGCTCATACGAAAGGATATTGCCGTTCGAATCCTTCTCGGAATCGAAGAACCGGTACGGGCCGGAGCCGACTGGAGCGAGATTGTAATCAGCCAAGAAGAAATTCTCCGGAGCAATCGTCTCCCAGATATGCTTCGGCAAGATACCAACCGTCAGATTCTGGAGGAATCCAGCGTACGGCTTCTTGAGCTCGAAGATGACCGTGTAGCGGTCCGGAGCAGATGCCTCCACCGAAAGCCAGTTAGGACGGAGCGGACTCTTGTAAGCCGGATCTTGGATAGCGCGCACAGTGAAAAGCACGTCCTCGGCCGTCACCTCTTCGCCATCGTGCCACTTGGCCCCTTGCACGAGGTGGACGGTATAGATCTTGCCGTCTTCCGAAAGGCTATAATCAGCAGCCAAGCGCTTTTCAACCGGTCCGGACGGACTGCAGCTGAAGAGGCCACTATACACGAGCTCGACGATATCAGCATCAGCCGAACTGGTCTGCGAGATAATCGGATTGATGTAGCGCGGCTGCGCGGCGACACCCTCGATATACTCCCCGCCCACCTCTGGAATCACCTTCGTCGATGCCACATAGATCGCTCCGAACCAGAAAAGAAGCGCCGAGAGTCCGGCAACGAGGAAGAAAGAGACGAGAATCCGGTCGCGCAGACGAAGCGCAAAGAAAACTCTCCAGAGCATACCGCCCTTCAGGATATCGGTAATCTTGGTAGTAATAGACGTACTTTAGGAATTATCACGCGCGTGCCTGGCTAGGCGCCGAGAGCGGTCAGACGGACATTGGCTATCGCGAGACCAATAAAAACGACTGCGAGCACGATAGTCGCGTAGAGAAAGAACTTCTCGAGTCCTCGCTTGGTGTAATAGCCGCCGAAATCCGATCCGAAGGCGCTCCCCAAACCGGACCCACGATTCTGGAGCAGTATGGAGACCATGAGCAGCACGGCGACGACCGCCTGAGCGATAAGCAATGAGCGCATAATTTCTGGATTCAAAAAAAGGAAAAGGCTTTTTGAAGCCCTTATAGTCTAGCAAGGAAACACTCTACCGTCAACGAAAAACATATATTACGACATGATTCTCATTGCTATTCAAGCGAACTCCTGGTAAGCGAAATCCGCATATCTTCCGTGCCCTTTTTCCGCCTATAAACTGACAAAAGCAGTCCGAGAGCGAGAAATATCGAAAGGAGTGAGCTGCCCCCGTACGAAAGGAGCGGCGCCGGCAGTCCCGTGACCGGTACCAAGCCGACGTTCATGCCGAGATTCACGGCAATCTGAGCGGACAGCATGACCGATGCCCCGACCGCCACTAGATAGCCGAAGTTATCGCTCGCGGTATCGCCAATCCGCTTGACCCGAAAGAGCAACACAGCATACGCCCCGACGACCAGCCAGGCGCCGATCAATCCGAGCTCTTCCGAGACCACAGCGAAGATGAAGTCTGTATGCTTTTCCGGCAGGAAGTTGAGCTGCGACTGCGAGCCATGCCCTATCCCCTTGCCAGTCAGCCCACCCGACCCGACAGCGACCATAGCCTGGAGCACATTGTAGCCTGAACCGCGTGGGTCTCGCTCCGGATGGAGGAACGTATCGATGCGATCCTTCTGATAATCAGCCAGCGTAAACCACCCGCCAGCCGCCAGGAGCGTCCCGAGCATGCCGAGCACGATGAGATGCCGGAGCCTAAGACCGGACGCAAGAATCATCCCCGCCCAGATGGCAGCGAGCACCAGGCTCGACCCAAGATCCGGCTGCTTGAGCACCAGGAGAATGAGCGCAGCGGAAAGCACGAGCGACGCGATGACGCGCGTCCATTCGCCGAGCTCTGACTTCTTCTCTGTGATGAAGCTCGCAAGGAAGATGATGAGTGTGAGCTTGGCAATCTCGACTGGCTGCACCTGAAAGATACCGACCGAAAGCCAGCCCGCGGTACCATTGACCGTCTTACCAAAGAGCAGCACGAACGTGAGCACAAGGATCGTACCGAAATACAGCGCCGTACTGTGCTTGGCTATATGGCGATAATCGAGCGTCGCTACGAACGCCATAGCCGCGATGCCTACTACGGAAAAGATGAGCTGTTTCAGGAAGTAATCCGCACCAGCCCCCACAGAAAGACTATACAACACCAAAAGGCCGACACCGAGGATGATGGATGCGGAAAAAAGAAGGATCCAATCGAGCTTGAAGACGGAACGAAGCATCAGGACTAGGGGGGGGGTTAGGGGTTAGGGGTTAGGGGTTAGAAAACGGAGGGATAATTACCCTTCCGACTACACCCTATACCCTACAACCTAACACCTATCCCTAGTATGCAGTAGGCGGAGCGAACTCCTGATATCTTCCGCCAGAAAAATACTGCTTGGTGAAATTATCGGAATGATACACATCCGCATCCACTTCCATCTCCGTCTTCTCTACTGTTCCTGGAAATGATTCCGGCCATGGAAGGATGAACTCTCTCTCCTGGTGCGACTTCATGGTTCGAAGCTCCGTTGAATTGAAGGCTAACACGCTCCCATCCCGGTCACGAAGAATAACACGCACTATGACCGACTGAAAATCAAATGGGCTTTCATTAGAAACCAGGCCAGACGCTCTGCTGAAATTGATGCTGTCGCTCGCAAGCCCATACCGCTTGTTATAAATATTGATTTGCGGGCGCTCTTGATATCCAGAAAACCTTTCCCAACGCACATCGCTCACCAAAACTGAAACCGAAACTGGCGCAACTGACGAAATAATTCCCATTTCCATGATATACTTTCGTTCTTGCGGAAGAATGTAGCTCTTCCCGGTCCGGGTCGCGAGCACCTTGCCCGATGCGTCTTTGAGATCGATCGTGTAGACGAACGATGACGCCCCCACCATATCATTCGGATTGTAGACGCGGACCAAGGCATCATAACGGCCGCTGCCACCCGGCACGAACGCCTTCTCGATGATACTGATATCCTGGGCCTCAATTTTCTCAACACAGACAGCTGCGCAAACGCCACCGCAGTCTATGTCCTGCTCGTCCTGATTCTGCTTCTTGTCAAAGCATGTCTCCGGACCCTTGATGAAGGCATAGTAAAATCCCGTAAAAAACAGCGCCACGAGAGCGATGAATACCGTGCCGACGACAATCTGCCGCTTTTTTCTGGAAGATGAATACATATTCTCAGAGGAGATAAGAGATAACCTGTCTGCCGGTAGGCAGGGAAGCAAGAGACAAGAAACCAAAAGACCTCATATTTATGAAGCTTCTGACTCTGCTACTAGGAATTATAGCATACCTAGGTCAGTGAAACTTCGACGATCTCTTTGAGGGGATACCGAAGTCGATTTTCAATTAATATTCCGCTTCAATCTCTTTTCAAGGCCCATCTTTAATGCCGGTCGAAGTTCTACTACCGGGCATACTCGGACATACGGGATCCGGGCACAAAAAAACAGCCTTGTTCAGGCTATCTTCGTTTCTTTGAAGAGGAATGTTCCCGGCACTGACCTACTCTTGCCTTGATGGCTACCATCGGCGCTGATAGGCTTAACGGCTGTGTTCGGTATGGGAACAGGTGTGGCCCTATCGCTAGAAACACCGGGAACACTCCTCTCCAAAATTGTCTTTGTCCTCTGAAATGATATACTGTCTCCCCTTTTCAAGCATTCTTCACTGCCAACCGTACTGGAACGAAGAAAGTCGTTTGAATTTATTAGTACTACTTGGCTTAACATGTCGCCACGCTTCCACCTGTAGCCTATCAACCTAGTCATCTTCTAGGAAATTCCCCCTCACTTGATTTGCGTTATAACCTACATGGTTACCACGAATCACCAGTTATCCACTCTCTGATTTCGAGAGAAGAGCTCACTGATCGCTTGCATATGAATGCTACGCAAATCAAGTGAGGGGTATGGCCTTATCTTGAGCTCGGCTTCCCGCTTAGATGCTTTCAGCGGTTATCCTGCCCGAACATAGCCACTCTGCGATGCTCCTGGCGGAACAGCAGATACACCAGAGGTTCGTTCTTCCCGGTCCTCTCGTACTAAGGAAGAGTTCTCTCAAGCCACACACGCCCACAGCAGATAGGAAACCAACCTGTCTCACGCATGTTACCACTTGTTACCAAGTGCATTGGACTATAGCTTCATCTCCTGATTGCTCAGAAGACTGCTGACGTTTAGTCTCTACAGGCGAATTTAGTTTATCAAGTATAAAGTTAAAAAGTTTATCAAGTGAACACGAATTCGTATTTACTTTCAACTTTATGAACTTTAAAAACTTTCAACCATCTTCTTCCCTCGGTATGACCCTTCGTTTCGTGAAGGGCTCCACCGATATAAGTCAGCTTGTTACTTTCTACAAAGAAAGTACCGCCGTGATGTGATTGGTTATCTATTCCCAACATGATGATAGTCGGGACCTGACTGTTATGTCAGGACTTTTTCAAAGACGAAAAACCCATTTGATGTCGCAAACCACCTCGGGGTTCAAACTGTACAAGAGTCAAAAGTCCGTCAAGTTATCAAGTCTCTAAAGCAAGAATACACTTTAAAAACCTTCAACTTTTCACTTTATAACTACTGTACGGTTTGAACCCAGCTCGCGTACCGCTTTAATTGGCGAACAGCCAAACCCTTGGGACCTTCTCCAGCCCCAGGATGCGATGAGCCGACATCGAGGTGCCAAACCCCTCCGTCGATGTGGACTCTTGGGAGGGATCAGCCTGTTATCCCCGGGGTAACTTTTATCTGATGATCTTCCACGCTCCTATAAGCGATGGTCGGTTCACTAAATTCTACTTTCGTAACTGATCGACTGATGGGTCTCTCAGTAAAGCTGGCTTATGCTTTTGCACTATCGGTCCGATTTCCATCCGGACCTAGCCAACCTTTGTAAACGCCTCCGTTGCCATTTAGGAGGCGACCGCCCCAGTCAAACTACCCGCCAGGCACTGTCCCCGGACTGGTATGAAACTCGAGAAATTTATGAGCGCGCAGAATACAATCAGAATAACTGATCATATTGCATTTGCTGGTTCGTATAAGTTTCGTTACTCATAACAGTCCAGGGTTAGCGTTTAAAATCATACAGGGTGGTATTACACTGATGACTCCACCCGACCAAAGCGGCGCTTCAAAGTCTCCCACCTATGCTCGGCAACAAAAACTCAAAGTCAATACCAAGTTGTAGTAAAGCTCCACGGGGTCTTTTCGTCTTGCTGCAGGTCGACGGCATCTTTACCGTCATTGCAATTTCACCGAGCTCTTCGTTGAGACAGTTTTCAAGTCGTTACGCCTTTGATGCGGGTCAGAACTTACCTGCCAAGGAATTTCGCTACCTTAGGACGATTCGTGCACCTGTGTTCAGAAAGAATTCGCTTCTTTACCTTTTCGATCTCTATTGATAGCAGGAGATCAAACTCATAGTTACCCATGAGATCGGACTATATCATCCAGCATGGCTTTCCTTCCGGAAGGCCCGTGGTTTGGCGTATAGTCTCTGAGGATTCTCTTTTTGAAAGTTTTCATAATCAGTGAGCGCAAACTTTCGCCTGCGTCCCCGACCGTCATTGAGCTCTTCACGTAACCTGATGATTTCATTCAGCCCGGCTTCCAGTCAGATGCTCTTTGTTGAAAACTTTCTCTACAATACGACAGAAAACAGCGAAATTTTTCTTTTTTCTCTGCGATCGAAATTCGACATCGCTTGAAAAAAGGAATTACTTTCTCCTGAATCGATTGCGGATTGGCACACACGTAGTAGAACACGCCATCTTTCCTTTCTTGTAGTCTTCCACAACCCAAATATCTTTTGAATTGCGAAAGGATATAGCTCTCCTTTTGAGCTACATTGAAAGTGAGGACGACTTGCCAACCAAGTGTATGATCACGGTCGCTGTCGTAAACTGACTATGAAACTTCCTTCCCCATCTGCGAAACCAGCTAAATAGTGGCCCACTTCAGGTGGAATCTTGTTTCAACCATTGGTCATCTTGCATAAGAGTCTTTCCTGCTGATTGTCCGACTCGTATCCCGCGATACTCTCACTGATACTGATTTTCACTGCCATTTATTTCAGGCGAGTACATATCGGTTCATTCGGAGTTTCCAGCATTTGGCCAAATTTTATAACTACAATCGTTCTATAGTTATCGCCGACGTTCACTGGCGCTTCGGGGATTGGCGTGCACCGCTCCCGTTAACGTTCCAGCACTGGTCAGGTGTCACCCCCTATACTTCCCCTTACGGGTTTGCAGAGAGCTGTGTTTTTGGTAAACAGTCGCTTGGGAAACTTTCGCTGCGGCCACCCTTGCGGATGGCAAGGCATATTGCGAACTTACGCCTAGCTTTTTTGCCGAGTTCCTTAACGAAGGCTCTCCCGTTCACCTTAGGCTACTCGCCCAGTCCACCTGTGTCGGTTTGCGGTACGGATATCTGTATACTAACCTTAGAAGATTTTCCTGGCACCCTGCTCCACTTCGTTCTTCGCCGGTATTGCTACAGACGTCGTCCAACCATCCATTGGACTATGTCTGTGCGGATTTGCCTGTACAACGTCCTCAATACGCATACCCCAATCCAATAAGGGGCAAGAGATACAGAGATGCGTCTCTCCATCGAATATACAAATAGTTCAGGAATATTAACCTGATGTCCATCGACTACGCCTTTCGGCCTCGCCTTAGGACCGACTAACCCTGGGATGATCACCATTGCCCAGGAAACCTTAGACTTTCGGTGTGAGGGGCTCTCACCCTCATTGCGGTTACTCATTCCAACATTCTCACTTCCATACGCTCCACGGTTGGTCACCCTTCCGCTTCAGCGCATACGGAACGCTCTCCTACCACTTTATCTTGCGATAAAATCCGTAGCTTCGGTACTATGTTTAGCCCCGTTACATTTTCGGCGCGAAGTCTCTAGACTAGTGAGCTGTTACGCACTCTTTAAAGGATGGCTGCTTCTAAGCCAACCTCCTAGGTGTCTAAGAAACTTCACTTCCTTTCCCACTTAACATAGATTTAGGGACCTTAGACTGACGATCTGGGCTGTTTCCCTTTTGTGCTCCGAGCTTAGCCCCGGAGTACTGACTGCCTTGGATACGTACCTCGAGTATTCGGAGTTTGGTTGAAAAGCCTACGGCGAACCGCGAATTCTCATCCAGTAGCTCTACCTCTCGGGTATAATTTACAAGACGCTAGCCCTCAAGCTATTTCGGAGAGAACCAGCTATTGCCAAGCTCGATTGGAATTTCTCCCCTACTCACAAGTCATCCCCTAGTGTTGCACGGCTGAGTGGGTTCGGGCCTCCTCGTGGTTTTACCCGCGCTTCACCCTGCTCATATGTAGCTCGCCTGGCTTCGGGTCTAGTCCACGCGACCATATTCGCCCTATTCAGGCTCGCTTTCACTATGTCTCCGGAATTCGTCATCCCTTAGACAGCCGCGTAGAACTAACTCGTTGGATCGTTCTGCAAAAAGCACGCCGTCACCGCTCGCATCACGCTATGCGTGATGTTCGCTAAAATCAAAATTTAAAAATCAAAAATCAAAATTATTATGTTCGCTACGCTTACGGATTTTTAGATTATTCAGTATAAATTGTCCGACTTGCTCAGCAAGAACCAAAGTTTTACATTTTTTGAAATTTGCATTTTGAATTTAGCATCACACGCAGTGTGATGCGACGGCTCCGACTCTTTGTTAGCATAGGGTTTCAGATCTATTTCACCTCCCTTATCGGGATGCTTTTCACCTTTCCCTCACGGTACTAGTTCACTATCGATCTGAAGCAATATTTAGCCTTGGAAGTTAGTGCTCCCAGATTCAAACGGGATTTCTCCGGTCCCGCCCTACTTAGGTACTTGTGCATCAGTGCAGTATCGTTTTCGCATACGGGACTATTACCCTCTATGGTCGTTCTTTCCAGAACGTTCTGCTAGCAACACTGCAGTGACCCCGATCAATCGAGTCCACAAGCCCTGCAACCCCACTCGAGCAAGCTCGGTGGTTTAGGCTGTTCCGCGTTCGCTCGCCACTACTTACGGAATCTCTATTGATTTCTTTTCCTCCTGGTACTAAGATGTTTCAATTCCCAGGGTTTGCTTCGGTACCCTATGTATTCAGATACGGTTTTCCGTCATGAAGATCGGAAGGGTTATCCCATTCGGAAATCCCCGGATCAAAGCTTGCTTGACAGCTCCCCGAGGCTTATCGCAGCCTCCTACGTCCTTCATCGCTTGCTTCAGTCAAGGCATCCACACCATGCGTTAAGTAACCTTCTTGATTCCATTGTCCGCAAATATTCCATCACGGCGTCTTGCGACGCTATGATGAAAGTACTCACGGACAATCGGTTGACAGTGAAGAACGCTCAATGTGCTGACCAATACTGACTTTACACAGACCTATGCAGAAATTCCGCATCAGTCCGTTCCAGTCCGCATCAGTCCGCGCAACAGCATACTGCACTATCGGTTGAATTGCTTGTTCATGAGATCTGCGAAGATCTCATGAGCTTGACCTTACATCATTTAGACTATTCCAAGATAACCCGTTCGCTTTCCGCTGCCAGGCGAAACATGACCATCTCAGAAAAGACATGAATTGTTAAGGCGCTTATGCGGAAATGAAAATCTCTCCTCGCGGAGAGACTATCATCTCTTCACAATACGCTGACGTTTAGATTGTCCGGTTGATGTTCATGCAGTATCTGTATGAGCCGAGAAATCCGTATGTCATACGTCTTTTTGGCTCGTAATATCCATCTTACGCAATCCATGAAAAGATGTCAAGGGGGCCAGCGATATCCTTCCCTACAAGAAAGCACTCCCTTTCTGATCGGCGTATTTTGCTCAAAAAAATACCTATTCTAAGCCAAAAATACTGAACACTAGAAAAACCAGCTCCGAACAGCCACAAAAGGAAATCCGCCTACCCGAAGGGCAGGCGGATTGGAACGTCATTTTCCTCTACTGACCAGCCTCTGGAGCGAGCGGCGAGGCATTCGGATCAGACGGAACGGCTAAAGCTGGACCAGCCGGCACCTGCTCTGAGGTGAACGGTGCGACCGCTTCCGCGGCCTTCTTCAGATTACCTGTCCCGCTCTTCACATTCTGGATGAACTTCTCCACCTGTTCACGCGTCTGCTTCGCTGCCCCTTCGACATCAGCCGGTATGAGACTGACAATCTCCTGATACTGGGCGGTCGCCTCATTCTTCCTATTCTGTTGCTCATACAGAATACCGAGCGAGAGACGGACATCGATCAGTTTCGGATTCTTCTCCAGGATTCCCCTGAAGAGAGCTTCAGCACGATCGCGATCATCATCCTTATTGCGCAATTGATAGAGCGCCCCGAGATTATACTGGTAGTTCAGATTGTTCTTCTCAAACGATACGGCATGCGAAGCGCTCTCGATCGCCTGATCAGTCTCCTTGAGCACGGAGTGTGTCAGAGCGAGCCCATAATGAGCCGAGGCCAGATTCTCTTTTTCGCTGATTGCCTGTTCGAAAAGGTTTTTCGCTTCGACATAAAGCGCCGTACGATCAGCCGTCTCTTCTTTGATCGCATCGGCTGACGCCTTCTTGATCTGGGCCAGCTTGACGGAATAAATCGGGTTGTGCGGCTCAAGCTCCAAAGCGCGGCGATAATATTCTTCGGACTTGGCGAGAGCATCCTTGGCGTAGATACTGCTATTCTCATAGACGAGCGCGAGCGACTCCACCGCCATCACATCATTCGGCATCATCATCTTGCCGATCTCGGCATCCCTGACCGCCTCACGGACATAAAACTCAATCCGGGTAGTATCTCGATCATTTTCCGGCTTCGCTGCCTCAACATTGGCCAGGGCCATGTACTCCTGACCGATACGGGTATAATAACGTCCCTCCTGCGGATACATCTTGACCGCCTGAACCAATACCTTGGCAGCATCTGCTCCCTGCTGCATAGCCGACAAACGCGATGCCTTCCCGGCATACGCATCAGCGACGAATACCTTTCCCATGAAGACGAAGAGGAACGCTACACCGGCCGATACCACCATGAAGATGAAGGCAAGGGCGAGAGCGAACTTCGGCGATGCCTTGAACGATAGCTGGAGATAACGTTCTTCAGATCCGCTCTCCCAAAGCAGTGTCGCGAGCGAGAGTGTCGCCAACAGCACCCCAACGAGAAGGAGCGGGCCGTTCACCACCGAGACACATGAGGCGATGACGAGTACCGCGGAAGCCGAGAGTAGTCCAAGCGAACGAATCTTGTTGCGCTGCTTCTCATGTGTAAGGAGATAGAGACTGATCGAAAGGAAGGAGAGAAAGAGCACAGCCAATAGGACCGTCCCGATAGCGCCCACCGACGAAACAGCCTCCGGGAACAAACCAGTCCCCTGGAAGAAGCGCATGGTGTAAAGCGCATTCGCATTATATTCTTGTGGTCGGAACATGGAGAATGCATAGCCATACTGGGCCGGACCGACGCCGAAGAGGAAATGCTCCTTCGCCGATTCCTTGGCCACCTGCCAAGACAGGTTGAGTTTCGGTGCGATCTCGATCGGCAGCTGCGCACGCGCGAGGCCGTTCTTACCAATCATGAGGAAGGCGAGCATGAAGACGAACACGAGCATCGGCACCCACGTCCACTGTTCAGCCGGACGAACAATCTGTGCCAGGATATATACGAGAAGGACAGCGAAGCCGCCGAGTACCGCGACCCACGGCACATATGAATACAGAGTGAGGAGCAGGAAAAGCGCGAGCGTCAACCCGACAATCACAGCTCCTGTCAGAACATTTCGTCGGACACTCTTTGCCAGAGCCCCATCCTGCCAGAGCAGGAAGAGCGCTGTCACAAAAAGCGGAATGAGCAGTGCGAGAAAAAGCGTAAGCGACGTGATAGTTCCCATCAGGCTGAGCGGCGCGAACTGCTCGAACGCCGCTGGCAAGAAGCGGACTTTCATGACGACCAATAGACTCCAAAGCGTCACCAAGAACCCGGAGGCGAGGAACGAGCCGAACATCCACGCGAAACGCTTCTGCGTGAAATGGCTCATGATGAGGTAATAGGCGAGCGCGAGCGCGATGACCGATACGACACCGCGCGACGGATCGCCGAAGAATCCCCAGAAGCTATGCCAGCGGTCCACTGAAAAGAATGCTGCGAGGACATACGCCGCGACAAACAACGCTATCGGGATATCGAGCGGGGTACGGCGAATCTTCATCTCGCCGAGAATGACCCCTCTTGAAACCCAGGCGACCGCGCCAACGAGAATCCAGAAATAGAAATAAATCTGTTTCTCAAACGCAAGCCCCTGCAGCGTCAACCCGGTAAAGAAAATCGGAAGGCCGAAGAATAGCGCGACCAGGCTTACGGAGACCAGCGCATCAAACATCACCGCCGCCTTAGACGGGCGAGACTCGGGAGCGCCCTGCGGCGCGACAGATGGATTCGCCGACGGACGAGCCGGAGCGGAAAAACTACCGCTGCTGCCGAACCGGGCAAACGAGGGCTTCTCGGACTGCATACGTGCGTTCGTTAATACTTTCATTAGAGACACCTTGTCTCCCTTATTATAACGGGTATTAAGACCCTGAGGCAAGGGCCCTGAATCAAGGCTCTCCACAGCCAGCGAAACGAGCGTGGGATACTGACCCGATTTTACCTGCGCTGCACTTGGCAAGAAAAAGAGGAGGGCGGATAACTATCCACTCTCCTCATGAGATGCTTCTCGATCAGACCATCTCTGCGAACTTCCGTCGACGCCAGTTCTCATACGCGCTCGCCGCGAGCGTGATGATACCCGAAGCCAGTACCGTAAACAAGGAGCCGACGATGATCATCAGAGCGATCTTGTTCAGGTTGCCGTAAGCGAAGATTGGCAGACCGCACGTGAGAGATACAATGATCCCCCAGTACACCCCCTTCTCACTCACCTCTTTCTTCAGCAGCGTGATGATGGTCGGAAGGAGCGTCGATGCCCGGAGCGTCCCATAGAACAGGAACAGATAGAGAATGGTAAGGCCCGGAATATTGGCAATCGCGATACCGCCGATCACCAGAGCCACCATTGCCCACCGCGAGTACCCCATGACATCCTTCCGATCATGCTCTTCGACGCCCCGCTTCACCCGTGAGAGCACGTCATGCCCCGAAAGACTAGACAACGCCGACAGATTGGAATCGAGCGTCGACACCAGCCCAGAGAAAAGCAGAAACAGAAATGGGATGATTACCCAGACGGGCAGCAAAGCCGATACCGTCTCCATATTCACCTGAGCGGTATTCTTCACGTCCATCCCCAAACCAGCTGCCAAGAATCCGAGCATTGAGAGCATGAGCGGCACCGCCCCGAAAATGAACGCTGACGCTATGAACGCCGGCTGGACGGACGGACGTTTGATCGCGAACGATCGCTGCCAGAAACTCTGATCACCGAACGGACCAGAGAGGAGACCGATAGTCACCGGGATGCCAAACGTCAGAAAGACATTCAGTCCGTCGCCGGAAAACAGGTCTGTATACGTGCCACTCTTTCCGTTCATGCCGTTCATCACCACTTCGAAACCGCCGCCAGCAGACACTGCTGACAAGACCACTGTTCCCCCCAGGAACAACATCACCGCCATAAGCAGGAAGTCGCTGATGATGGATGCCTTGAGACCGGCATACAGCGAATACCCAACGGGGATGAGCGCCAATAGTACTGTCACCCAGAAGTATGGCAGCCCCGTAAGCGATGAGATGATCTTCCCTCCAGCAAGTAGCTGGACCGCAAATGAGCACACGGCCAGACCGGAAAATGCCACGAGATAGACATTCTGCACCCGTTCCGAATGCCGCTTGCGCATGTACCCGGAAAGCGTGTAGCCCTCGGGAAAAAGTTCGCGCAATCGCTTGGCGAAGAACGAGAAGAGGATCAGGCACCCCATATTGGGAACGAGGAACCAGAACAGCCCGATCCAACCCTGGGTGTACGCCTTTTCCGCCGAAACGAACAAGGCCGGCGCCCAGATCCAGGCAGCTGCGATGGAAAACGCAGCCGGCACCATGCCGATTTCTCGTTTCGCAACGAGAAAACTCAGCTTGCTGAAAATGAACCCGCGCGAGAAAAACCAGACGATAGACGAAATGACGGCCGCATAGCCCGCCAAAATAGCGAGGCCTTCGAACGGTGAAAAGATCTGCATGATCCACCTCCTTGGTTGGAAATAACACTCTATAAAAGCCAAAGAACTGCGCCCACAGACTACTCCCTGTTATGGACACAGTCAAGGGCAAAGAATAAGAAAAAAACGGCTCGTGGTTTCGAGCCGTTCTGATACGCATATGTCAGCCACCTTGGTTCATGAGATACGTCCCATTGAACATCGGGTGGTTGTTCTCGATGCCGCCAGGCAGGGCGCTGAAGACATGGAGCGGAATGACTGACAGCCACTCCCCTTGCGGCGTCTCGAAATGATGCGGGACCATCTTCTCGAGCACAACCAACATTCCCGGCTTGAGCTCCTGCATGACGTAATTGCCCCGCATGCCGACTTTGCTGTATCCGTGGCCTTCGAGCACATACACGATGCGGACCGTGCTATGGATATGGTGCGCTTGTTCCGACGAATACGGCGGGATCTTGAGATGTTGGAGCGTCGGATCGCCGGGACGATCCGGCGGGAACACCTGCCATGTGGAGCAGCCATTGACATACGGCAGATTGCTGTTCGTCGAGAGACTGACGGCGCGATCTCCCATGACACGGTATCCGCGGATCACCGTCGCCCAGATGGCACTGTCAACCCCGCAAGGACCATTGGACACTTTAGCTGTCCGGCCATTGTCGTCCAAATACCAGACGCTATCCCCCTGTTCGACTTCAATGCGGTGCGAACCGAAGTAAGTCTTGTACGTATACGCATCGAACGGATGCGAAGCGACGACTTCCCGGACACCTGACTCGAAGTACCGGACACCGAACAGCTGCATCAGCCTGGATTGGTGGACAAACTCCTCTCCCGATGACGGAACCGATGCCGTCTTATCAGAATCACTCATGGAACACCTTCCTTTCTTGGACGTTGGACGAAACAAAGAACCGCGCCCCTTAGGCTACCCCCTATTCTCTTAGTTGTCAAAAATACTTGACAAATTTCAAAAAATAGTCTTTACTTATACTAAATACCATTCCGGTATTATTGTACACTTGACAACCAAATCCAGAAGGAGATCTCTATGAAACGCTTTTCTTTCGTTGTTCTAGCAATACTTGCTGGCCTTACCTCCTCGGCGCATGTTCTGGCGACCGATCAGCAGGCCGCGGCTTCGCCCATGGAAGACCGTATTGAGCAGCCCGTCTATTCCGTTGGTGATCAATGGACCATCCAGGCACCAAACGGAGTGACCGTGCTCCGCGTGGAAAGCATCGATCCAACCGGCAACATCACGGATAACCAAGGCGATGTACGCAATCCCGCCTTCAACAAAGTCCGGACGTTTGGAAGAGGCGGTACCATTACTTTCAGCCCAGACAACCGGTACTACGATTATCCGATATACCCTGGGAAATCCTGGAACGGATACGTGAACTGGACAAACTCCTACGGGAAGAGAGGATCGGCTCCCTTCGAGGTTGCGGTGAAAGACTGGGAGATCATCACTATTTCGTTGGAAACCGGCGAGGAAAGACGCTTACGCGCGCTCCGTATAGAGCGAAAAGGTGTGCTGCCCGGCGACAATCTACCGACTACTTTCACGTGCTGGTATCTCCCCGAAGCCGCTACAGAGGTGCGCTGCCAAGGCGACGGGCGGGACTTCAATGTCGTTTCTTGGCAAAGGTCCGGCCAAAGCGTGCAGCTCACGAAGAAACCTTGACGGCCAAGCCTTCAAAAGCATGGATCCTATACCGGAATCGGTATAGGACTTTTTTTGCTCATACCTGATTTTATTTATCTCAACCACGCTAGAAAATAGGTATCTATCAACGCGCAAAGTCATTGCTTTCATTATAATACTTGCTCAAATCAAGCGACCGATGGAACATCATCGAATCATCGATGAAACCAAATGACGCCTGTTGTGCAAGAACGGAATACAGCGATCCGCGCTTTATCTTGTGGTCGCGATATTCGGCATCGCCCGTATACCCATAGATGATATCCTTGCACGGCCACTTGTAAGTATTCCACCTATCCTTGATCTTCTTCTCAGGATTATTCAAGCTCCATAATTGAAAATCGTCAGTGGTATAAAAATGATCGTACCTTGTCCGGAGATATCCCTTACCTATACGAGGCGCATTCCTCGGAGAGATGCGCGACAACATACGCATAAATACGACCTGCCACTTCAGCGAGAAATTGATCCACCAGAGATAATCATGGTTCGTCACGATAGGAATCGGTGCAGCATCCTTCAATCGCTCGAACAGATCAAGATAAAACTCCCGCGCCTCAACATCATCGCCAAGCAATTCCCCGAAAAACGTACGGAACGTCTCTTTCTTATACAGCTGTTGGATGATTTCCGGGCCGAAACGAACGATTAGCTTGCCCATCATATCCGATCCGAACAACTGATCATTATGCTCGCCGCCGACGAACATGGCGTCCGTACCGAGCAGATACGGGAACATCTCGATAGAATCAGTCCGGAGTTTCCCCCAGATGTGGTCCCGATAAAAATTCGGATTTTCTGCTATGGATTCATCAGAAAGCAGGACTACGATATTCTCTTTCTGCCGCAACGTCGCGTTCTTGAGCAAGGATACAAGCATTAGCGTGCTATCGATACCGCCAGAATAAGAGACATAAAAACGGGCATTGAGCTGATCAGCGCGCGCCAACAATTCTTGCGCCCGCTCATTGCAAATTTCCTCAAACGTCTTCGTAATCGGCCGATACGCCGGCATCGGAAACATTGACGCAGTACGGATCGGCGTCACTATGGTACCGGTCCTATCGATAAAATCCACCAGCGGTCCATACAGGCTCGTAAATCGCCCAAGAAGGCGCATGCCAGAAAAATGAAAATTTTCTGGGTCAACCGTAATTTTTGTCGTGTAATACAGGAGATTCGCACCCATACCGAAAAATCATTAACTCGTATAATAATCGTTGAAAAAATCCCTGATAACCAAAGCGACTTCTTCCGGCTTCTGAGCTTCCTTGATGCGCCGAAAAAACTTAAGACGTAAAAGCTCGGTCTTCATGAGCAAGTCCCTATCGAATTTCGATTTGAGCAGGATATCATCAGCAGCCTGCTGCAGCGAAATACCGGAAAAATCCGCGTACTGCAGCACATACGGACACTCTATTGCCATACTCTCGTCATATCCGGACTCGCGGAACATCAATGCCTCCCGCTGCTTCTCGAAAAAAACTGTCTCTTGAAAAGCAACCCCCCGAGAAAATCTGATTCTAACCACATCCAGATGCCAGATGACTCTTTCAAAAGCCAAGTATTTTGCCATGGCTAATAGCGATTTCTCTCGCAAACCATCATTCAGAACGGTCTTCGGCGTTCTCAAGAATTTCCTCGACGCGAACTCCCACCTCCAAAGAGGATATTCTTCTGACCGGACAATCCTGAAGAGAACCCCGCCAGAAACCCTCCCGAGATAATTCGGCCAATCCACCGAAAAATCCAGCCTTGTATCCGGGGTACATCCCGCAAGCATCGCCACTACCGGAAAATTCTTTCCTATCGCCAGTAGAGCGCGGGAATGATCATCGATAAGAGCAGCATAATATCTGGGTATCTCAGACATATATTTCTACACAAGCACCTAAAGAAAAAACGAAACTAATAAGCTGCACTACACAACATCCATTAATCCTCGCTATCATCTTGATATAAGCAGTATACCTCATTCGCGAACGTCGATATATAGAACCGCCCAGTCGCCGGATCATAGATGGCTCTCGTCGTGATCCGTTCCGTCGTCTGGAAGAACCCCGTCTCCCGGCCGGTCGCCGGATCGACCTCATGGAATCGGCCGTTATTGCAGCCGACATATATCTTCCCATCCGCGAAGATCGGCGATGCGAAGATCCGGCTCCGCGCATCAAACATCCAGCGGCGCGCGCCATCATCAAGCGAGATGCCGTAAAGACGCTTATCGAGCGATGCCGCTATCACCGTATCCTCCTCGATGAGCGGATCAGAATGGATGCCTGCCTCAGTGCGGAACCTCCATCGTTCGCGACCGCTTCCGATATCGAGCGCATAGACAAAGCCGTCATACGAACCAAAGACAACCAGCCCGCGCTTCTCATCAAGAGCGAACGAGCCCTTGATTGCACCGCCGGAAACGAACTTCCATCGGAGTGCTCCCGTCCGGGCATCCAGCACGTATACGCTCCCATCCTCAGACCCGAAGACTGCCAGCCCATGTTTCGCCGAATGCTTCGGTGACGCATGGAGCGGTGCCGGCGTCCGGTATTCCCAAAGTTTCTTCCCGGTCCGCGCATCGAGAGCGATCGCGCTCCCCTGCTTGCTCCAGATGCCTGTCCCGATCCCGGCAAGCAGCATTCTTTCGGCCGGCACGGCACACGGTGACGCCGCGACGCGATCGGCTTCCATAAAGACCCATCGGCGCTTTCCTGTCTCCGCGTCAAGCGCATAGATATTACCATCATCGGCACCGAAACAGACCAAATCGCCGATACGCGCTGGCGAGGAAAGTATGGCATTGCCGCGTTTCCGAAGACCGATACGATACTCCCAGATCGTTTCCCCGCTCTTCTTGTCCAGCGCCCAGAACCGGCCGCTATCAGTCCCGAAATACAGTCTCAGGTCGTCGATCGCTGGCGCTGATTTCGGCGCAACGATGAAGAGGTCTGGATCTGGACTCCGGAAGACCCACTCCTTCCGAAACGGCATCCGATTCGTTTCCTGAGCCTCATCACCGCCGAGCTGCAGACCGAAATCATCAAGCGTGAAGAGGTTGATGATCCGGATGCCGCGCTCATGAAAATACCGGTAGTACGCTTCATCCCGGAAACGCAGGATGACGAATACGGCCCGCACTCTCCGACCCAAACCCTCCATGATCTCCACTTGACGGATCAGGCTCTGCCCGGTATTCATGAGATCATCGACCAGCACCACGTCCCGCTCGCGGAACTGCCCTTCGATCATCTTGAGCAAACCACTCTTCTTGCGGGACTTGCGCACGAAAAAACCGTTGATATCAAGGCTGCGCTTCTTCGCGCCGATCACGATGCCGGCCACGAGCGGTATGGACGCCGTCTCCACGCCACCGACCTGGTACGGCACCTCGATGTTCTCCGCTGCCATCCGCTCGAAAAAAAGATCCGCTATGGATTCCAAAATCTCCGGCTCAAGGAATATGTTACGGAAGTCAAAAAGCCACGCGGATTGCCGTCCGAATAGACCGGCTATCCGCTGATTGCGGCCAAAAACAACCACTTTATCAGCGATTTCCTGTTTCAAGTGCGCAAAAACTCCAGATTTTTCCATAGCGAATACTTGACAAAACTACAAAAAAGGTGCATATTGCCAGTATGTCATCTACTTCAGTATATGACATCCCCCATACCTTAACAACTCGGAGGTTTCCATGAAAAGCTTTCTTTCATCGCTTCTTCTCGCCCTGTCGTTTATCATCATGCCTTTCTCCGCTGCGAATGCGCAATCGAACCAAGCGTCCGAGGCATCCACGCAACAAAAAGAATGCATCGGACGCCCCGCTTATTCGGTCGGCGACATGTGGGTGTATGAAAACCGGGCCGGAAAACAATGGCAGTACAGAATCGTGAAAACCGACGCCCAAGGCCGATTCGTGGATAACTGGAACGGCACTCTCACGAGCGATCTCAACCATGTAAACCGTTGGGCCGGCAGGTTTGGAGAACTCCGTTTCGAATACGATTCGATGTACTACAATTACCCGATCTGCCCGGGAAGTTCCTGGTCCAAGACGACCGCCTGGTCCGCCTCAGACGGAAAGCGCGGATCCACCGTTACCGAGGGGTACATCTCCGGGTGGGAAAACATCTCCATCCGTTCCATCGATGGCACTCCACATACCGTACGTGCCCTACGCATCGAGCGTAAAATCAGGCATTCTTACAGCATGTCAAGCCCAGAGAAGTTCACATGCTGGCATCTTCCGGAGGCCGGCATCGAGATACGCTGCCGCGGTGATGGATATGATTTCGATATCATCTCGTACCGACGGAACGCTGGCGCCGACAAGACGCTCATCAAATTCTGAAAATGAAACAGTATTACATAAACCGGCTGGTTATAAAAAATTCCAGCTGGTTTTTACTTTTCAATAACGGGTATTGAATTCCAGAACCCGCCTGCAACGATTCACATAACGATTCGGACAGGCAAGTCTTGGACCCAATCCCTCTCCGCCAGCTAGTGGACTCGTTTCACTCGCTTCGTTTGATAATAAATCCTCGATACGAAAGTGGGCACCTACTACTGTACAGCAGTCCAGATACTAGGAGCGATACGTTCCAAATCAGCATTCTTGGTACCGCGTACAATCCGCTCGATCGGTGTCACGATATCATCAGGAGCAAATTTCCGCGGCGCACGCACTATCGGATCAACCAAAGAACGTATCTCGTCTGCACGCGCATCCCCATACGCACTCGCCAAGAATGATGCATAACGGAATCTGATGACCAATCCTTGCTGATACGATTGAAAATCGTCTTCTGGCATCAAAGCCGAAAGAGCGCGTTGGTACGCCTGCTCCACCAATACCTCGCCGTCCATCATGGTTGGCGAATCTTTCGAGGCTAATGGCGCTAAAACCATCCGCGCTTCCGCATCAAGAAAATAAAGCTGGGCAAGCTCTTCCTTCGAATAGACTTCGGGGCGGAACTTCTTTTCCCCTGAAAAGAACTTCTCTCCTTCATTGAGCCATTTCAACAACATCGGCACGTATTCATCCTTCGGCGCATCGCGGCTGGAACGTATCGAGCTCGCATACCAATACGCCATATACAGCACGGCGTCAGGCGTCGGATGGAGATCATACCCATATTCTATCATCCGCTTCATCGCCATCGGTACGCCATCATCCCTAAGGAATCCTCCGAACAGATCGCCCTGGAAAATAGCGCGTTTTGCAAATATCCATCGATCCTCGGAAGCGATATACAGCCCCGTCATATCATTCAGCGCCGCAGCCCGCATAGCCGGCGTCGCCGCAGGGTTCTCAACGATCTCACGGAGCAGCTCGATAGCCCGGACGCGATCGCCCTCCCGATCGCGCAAGAAAAGACTCTGAGCCAAAAAGCGCCTCGCTATGACTGGCTGCGTTTCGTCCGTCCGAGCATCCCGACGTATCATCTCATCAAGAACAGCTATCGCTCGTGCCATATCCCCGGAACGATAAGCGTGCGTAGCTGCCTCATACGATGACACGGGGTACTCCTTCACGGCGCTCCATACGGCAATACCAACGACGAAAACAAAAAATACCCCGACTGATCCAGCAAGAACCCTGAATGTGCGTTGATTTTTTGTATTCATATCCAAACTAAATTCCGATACGGAACACGGAATCAACCACCACCAGCACCAGCACCAGCACCAGCACCAGCACCAGCACCAGCACCAGAAGCACTACTACCAGCACTACTACCAGCACAACCAGCACAACCACAACCACTAGAGCTACAATCCCACCCGTCACCACTGCTAGCGCTAGCGCCACTGGAAGCAGCAGCGCCAGAAGGCGTATCTGCCGACGCCGATGGAACCCTGAACGAATCATCGTCTTCGTCTCCCTTGGATAGAGTGGCTTTGTCGCTATTCTTCGCGAAGAGCCCGACTACGAACACAACAAGCGTCAATATCGACAAATAGAGGAGCCTGACCGCTCTCACGGAAGTCTTGGCCATAGGATTCAGCATCGAAATTACGAATGACACGACACGAAAGTACTTAGACTGTACCATATTCCCCCACTGAAGACAACCGCTTTTGACAAAATCATCATTTCTAGGATCATGGGAATGGGTGCGGTACCAGATTCGGATGCTCCGGAGGCTCATAGCCAAGTGCTCGGCACGCTTCATGGAGCCGCCGATGGCCGAGCGGCGCCCGTGTCTCATCGAGGTACATCGGCAGCATCGCCGGAATGACTGACATGATGACATGATATCCGATAGCATCAAGCACCTCATGTTCCGCCTCATAACAGAAGATCTCGTACGCTGGACCTTTCTTCCGGAAAAGCTCGGTGAGCCAGGCCAGCTCCTGTCCTGGCGATACATCCGCCCTCTTCTCCGGGAAGGCCTCGTCGATCGTCCTCATCGGACCGGAAAGAAAGAACTGGATCTTCTCCCGCATACCAGGATTCGCCCAATAGACAATCCTATCATGCAAAAGGATATCGGAAACAAATGGTTCATAAGATTCTGGAAGCGCATACTTCCGCCCCTTTTCCATGGCAGACCGCAACCAAAACCGGCTCGAGAGCGATTCGACCAACGCCGCATGGATGGCTCGCTCTGGAGAACGGTCACATCCAGCCCCCACAACCACTTCCGGGCCACCACCGTACCGGTCGGTCAATACGACTGTCACGGACGGAATCCGTAGTTCAGTCGTCGTATCGAGAATATGCACATCGATACCGTATCGCTCACAATCATCAAGCAGCCGGCGAGAGTCTACATCCATCACAGAGGCTGGATCGATCCTTCCGGGCACGATGCTGTTCAGCCAATAGACGAGGAATCCGTCACGCTGGATGATCTCATAGATACCCCCGATGATCGCTTCCGTCCGCGAGAACATCCCAGCTGCGCCGCTCGTGATTCCGGACCGAAGCACCGGTTCGCCAGCAATCTGACGATAGTGCCAATAAGCAAGCTGCGTCGGTATCAGTGCTCCTTTGCCGGTCATGAGCGATTTACCATGCACCCATCGGAACTGGCTCTCATCGTCAAACCGAAACGCGGGAAAACGTTCTTTCTGCCACTTCGCGAACTGATCAACGAAAAACGGGTCAAGGAAATGTTTCTTCTCCAAGCGAAGCTCGCGGACGGAAGCTGTCCACGTCTTGATATCCTTCCGCATGATGAACATATAGCGCTCCAGCAGTTCTCCAAGAGACTTCGAGAGCGCTATCTCATACTCCGTCGATGCACCAAATCCGTATCGGCCATGCTGGATATACGGTGAGGGATACTCCGCATTCTTCAAAGGAGCGGCTACAGAGCGGATACAATATATCTTCGGCTCATCATTATGTACCTGGTCAAGTGTCGGGTATCGATGCCTTGTGATTCCGGCCTTATAGAGATAATCAAACAACTTCTTCCACTTGAGAGGAACCGCGCCTTCCCAGTTCCGGAGAACGGCGGCATCCTTCACAGGCCGGAGATGATGGAGCGCTTTACGCTCAATATCGAGCGCAAGCCTCTCGGAAAAAGACAGCGTCGATGTATACCTCGAAGGCGCCACAAAAACATCCTTATACGCCTCACCAAGCGGATAAACATCCGCTCCAAATGCCGGAAGAAAACTGCTCATGCAACAGAACTCTTCCCAAGAGTCCGGCAACAACACTCGATTCTGATCCGCTACCTCCATAATCATGTTCCTTTCACTACTGGTCTCCCTATCGCTATAACATACATGATCGACTCACTGATACCATCGATATCAAGCCAACGTTCAAGGGCAATATCATCAGCTCCACCAAGCGCGCAACACCCCAAACCAATCGCCTCAATCGATAAATGGATTCCTTGTCCAATATGTCCGGCCTCAAGAAGCGCATACCTATATCCCCGATCGCCATATTTCATCCGGCTTCGTTCGAAAACGGACGTCAAAATAATGACAGCGGAAGCCTTCACAGTCCAATCAAAAGTAAAAAACTTCGTGATATCCGCGCTCTTGATGTTTTTATCCGACAAAACATCCAATCGATGATGCAAAACATCATAATGATACAATCCTACCGGGAGATCCCCACCCTGCTGCAAGATAGCTACATACGCCTCTATAGGATACCGCGCACCAGCAGATGGCTGCGCTCTGGATCGCCCATTGATCATTCCACAGGAACATTGGAGAAGTGAAGAAACCTCCATCAAAGATACCGGCTCCCCAGTATATTCGCGACGGGTTGTTCTCTTAGAAAGAAGGGAAGATAAACTGGCATCAATCCGGCTATCCAACAAATCTATCTTCGGCAAACGCGGATATGTCTTATACTGGACGGTCTTCCATTCCTTCGGCCACTCCTTCGGATCCGGAGAAATCGGAGGGTGTCCGCGATTCCTATCCTTGGAAATCCTGTGATATATGCCGGAAAAATCTGCTTCTTGCCACATAATCAAACAAACATACGGGTATCTCCACTATATCACCATCCTTTGCTATGTGCCAAAGGGATGAGCCGCAAGGCACTCCATCTCGAAAACAAGCTCTTTCCGACAAACCGAAGAAAAGACAGGTATATATGGAAATGTCCAGCCCTCGGAGAGATAGAGACTAAGGAACGCCTGATATGCCGCCGCATCATGAAAGTATGCGCGTGCCGAAACGATATCCTCAAGCGACATACCTCGTTTCGATAAGAGGTGTCCGATACAGGACATGGTATAGGAAATATCAGAATGAACGTCCTGCCCCTTCGTAGACTGTCCTGTTTTCCCGATATTCGATGTTCCGGATACGTACAGCTTCTCAATGCCGTCTTTCGGGAATACGACGCTCGTCGCGCGTGAGAACTTCGGTCCATACATGCTCGCCTCGCACTGCATATCAGAAACGACTGGAGCGATGATGACCGATCCATCCGCAATCGGCCGATACGCCTCAAGTCCGATCGAGATCCTCCGCTCCCCCGGGAAGACCGCTTCGATACCGGTCGCAGCCGGATATGCCTTCACGCCTTGCGCTACGAAATACCCGTCCCGAGCCCGATTAAAATCAGCATAATGCGACGCGATATCGGCCATATAGTTCCAATAACGGCAGACGTGCTCCGATGAAAATCCGTATCCATGCAGCCACCGCCCATTCCTCACATATTCCTCCGCAATCTCATCCGAAAAGGATACCTCTCCTGCCAGAGCCGTTCCTTCTGATAACCCGGCAAGTGAAAGGTGCAAATACCCGCCGGCCTCGACACACGTTCCCAGCGCATGCCCGTCTTCCGACTGGATATGCTCGACGCGGATATCCCCAGAAACCGCCACTATCGACGCATTCGCTGCATCGGACGCACATCCTTGCTCTATCGAATGCATCAGAGACAAAATCGAATAGCGGCGAAGCATCCGCTGCGCCGCGTCATCGGCCGATCCGGAAACATACACCCCCGAAACGATTCTGGCCCCTCCGCGTTCCAATGACTCAAGATACAGGACAAATTCACGGATATCCCGTATACCCGTTACACACGCATGTCGCTCCTCATAAGACCGGAATGAGATATTCCGTGTAATCACATCCATACTCTGCTAAGTGAGACGGTTCATATGCACTGTCCGCATCACAAATTTCCAATACGACTTATCATACTCAGTATCGGACACTTGAAAAATTGGCATCTCATAAATGATTCGGCGACCTATGACACTAAAGAAATAGATCGAACTACTACCAATCACAATAATATACTCACCATCATCCGATACTTCAACTGCTGAAAGAAATGGTCCGTCATACTGATTGACGAACTCTCCGATATCCGAAATACTCGACAGCGAATCCCGAAAAAGATCAACATGATACACCAACTCCATCGTCTCAGCATCGATGATGAACAATCGGTTCGGGTGGCCGATAGTGCATATATACGAATGTCCCCGATGATAGAAGATTTTATGCGACGTGAAACGATACCCGGACGGATCGGAAAACGATCCGACCCTTTTCACTCCCCCGTCTCGGATCACGAATTTATCGAGAGCGGCCGGACCAAGAAACAGCATCTTTTTACCGAAACGAAGGAAATTATGCGATGAGACATAAAGCGCGTCATCGCGTTCATCCGCCTCAAAATGCGCCGGGGAGCAGAACGTCGTCTCATACCGTTCAAGCGATCCGGTCCCCAGATTGATTGCCAAGAATATCCCTGGCAAAGCCTCAAATACATACCGGTTATCACGACGGCCTATCCCGACGATATTCCCTCCGCGATCCTCACAGAACCTCTGAAAATCCGAACTGAAATCGGTCTCCGGATAAAAAGATGTGACGTCATCTTCAAATCGCCTCTCGGACATTTCTCCACCGGAAAGAGCACAGAACTCTCGATGAAGACCACGGTAGATATGTTCGGAAAGCGCCTCAATGGAATCAAACATCTTGCCAGACTCACGATACCGGAACCGCCCCCCCTCAAACCTGGAATTGAAGATGCGCCCACGGAATTTCCTGACCGCATGCGGTACCGGAAAGAAATCCGCCATATCCGACCGGAACACTCGCCTGGCATCGGAGCGATCCAGACTCATCCGACAAAAATCGAGATATCGCTTCTCTTCTTGCCGGCTCTCGACGGCGAAGTGGAAGAAGCGTGGATCGTCATCATCCTTATACGCCGTCGCCGAGAACCATCCGAAATTCCCCAAGTCTCCATCAGCCAGCACATCCTTCGCGAAATATGTCCGCATCTTTCCGGTCACATAGTCGACATGCAAAAAATAGTTCCCTCCATCCACGAATGCATAGAAATCCTTTCCGGGATGAACCTCGATGATGCAATGGGGATTCACCATGTGCGGCCGCGTCACGATCGACGCATTCTCCGGATGAGCCTTCTTCAGCACTACATTCTCCGGAAGATAGCTCCGGATATGCGTCAGCTCTCCGCAGGTGAAATCGATGATAACAAAAGACGGGAAGAACGCGGTAGTATTCTTCTTATGCACCATCGTCAGTACGATCGGCGTACGGAAAGCATCCCGGATATCCTGCGGCACATCCTCCATGCTTTTCCTATATGTCCTGATCTGAAACTCCATCATAACCGGATCGATATCTTCATATATGCCCAATGATAGCACAACTGATACGCCATCGGAAAAATATGCTACGATGGAAATGTCTCCGTCCATCCATAGTATCTTTCTCGCATTCCTATATGCCATTCCCCCGACCGGACATCATAGCCATCGCGCCGCGGCGCATCGCTATGATCGCCCTTTATGTCCTCATCCTATCCGTCAGCATCGCCTCCGTCTTTCACTACCACAACGCGATTGGCGGCATCCTCTGGAAATATCTCAAGCTCGAAACAATCCCCCTCACGCTCTCCGCGGAAGATGCCACTATGCTCTTCGAGATGGGTGACCATCATTTCGGCGGCGCCGGGCGCTACGATATCGAAACAGCCCAGAAATACTACATTCGGGCGCTCCAGCAGCGCTATGCCTTCCCGGAAGCACACTACCAGCTCGGCCGCACCTACTTCATCCAGAGCCGCTTCCGCGAAGCAATTTTCGAGATCAAAGAAGCTATCCGCTATGCACCCGACCTCAAGCAGGGCTACTACATGTACGGACTCATCAACGGCTACCAGGAGAACTATCCGGAAGCCGAATGGGGATTCAAGGAATTCATCAAGCGCGATGATTTCAACTGGGCCGGCTACAACGACCTCGCCTGGGTCTATTTCCGCCAGGGAGACTACGAGAAGACCCGCGATACGGCTGCGGCTGGCCTGCGACACGCCGAGGTCAATCCATGGCTCCATACCATCTATGGCACGGCGCTGCTCAATCTCGGAGACAAGACGGGAGCGAAGACCGCTTTCGAATCCGCCTGGCGCGAAGTATCGGATATGACTCCGGAGAGCTGGGGTGCCTCATACCCTGGCAATGACCCTGGCATCTACGCGCGCGGATTGGAAGAGATGCGCTCGGTCATCCGGCATAATCTCTCACTGGTCGATACGGATGAAAACAACGACCCCCAGGAAAAATCCGACTAGAACGGAAGTATTTTCCCGAAAAAGAGCCTGGCTGCGCCGATCAGGATACCAAACTCCCGATCATTCACGAAAAACAGCTTGGTAATAATATTGCAATATATCATCGTGTGGAAAAATCTCGGATGCCGGACGAATTCCGTGAGCAGTATGAGCACCCCAGCCAATCCGAAGAATGCGAGATCGCGCACCGTCGTATCGAAAACGGACATATCGATGAGAAATCCGGTGATATTGGCGGCCGTAGCGACAGTCAGAGCAGCTCCGACTCCATAGACATTTGGGATGGTCCGCACATGACCGACCCTGTCCGCCTCGATATCCCTCACATCCCAGAGAATACCGAAGACGGTATGCGAGCAGAAGAATATGAAAGACATCGCTATGCTCTCCGAAAGCGATGAGGTCGTGAAGCATTGGAGCCAATAGAAAATGACAGCGGTCTTCGATCCGGAGGAATAGATAGTCTTCAGAAAAAGATAATTCTTGAAAGGCTCTTTGAGGATAGTCGGGACAGAATATGGAATGCCAAAAATAGCCCCGATGATGAGCACTGGGAAATATTCCGGATTTTCCAAAAGAAGCAGGCTGCCCACAGCGAAATAACCGAATGATATCCAAAGATAGGTCCTGCGAGCGAGCTTTATCTCCGTTCCGTCGACGACGATATCGTAATGATAATCTGTATACCTGTTGAATAGATAGGAAAATCCGACGAACGCAGTCGCTATGGCAGCGAACGCGATCCTATCTTCGGAAGAGACCTGACTCTGGCTCTTAAAGACGAAAAAGCTCACTAATAAGAAATAGTTCAGAATCACATTGATCCGCATATCGTTCACCCGATCGAAAAATGTGAGGATGGTATGCATAAAACAGAAACGTTAGGGTACCCGCAGCCGGAACAGCTACAGCATAGACACCGAATCCGATGGGGACTATAATCGATGGTATCAGAATCGACCGCGTGAAGGAAGACTCTCCCGTTATCAGGACCATATGAAAATCAACCTGCCAATACAGGGGTTCTCCCCGTACAAAGTCGCCCTGGGCGTACTTGTCCTCTGCTCCTGTTACCTCTTCCCTCCGAAAATGGTCATTTACGCCTTAGCGCGAGCCCATGCCATCGGCGCTTGGGCCGCTATGTGGATGGCGAAAAAGCTCAGTTGGCGCTATATCCTCTGGCTGCTGTTCTTCGCTGCCACCCTCTTTTCCCTCGTCTTTTCCAAGACGCTTTCCATACCGAATCTCGCACTCTTCGGCTATGTCATGTTCGCCGTCCATTTCATCTACGACGAGTTCGACCTGCAGGAACAGCGCCGCGATCTCTCCGGGTTGCTCGCCGGATTCTCTCCGCTCGCCCTCGCGTCAATCCTCCTTATCGGCGACACTGCCCATATCAGCATCCCCCTCGTAACGCTCCTCTGGCTAGCGTTCCTCCTCATCATCATCGAGCTTTCCGGCCTCAAAGAAATCAACTGGTTCTTCATCCAGACGAAAATCCTTACGGCATTCATCATTGTTTCAGCCGCTCTCGGCGCCAATGCCACCTTCATCCTCGACGCCTTCGTGATCTCCCACTATTTCTTCTGGTTCATCTATCCGGTCTACAAGCTCCATAAATACAAACGCCAAGAACGCGACGGATTCGTCATGCTGCTGATCCTGATACTCATCGTGTCCCTCTGGTCACCTATCGGCGGGTCTGCTGGCGTACATCCGGATTATATCCGCGGATCATTCTGGATCATCACTATCCTCCACATCCTCTCCACCGCACCGTTCGGATACCTCTTCGGTCTTCCGAAGCCGAAATATTCTCCTACGTAAATCATCTAGACTCAAGATGAAATCCGATAAAAAAATCCAATCATACCTTCTGCCTGTTCTCGCTAGCGCGATACTCATGGGTGCCGGCTACTGTTTCCCACAATATGGCTGGCCACTCATGCTGGTCGGATTCATACCGCTGCTCTCCACGATCTATGACCGGCACGTCATCGGGAGAAGCGCGTTTTTCGCCGGATTCCTGTTCGGCACCATCTTCTCCAGCATCAACATCGTCTGGTTCTTCGAAGCGCTTCCGCTTGACTGGGCCGGTATCAGATCGCCCATCCTGAGCATCTCGCTCATCGCTATGGTCTGGGTAGCAGGAGCGCTGCTTGCAGGGCTTTTTTCCGGACTCTGGACCGTCGGTTTTTCCGCCCTCCGTATCCGCAAACCGATCCTTTTCATCCTCTTCGCTGCCGCATCATGGACCGTCTTCGAATACGTACACACATATGCTTTCTCGATACTCTATGCCGGACCGCATTCAATCATCGGCGGCCACTGGACATTCGGCGTGCTCGGCAACGCCCTCGCCTGGTCACCACTCTTGCTGCTTGCTCCGCTCGGCGGCGTCTACCTTCTCAGCTTTCTCGCTGTTTTCATCAATGCTACACTCTTCATGGTATGGCGCTTCTTGCGCGGTCTGCCACCAGGGCGGTTGCGTCTGATATATTCAGCGAACAGGCCCTTGCTTGCCGTAGTCGGTCTCATCGTGCTACTCATGTTCACGTCCAGCGTGACCGTCTTTCTCTTTTTCCGGACGACAACCCAGCGCATTCCTACTCCCCAAGGGCCTCTCGCCGCCATCGTTCACACTGATTTTTCCGAACGCGCCTCAGATGATCCCGACGCCGACATCCGCAAAGCGGCAGCGCTCCGTAATCTACTTTCTAGGATCAAAAGTGATGACCAATCGCCGGAGCTTCTCATTCTGCCAGAAGATTCACAATTCATCGCCAGCATCGATGCGGGATACCGGCAACGCTATTTCTCCGACATGCTCGGACCGGGAGAGCATCTCGTCATCGATTCCGGCCACATCTCCGACGGTGCCGGACCGGATTCCCGGGCCTTCTTCTACAATACTCTCTCCGACCTGACCGCTTCCGCTACAAAACAAGTGCCCATCCCGAACGGCGAATACATTCCTTGGATCACGCTCTTGCCGCTCACACTGGCCGGCCGGGACGATATCGTCCGAAACTTCCTCGAGACAAGATCACTCAAGCGGCTCGAGACGGCACGATACGGCACATACGGACCGCTCAGGATTAGCCCGCTTCTCTGTTCAGAGATCTTCTCCCCCACCCTCTTGCGTGAAAACGGGATACCTGCACCCGATATCATCGCCAACCTCTCTTCACATTCGATCTTCCACGGGTCAAAAACACTTGGCCGTCAGACGATTACTCTCGGAAAAATCCGCGCCGCAGAAAACAGCCGACCAGTCATCATCGCTGGCAATATGACCCCTTCCATTATCATCGGACCGTCCGGCCGCGTCCTCGCATCCGATGACGGCCAAGGACCATCGGTTACCTATGCGCGTATCCCGCTCTCGGAGTATCTGACCCCGTACCAGCAATACGGCGACTGGATCATTGTCTTGGCCATCGGTATTGCTGTCACGGCCGGTATCGCATCGATAGCGGGATACCCGCGCCCGGCGGCTTGACAGATCATCATAAAAACATATGAAAAACCTCTGAAATAGTGTATACTAAAAGAAATATGAAACGTATGCATTTCGTTTTGCCACTCTCTGTCATAAAGCACAGAAAATTGCTTTTTGCTGCCATCGTAGCACTAGTCTTCGGAGCTTCATTTTTCGTACGCGAACGGCTCTCCCAACCGTCACCGTCATCAGAGCTCGGCATCGCAGCCGTCTCTCCCTCCGGAGAAACGGGTGGCTTCGTCGTCCCAGCCTCATGTCCGTCTAATCTCCATGACAGCCCGTTCTATGGCCAACCCTGCGTTCAGTGCAACCTCTGCGGCAGCTGCAACAACGGCACCTATCAATGTGGTACGACGCCACCCTGCTCCACCAACAAGTCCGGAGTAACCGAATGCCACGGTACTGTCTGCAGCGTAAGCGCTCCGGCCAATCCCCCTGGCGTCGGCGACCCCTGCACCGCCACCAATGCCTGCGGACAGACCTACCCGCCATCGACTGTTTGTTCCGGAACGAAATCATCACCTCTCACCGTCCTCCATGCCCCGCCCTGCTCCAGCACCGAGCTTTACTACCCCGGAGGAGGAATGGTACTGCCTAACTGTTTAGCCTGTGACCTAACGACAGGCTATCCAAGTAATGGCATCGTCCAATGCGACGGCTCATGCTCCGGCATCGCTCCGCCGAACCCAGTCGGCTATGGAACACCCTGCTCAACCGCCAGCACAAACATATGCGGCATGCATGGCACGGGCATTATCGGCTGCAGCGGCACTTGCGAGGCGGTTGTTCCGCTAGACAGCGCCTGCACGCACTCGCTCCAGATTTGCGAAAATTCCTGCTCAAGTGGCATCTACTACGCCAACGGCGGGTCGTTTTCCATGATGGATACCGACCCGGCGAAACGGCTCGTCGCCTGCTATACCGACCAGCCAGCCTGCTCAGATGCTACTCCAGGAGCCAACGTCACAGCAACAGTCACCTGGTCAGCAGCCAATGTTCCGAGCGATGCTATCGCGCTTTCCGGAGCCAATCCAAAACTTGTCACACCGAACCCACTCCCGTCATTCATGACCCGGACGGAAAATATCTCCGCCACCTATCCGCTCGTCAGTATGACTTCTACGGTCACGGCGGCAGTGACGAAGTTTTGTGCCTCGAACTGCTCGACTGACTCCGGCTCCTACTGCATGGGCGAATCCTACACCGGCACCAATACCTGCGGCAACCCGGAAGCCTGCACCGGTACCCGCTACTGCGACTTCAACTGGAAGGAAGTCGCGCCGTAAGGAACACGCTTTCCCGGAAGACATAAAAGAAGCGGCGAAGTATCTTCGCCGCTTCTTTGTTCTCATATATTCATACAACCGCTGCCCAACCGCTGAGATAGTGCATCCGCCGATACCGCTATCATCACGTCCGATCCTCTTTCAGATGCCGGAGTACTCGAGCGCCACCGAGCAGCACATGGGCCGAGGCATCGATCCAGACATCCTGGTTGAGCGCATCATGCCGAAATCCACCAAGTAACCGGCTCTGGTAGCGCTTAGACACGAAAAAAGCATTCTCTTCCGTATATTGTATGTCTCTGATCCATCGGAATACGGCCAAGAGCGCCCGTTCATGCTTCTTCGAGTCAGTCGCCAGAACTTCGAAGATCTTCCCCGTACCGCGCGTATATGCGAGGCCGCCCGATGTATGCGCGGGGAAGCTTCCGTCCGGCAACTGGCATCCTTTCAGCCATTCGGATAATTCCGTTGCTTTCCGCCGATACATGGCATCGCCCGATATCCTGTGCAGTTTTTCCGCCACAACGATTGCTTCAGGAAACAGCGCCAACTCGATATCCCCACCAATCCTCATACGCCTGGCATAATCATCAAAACAACGATCAAAGATCTTCCGAGCCGCATCCGAAAATGCTCCCGGGCCGAATGATGAGAGCAATGAGGCGGCCTGGAGATGCGCGATCGGCATATATGGCACCGTATCGATCCGCGAAACGACCCGAGACGCCAAATGCTCCGCCTCTTCTGCCTGGCCGAGCGCATGCAGCGTTTTGGCGCGATAGACTTCGGCAAGCATACTGCCAGTGCCTCCCTCTGATGGCTGGCCATCGGCACAAACCGCGGCATATGCTACGGCTCGGGTTGCAGCATCGCTGTATCGCTTCTCGCTCAAAGCTTCACCGGCATGGGCGAGCGCCTCAGCGGTACACATGAGCCTGACTGGATCAAACTGTGTCTCTTTTCCGGTCAACATCTCGATGATAGGCGGGATATTACCATCCGCCTCCTGGATCCGGCAAAGCTGGTCAGCGGCGGCACGCATGCATGCTTCCAGGTCGCTTGAAAAACCAGAAGTATAGATCGACTCGTATGAGATCAATGAACGAACGAACGGGCCAGCCAATACCAATGCGCGAGACAAATCAGCCGATTCGATGAAGTCCTGCACCTCGAAAGTCTCGACTGTCGCCCGATCCATAACTTCCCGCGACAAGCCGGCTTTATTGACCGCAAGCATATCCACCAACTGAACCAAACTCCTGAATCGCAGGCAATTGAACACCTCAGGATAGAACCATCCTATCCTGCCCTGATAGGTCAGTCGATACCCGAGCGAAGGATCGATGCTGCCATGTTTCAGATCAGACCGCGTCAAGGTGGCATATTCTCCCACAACAAGAGTCACCTCGATCCGTAATCTCTCCATCTCCTCCAAGGCGAGCGGCTTGAAGCGGCTGTCGACTGCCGACCGCCGCGCTGCCTCTACGATCGCCTGGCCGAGCGGCTTCTCAACGACGATTTGCGACCCGCGAAGCGCGCCATCCACCCACAAGGCGACATCGAGCGTCACCGGCACGCCGAAACTCTCCGGCACGGCTGCGGCCTCACCAGCGGCAGCCCCATCCTTCCGAAGAAACCGCTCGAGCGCTTCTCGCGCCACCCGAAGCGCGAGCCGCATCCCTTCATCGTCCAACCTGAGAAATGCCCGCGTCGGCCGCGGGAATAATTCCCCTTTCAAAGACTCCTTTTTTTTCAACAAATACCCATACCACCCCATAACATCATTTGGTCAAGGACGGTCCTTGACTGAATTACGATAAGAAAGCCAATATCTATGAAATTTTTCAAAGCTTTCTTTTCCTATGAAAAAATTCGGAAACTCGGTTTTGTCCAAAATAGATGCTTCAGGAAAATTCTTTCCCAGATATGAAGCATAACTCGAATAAGGATACTTATCAAGATAAGCGGCTGCAGCAGAGACCGATTGCAAACCATTCTCTTTCCATTCCGGATCAATGAGCTTGATCGGATTCAGATGGATGTAAGCGTATATATAACGGAAATAGTTATCCGTACCGACATACTCGGACCGAAACCGGCCCTGAAAAAGCACTCCGGACCTATCATGGCGCTTATTCGCATACATCGCATACGCCGTAAGAAGCTTCTTCATAAATAAGCTTATTCCCCCATCCCTCATCTCCTTGATAAGCAGATGGAAATGATTCGGCATGAGGCAAAAAGCGCCGATAGCAACAAGCGGCTCGCTTCTTTCGACTGAAAAAATATCTTGATAGGAGCTGTTTTCCGTCCTCAATTTCTGCATATGTACCGTATCGGTCCCATTGCAAAGATATAATAGCGCCAGAAATCTCCGATAATCCCGGTCATCCCAAAAAATATCGCGTTTTTCTACACCGCGATTGTACACATGGTAATATTCACCGACCGCTAACGGTATCCTTCTTTGCATAACCTCAAACGTAAGTCAAGGACCGTCCTTGACTATACAAGTTAGGGGGCTATTTGAATTTCACGTCACCGAGAAACTTAGCAGTGCCACGAACACGTGTCATCACCGGAACAACATCTACCTTAGCTTCCGTCGTAAAAATATATGCACGGCCGGTGGTGGAAGAATAGCCATAGGCACCGACAGCGAGGTCGGTCCGGCCGTCAGCGTTGAAATCGCCAGCAGAAAGTGCGTAGCCGAAATAATTATTCGTTGTCTCGCCGGTAATAGTGACATCCGCCGTGGCGGCCGTGGTCGGGATACTGCCGTCGCTCCAGAAAAGGTAGGTGCAGCCGGTACTGGAGGAGTAGCCATAGGCGCCGACGGCCAGGTCGGTCCGGCCATCGGCATTGAAATCACCGGCAGCGAAAGCGGAACCAAAAGAGCTCGAGGCTTCACCGGTGATAGTAACATCCGCCGTGGCGGCCGTGGTCGGGATGGAGCCGTCGTTGTAAAAAATATAGGCGCGGCCAGCGTTGGAGGAGTAAACATAAGCACCGACGGCGAGGTCAGTCTTACCATCGGCATTGAAATCACCGGCAGCAAGAGTATGACCAAAAAGACTGGAGGCTTCGCCAGTGATAGTGACATCGGCAGTGGCGGCGGTCGTCGGAATGGAGCCGTCGTTATAGAAAAGGTAGGCGCGGCCGGTGGCAGCGGAATAGCCATAGGCGCCGACGGCGAGGTCGGTCCGGCCATCGGCATTGAAATCGCCGGCAGCCAAAGAAATACCAAAATAATTATTCGTTGTCCCACCAGTGATAGTGACATCGGCAGTGGCAGCCGTGGTCGGAATGGAGCCATCGTTGTAAAAAAGGTAGGCGCGGCCGGTACTGGAAGAGTATCCTGTAGCGCCCACCACGAGATCGGTTCGGCCATCGGCATTGAAATCACCGGCAGCAAGAGTATGACCAAAAAGACTGGAGGCTTCGCCAGTGATAGTGACATCGGCGGTGGCGGCCGTGGTCGGGATGGAGCCGTCGCCCCAGAAAAGGTAGGCGCGGCCGGTGACAGCGGAATAGCCATAGGCGCCAACGGCGAGGTCGGTCCGGCCATCAGCATTGAAATCGCCGGCAGCCAACGAAATACCAAAATAATCCTCTGCTATCTCGCCGGTGATAGTGACATCGGCAGTCGTAGCCGTCGTCGGAATGGAGCCGTCGCTATAGAAGATGTAAGCGCGGCCGACACCGGAAGAATATTCGGAGGCACTAACAACGAGATCGGTCCGGCCATCAGCATTGAAATCGCCGGCAGTCATAGCGTAGCCAAAAGCGCTCGAGGTTTCACCGGTGATGACCGGATCATTGAACGTATAGAGGTAGGTGCGGCCAGTGCTGGAAGAATAGGTATACGCCCCTATAGCAAGATCGGTTTTCCCATCAGCATTGAAATCGCCAGCAACGACGGCGGCACCAAAATAATTATTCGTTGTCTCGCCAGTAATCGTCACATCCGCAGTCGCAGCCGTGGTCGGGATGGAGCCGTCGCTCCAGAAAAGGTAGGTGCGGCCAACGTTGGAAGAATAGCTGTAAGCGCCAACGGCGAGATCAGTCCGGCCATCAGCGTTGAAATCGCCAGCAGAAAGTGCGTAGCCGAAATAATTATTCGTTGTCTCGCCGGTGATAGTGACATCCGCCGTGGCGGCCGTGGTCGGGATACTGCCGTCGCTCCAGAAAAGGTAGGTGCAGCCGGTACTGGAAGAGTAGCCGGAAGCGCCGACGGCGAGATCAGTCCGGCCATCAGCATTGAAATCGCCGACAGCAAAAGCATAACCGAAAAAGCTGGAGGCTTCGCCGGTGATAGTGACGTCCGCCGTGGCGGCCGTGGTCGGGATGGAGCCATCATTGTAGAAGAGGTAGGCGCGACCAGCGTTGGAGGAGTAAATATAAGCGCCGACGGCCAGGTCGGTCCGGCCATCAGCATTGAAATCGCCGGAAGCAAGAGTATAACCAAAAAGACTGGAGGCTTCGCCGGTGATAGTGACGTCCGCCGTGGCGGCGGTGGTCGGAATGGAGCCGTCGTTATAGAAAAGGTAGGTGCGGCCAGCATTGGAGGAGTAGCCATAGGCGCCGACAGCGAGGTCGGTCCGGCCATCGGCATTGAAATCGCCGGCAGCGAAAGCGGAACCAAAAGAGCTCGAGGCTTCACCGGTGATAGTAACATCCGCCGTGGCGGCGGTAGTCGGGATACTGCCGTCGCTCCAGAAAAGGTAGGTGCGGCCAGCATTGGAGGAGTAGCCATAGGCGCCGACAGCGAGGTCGGTCCGGCCATCGGCATTGAAATCGCCAGCAATGAGAGAAGTACCGAAATAATTACCCGAAGTCTCACCAGTGATGACAACATCAGCAGCAGTGGCTGCGGCCGAAATAGAACCGTCACCGTAAAAGAGATAGGCGCGGCCGGTATTGGAAAAGTAACCAGGAGCACTGACGACAAGATCGGTCCGGCCATCGGCATTGAAATCGCCGGCAGCAAAAGAAGTACCAAAAGAGCTAGAGGCTTCGCCGGTAATCTTCATTTCTTCACCTGTACCATTCGTACCAACACGAAGGCCGCCAGCACTAGTAGTAAGCGACTGAAGCTGCCAGGAGAAATTCTCATGAGTCTCATAAGAATAGACTCTCCCGGTGTCAGTGGAATAACCATAGGCACCGATGACAAGATCGGTCCGGCCATCGGCATTGAAATCGCCGGCAGAAAGTGCATAGCCGAAATAATTATTCGTCGCTTCTCCGGTAAAAACAACATCTGCCGAAGCAGCCAAGGTCGGATATGAATCATCATTGTAAAAGATATAAACGCGACCACCATTACTATACATACCATTATAGCTATCCGCGGCCACCGCCAAGTCGGTCCGGCCATCGGCATTCCAATCACCGGCCGCAAGTGCATTACCGAAATACGTACCCGCCCACTCGCCAGAGATAGTCACGTCAGCGGTCGAGGCGGTCGTCGGGATACTGCCATCGTTATAGAAGATGTAGACATGGCTCGCGCTAGTATAGGAATAGTATGCGCCGACGGCGAGGTCGGTCCGGCCATCGGCATTGAAATCGCCGGCAGCCAACGAAATACCAAAATAATCCCCCGCCGTCGCGCCGGTGATAGTGACATCCGCCGTGGCGGCGGTGGTCGGGATGGAGCCGTCGTTATAGAAAAGGTAGGCACGGCCGGTGCCGGAAGAATAACCATAGGCGCCGACGGCGAGGTCAGTCCGGCCATCAGCATTGAAATCGCCGGCAATGAGAGAGGAGCCGAAAGAACTAGAAGCTTCGCCGGTGATAGTCACATCCGCAGTCGCGGCCGTGGTCGGGATACTGCCGTCGCTCCAGAAAAGGTAGGCGCGGCCGGTGGTGGAAGAATAGCCATAGGCGCCGACGGCGAGGTCGGTCCGGCCATCGGCATTGAAATCGCCGGCAATGAGAGAGGAGCCGAAAGAACTAGAAGCTTCGCCGGTGATAGTCACATCCGCAGTCGCGGCCGTGGTCGGGATACTGCCGTCGCTCCAGAAAAGGTAGGCGCGGCCGGTGCTGGAGGAATAGCCATAGGCGCCGACGGCGAGGTCGGTCCGGCCATCAGCATTGAAATCGCCGGCAATGAGAGAGGAGCCGAAAGAACTAAAAGCTTCGCCGGTGATAGTCACATCCGCCGTGGCGGCGGTGGTCGGAATGGAGCCGTCGTTATAGAAAAGGTAGGTGCGGCCAGCATTGGAGGAGTAGCCATAGGCGCCGACAGCGAGGTCGGTCCGGCCATCGGCATTGAAATCGCCGGCAGCGAGGGCAGCACCGAAATAATTACTCGTTGCCCCGCCAGTGATAGTCTGATTCGTATTTGCCTGACCGTTCTGAGAATAGAAGACATAGGCGCGGCCAGTGCTGGAAGAGTAGCCGGAAGCGCCGACGGCGAGATCAGTCCGGCCATCAGCATTGAAATCGCCGACAGCAAAAGCATAACCGAAAAAGCTGGAGGCTTCGCCGGTGATAGTGACGTCCGCCGTGGCGGCCGTGGTCGGGATGGAGCCATCATTGTAGAAGAGGTAGGCGCGACCAGCGTTGGAGGAGTAAATATAAGCGCCGACGGCCAGGTCGGTCCGGCCATCAGCATTGAAATCGCCGGAAGCAAGAGTATAACCAAAAAGACTGGAGGCTTCGCCGGTGATAGTGACGTCCGCCGTGGCGGCGGTGGTCGGAATGGAGCCGTCGTTATAGAAAAGGTAGGTGCGGCCAGCATTGGAGGAGTAGCCATAGGCGCCGACAGCGAGGTCGGTCCGGCCATCGGCATTGAAATCGCCGGCAGCGAGGGCAGCACCGAAATAATTACTCGTTGCCCCGCCAGTAATCGTCACATCCGCCGTGGCGGCCGTGGTCGGGATGGAGCCGTCGTTATAGAAAAGGTAGGCGCGGCCAGTGCTGGAGGAATAGCCATAGGCGCCGACAGCGAGGTCGGTCCGGCCATCGGCATTGAAATCGCCGGCAGCGAGGGCAGCACCGAAATAATTACTCGTTGCCCCGCCAGTAATCGTCACATCCGCCGTGGCGGCCGTGGTCGGGATGGAGCCGTCGTTCCAGAAAAGGTAGGCGCGGCCGGTATTAAAGGAATAGCCGGAAGCACCGACAACCAAATCAGTCCGGCCATCAGCATTGAAATCGCCGACAGCTATTCCGATACCAAACCGATTATTCGTTGTCTCGCCGGTGATAGTGACATCCGCCGTGGCGGCGGTGGTCGGGATGGAGCCGTCGTTATAGAAGAGGTAAACGCGGCCGGTGGTGGAAGAATAGCCATAGGCGCCGACAGCGAGGTCGGTCCGGCCGTCAGTGTTGAAATCGCCGGCAGCGAGGGCAGCACCGAAATAATTACTCGTTGCCCCGCCAGTAATCGTCACATCCGCCGTGGCGGCCGTGGTCGGGATGGAGCCGTCGTTATAGAAGAGGTAAACGCGGCCGGTGCTAGAGGAATAGCCATAGGCGCCGACAGCGAGGTCGGTCCGGCCATCAGCATTGAAATCGCCAGCAGCGAGGGCAGCACCGAAATTATCCGATGTTATTTCTCCAGCAACCACACTTCCTGTATTGCTCTGCCCTGGCGCCACGAACGAAAGCGTCGGATCGAGAGCAATAGGATATCGGGCCGTATCTACGGAGAAAGAGAGCGAGAGCGTCTGAGCACCCTCATCCCACTTCCACTGCACCTCCGTCTTTTCTCCGTCATTTGCTATGAAATACGGCCTGGGGATAGTGAAATCCGGAATCTTGTTACCATTTACGATATCTTCCCCCATCTCCTTCTGTAGAGTCCGCTGGGCACGTTCAAGAAGCGATGGATCGACACTCGATTGTACCTCCTGATTCCTGAGATCCTGATCACCAAAATAGAAAACATTAGCATTGCCCTGCTCATCGAGCTTCACCTTAGCATTACTAATCCTGTAGGACTCGACTTCGAGACCACTCCCCTCCTGATAAAGAGTCCAGGCCTTCAGTTTCTTCTCACCTGTCCCCTGATCCTTTTGATAAGCATAAAGAAGAGTCTTGCGCCCATCAGTATAAGAGAGATAATTTTTCTGCTCCTGAGTATTTTCCTTGAAACCCAGCCTCTCAAGGACCCCTTCTTCAGTCAAGGACGGTCCTTGACCTGTGTTGGTTGAAAGGATAGATGACTCATACTCTTTGCTCCCGGAAAGATCCGTTATCTCGATGCTCCGCTCCTGGTCGAGCTTCACTCGGATCGACTGGCTATAGTCCTTGGGGAAAGAGAGAGTAAAAGGATCCTTCTGATCTTGAGGAGCGAGCGTCTTTTCCTGTTCATCAGCGAATCGGATATCGATACCGTCTGAAGACGTATCCTGTACAGTGTACGCATCCTTATCCTCGGTGATCGGAAGCGCGGGCAAGGACTTCAGATCGGAGAGAGCGGCTTCTCCAGCCTTCTGGGAACGTTCCGCTAGAACATCGAGAGTTTCCGGAACATTATAAGCATGCCAAAAGAACCATCCAAAAAACAAGATGAAGAAAAAGAATATGACTGCTATAAATGTCTTTTTCCGAAAAAAATACATGCTGTTTCTTTTACTATCCTTCCTCTCTGATTATACCAGGGAACATCACCTCCCCATACTATAAAGCGCGGTCACTTCGCTGGCTGACAAGGCGCGATCGTAGACACGGGCTTCATCAATAACGCCATTCCAGTACCTGTTCGCAAAGGAACACTCCTCCCCTATCCTGATATGATCCGTCGTATCCCGTATCGCATTGCCAGTGCTCGTAGATGCTTCAAAAACACCGTTCACATACGCGCTCGCCGTCGTCCCATCATATGTCACCGCAATATGATACCACTGATTGGCGCTGAGAGCCGTCGTACTCGATACGGATTTGGTGGGAGAGCTCCCGCTATCCCAACCAACAAACGTGAGCCGCCAACTGGCAGTATTCTGATATAATACCCATTGGCCGAGCACATCCCTCGTATCAATGATACCGCGCCGGCTATCCGCACTCACCACGTTATTCGATTTCACCCACAAAGAAAGACTAAAGCTAGATGCTGGGAGATCTAAGCTCGTAGCCATATAATCATTCGTCCCATCAAACGACACTCCTTGGCCGATCTTGCCGATAGCGAGCGTTGGACTATTGGTCAGCGTACCGTTACTCCCGCTCCCACTTCTGTCGTAGGCCGTCGTACCGGAGACATCAGTACCATTGAAACTCCAATAGCCCTTAAGTCCCGTATCTGGATCATCCGGCGCTGTCGTCCTGTAGAGCTTGGCGACATCGCCATCGGAGAGGGCGCGACTATAGACGCGGACATCATCAAGAGACCCGGGGAAGTGCTGATCACCCGATACCTTGGTTCCTATCCTCATAGAAGTAAACGTCGTTGCCCCTAAAGCAGTAGCGTCGCTTCCTTGCAATGCCCCATCTATATACAGCCTATGATCGCTCGCTGATGAGCTCACGCCTACTGCATGATGCCACATACCATCGTTCAAATCGGTTGACGAGCATTTCTGCGCTAAAACGCTACCGCCATTATCCCGGATAATATACTTTACCTTCCCGGGGCCGCCACAACTGGAGAGATCGAACTGTAAAATCGCAAACGAATTAACACCAAGCAAAGCCGCCATAGATCGGTAACTCGCGGTCGCGTCCGTCGTCTTGAACCATACGCTCATTGTCAGCGGCCATCCTACCACCGGAGGATTGCTTATCGATACATAATCATCCGTCCCATCAAAGACAGCACCGCCGCCGATCTGTCCCGTACTCCATGTCGGGCCATTGGTAAGCGTGCCATTGTTCGCATTCACCGAAGCATCCGTAGCAGTCGTCCCGCTCCCATCATCAAGATTCCAATAACCCGCAAGGCCTTTTTCGAGCGGATCGCCCTGACTCGATGCCGAGCTAGCCTTATCCGCCACTCCCAATTGATAAAGATCCCAGACCTCGCTTGCTGGCAGTACACGATTATACACGCGCACCTCATCCATAGCGCCTTTCCAAAAACCCGCTCCGCTGCCGTTATTGCCGATAACGACAGCGGTATTGCTCCCCATGATACCCGTCGTGCCCGGACTGAAACCTTGAAGCACGCCATCCTCATATATCTTCGCACCGACATCCTTATCGAGCGTAACAGCGACAAATATCCAATTTCCTTGAAAACCATTATTCGTCGTTTTTCGGATCCCATACGATTCATTGTCAGTCACGCCGCCACCGCGAAAGCGCGTGATCCATCCTTGTATGCTACTATAGTCCCCGGCGTAGCACACACTAAAATAATTCGTGGCTGCAGCTGCGGCAATGATGCAGTGACGCCCGGAATTATACTGCGATGAGAAATCCGGCTTCACCCAGGCAGTCACAGTCATCGTACTCGCGCCAACACTTTTCCCAACATTCACATAATCATCTGTTCCATCAAACGAGAGCGCCTGGCCAACCTGACCAATAGCCGGCGTCGGGCCGTTGGTGAGCGTGCCGTTGTTCCCCTGGCCGCTCCGGTCATAGGCCGTGGTACCGGACATGTCCGCGCCATTGAACGACCACTCGCCCACTAGGCCGTTCGTCAATTGGCTGTTCTGCGACGTATCCAGCTTGACCGTCCCGCCAGATATTTTATTGAGCGTCACCGCTGCATAAGAACGGAAATGATAGTACGCGAAAACGCCCCCCATGAGAATTATGATGATGAACATCCATTGGAAGGCTCTGTGTTTGGTGAAACCGTAGTCAGACATATATGTATATGAATACCGAATATCTAATTTTCTAATGACTTAAGAGAACACAGGAACCAATGCACAAAAAGCCAGACAGAGCACAAGAATCAGAACACAGAAAACCAAATAGGGCACAAAACACGAAAATTCAAACGGGAAACAACCTCTTTCTACTTCGATTTTTTAATGATGGCGGAAAGGATTTTCCTTATCTCGAGGCATTCTCGAAATAATTCATCCATTCTCGCATCAAACTCCGCATTCGCCTCTCGGATAAGATCCAACCAATGTTCTGTCTCTTTGCATTCTTTCCTTGCTATACGGATACGATACACGAAATCTTTTCTCCCCACCGTTTCATTGGCTTCCCGATAATTTGCTCCAACCGAACCAGCCGATCGGACAATCTGATCTATCAACCGATAATTTATCATATTTTTCGGAAGAGCCTTGCACAGACGGATTATACGCTTTGCGAATTCCGTCGTTCGGGTTTCTAGTAGTCGGTATTTATTTGGGCTTTGAGTCATAGGTTCTGTGGTCTATTTGGCTTTTTGGGCTCTGAAATTTGGGCTTTATCACTTCTTTACAGCAGTCGGACCGCTGTTTGTGGGTTTACTAGTGCCCAAGCTTGATGGCGCCATTAAACTTGGCCTGGCCCTGGATACCGAACGGCTGATGAGCTGATGGGCCACCTTTTTCGATAATATAGACGGAGCCGCTATTATATGGTCCTGTCCCTACACAAAACGCGAGATTCGCTTTGCCGCCCAGATTGCCGATGGCAATGGTTTCCGGAACAGAGGCAAGTCCGTCATTAGCAAGAGCCCCATCGTAGCGGATGCTGTAGTTGGTACCGGTGGCCAGATCCTTGTCATTACCGGTCGTAGCGCCGACATCATCAATCAGAGTAGAAGAAAGCATATAGAGCGCGCCAGAATTCGTCCGAGAATTATTGTCGGCCAGCGACGTACCGAAGACGAGGTCGGGGTGGCCGTCGCCATCAGCATCCCCGATAATCACTCCCGAATAGCCAGCCAGCCAATCACCGGCGGCCGCGCCATCATAGCGGATGTTGTAGTTGGTCCCGGTAGCCAGGTCTTTGTTGTTACCGGTCGTGGCGCCCACATCGTCAATCAGGGTAGAGAAGAGGACATAGACAGAGCCAGAGTAAGAACGGCTATTGTTATCAATATATGACGATCCGAACACAAGATCAGGATAACCGTCGCCATTCACATCGCCAGCCGTCAATACTTTGCTATTTTCCCCGTATGTCAGCCTGTCCTCGGCGGCCGCGCCATCATAGCGGATGTTGTAGTTGGTCCCTATCGCGAGGTCGAGATTGTTACCGGTCGTGGCGCCCACATCGTCAATCAGGGTAGAGAAGAAGACGTAGGCGGAACCGGAAGCGGAGCGACTATTATAACTCGTATACGGCGCACCGACGATAAGGTCGGGGTGGCTGTCGCCATTTACATCACCAATAACAATAGCTCCCTCGGCGCCAACTAACCGAGCACTGGCAGTCGCACCATCATAGCGGATGTTGTAGTTGGTACCAGTAGCGAGGTCGAGATTGTTACCAGTGGTGGCGCCCACATCGTCAATCAGGGTAGAGAAGAAGACGTAGGCGGAACCGGAATAGGCGCGGCTATTGTAACTCGTGTTCCCATTACCGAGTACAAGATCAGCATAACCGTCGCCGTTCACGTCGCCAGTGAACAGCGCTTCGCCATAATATCCGCTCGTAACTACCCCGTCATAGCGGATGTTGTAGTTGGTCCCGGTAGCCAGATCCTTGTCATTACCGGTCGTAGCGCCGACATCATCGATCAGAGTAGAGAAGAAGACGTAGACGGAGCCGGAATGAAAGCGACTATTATTGCTCGCATACGGCGCACCGACGATAAGATCAGGATGACTATCGCCATTCACGTCGCCGATGACTACTGCTGACCCGAGAGTATCCTCTGCGACCGCACCATCATAGCGGATGTTGTAGTTGGTACCAGTAGCGAGGTCTTTGTTGTTACCGGTTGTGGCGCCGACATCATCGATCAGAGTAGAGAAGAAGACGTAGACAGAACCGGAATAGGAGCGACTATTATTGCTCGCGGATGATGAACCGATAACAAGATCAGAGAAACCGTCGCCGTTCACGTCGCCGATGGCAATATGAGTGCTAACGCTGTTATAACGGATATTATAATTCCCGGCCACCGTAAGCAAACGGTTTCCCGTAGGATGCTGTCCGCCGAAAATAACATAGATACTCACTCCTCCAATCACGAGATCATCTATACCGTCACCGTTCACGTCGCCGATAGCTAATCGGCCATCGACATATGTGCCCAGCGACGGCGCACCATCAAAGCGCGCACTGTAATTAGTGCTCGTAGCCAAATCAAAATTGTTGCCGGTGGTGGCGCCCACGTCGTCAATCAAAGTAGAGAATAAGATGTACACAAGATCATCCCCCGAAGACGCTTGTGTCTGAGCGATCATATCCGAATAACCGTCGCTGTTCACGTCGCCTGTTGTGACAGACTGCCCCATATAGTCACCTGCGACCGCACCATCATAGCGGATGTTGTAATTGGTCCCGGTAGCGAGGTCGAGATTGTTACCCGTCGTGGCGCCGACATCATCGATCAGAGTAGAGAAGAAGACGTAGGCGGAACCGGAAGCGGAGCGACTATTATTACTCGCGGTCGATGCACCGACGATAAGATCAGGATGGCTATCGCCATTCACGTCGCCTGTTGTGGCAGTCTGTCCTATATAGTCACCTGCGACCGCACCATCATAGCGGATGTTGTAATTGGTCCCGGTAGCGAGGTCGAGATTGTTACCCGTCGTGGCGCCGACATCATCGATCAGAGTAGAGAAGAAGACGTAGGCGGAACCGGAAGCGGAGCGACTATTATTGCTCGCGGTCGATGCACCGACGATAAGATCAGGATGGCTATCGCCATTCACGTCGCCTGTTGTGGCAGTCTGTCCTATATAGTCACCTGCGACCGCACCATCATAGCGGATGTTGTAATTGGTCCCGGTAGCGAGGTCGAGATTGTTACCCGTCGTGGCGCCGACATCATCGATCAGAGTAGAGAAGAAGACGTAGGCGGAACCGGAAGCGGAGCGACTATTATTACTCGCGGTCGATGCACCGACGATAAGATCAGAATGGCTATCGCCATTCACGTCGCCTGTTGTGACAGACTGCCCCATAAAGTCACCTGCCTCCGCGCCGTCATAGCGGATGTTGTAGTTGGTCCCGGTAGCGAGGTCGAGATTGTTACCCGTCGTGGCGCCGACATCATCGATCAGAGTAGAGAAGAAGACGTAGACGGAGCCAGACCCAGAACGGGCATTGTTGCCAGCGTCCGGTGTGCCCAACACGAGGTCGGGATAACTATCGCCATTCACGTCGCCTGTTGTGACAGACTGCCCCATAAAGTCACCTGCCTCCGCGCCGTCATAGCGGATGTTGTAGTTGGTCCCGGTAGCGAGGTCGAGATTGTTACCCGTCGTGGCGCCGACATCATCGATCAGAGTAGAGAAGAAGACGTAGGCGGAACCGGAAGCGGAGCGACTATTATTGCTCGCATACGGCACACCAGCGATAAGATCAGGATGGCTATCGCCATTCACATCGCCGACGACCACTGCTGACCCGAAAGTATCGCCTGCCGCTGCCCCATCATAGCGGATGTTGTAGTTGGTCCCGGTAGCGAGGTCGAGATTGTTACCCGTCGTGGCGCCGACATCGTCAATCAGGGTAGAGAAGAAGACGTAGACGGAACCGGAATAGGAGCGGCTATTATTACTCGCGGTCGATGCACCGACGATAAGATCAGAATGGCTATCGCCATTCACATCGCCGACGACCACTGCTGACCCGAAAGTATCGCCTGCCGCTGCCCCATCATAGCGGATGTTGTAGTGTGCAGCGACATCAAGACTCTGTACTCCACTGGGAGAATCGGCTTTGCGGAATACGATATAGACAGAGCCAGAGCCAGTGCGACTATTATTACTCGCATACGGCGAACTGATGACGAGATCAGAGAAACCGTCGCCATTCACATCGCTGACGGCAATCGAACTGATGCTATTGTTTATGTACGCCCCATCGTAGCGTGCCGTGTAGCCGGCTCCCGATGCCAGGTCATAGTCCGGATCGATGACCGTCTCGCCATACGCCGGAACCGTGACCCCCGAAAGCCGGAGCTCGATATACGACGCATCACCCTCGCGATAAGCGACCACCTCCGGATGAAAGGCGAGCGCATCACTCCAATCATAATCGGCCATATTCCCATCCTTGTCGGCGAACGAGAGCGAGGAACCGACCGTATAGGTGTGCGTATAGTCCTTGAACGCATCGATACCCTTGAGATCCTTCTGTCCCATATCCTTGGCGAATTCCGGCACGGAAGCCGTCTTCTCGTAAGCACGAAATGTCTCATGCTGACCGGTAAGCCGGTATTCGCGGCCATCCCATACGACCTTATCTGCCGCTATCTTAGTCCGTACGGAAAAAGCCACCTTCTTTTCCTGGTCCTGATCGTTCTTCAACGTTATCGTCTGCTTGATAGATATACTCCCCTCTCCTCCGCCAAGCATCTTCTGATTTTCAGACTGTTTTGAAATAGAATCATTCTCACGATACTCTGTCGTAATACGCATTCCATCAAGTGAATATTCACTCGCCACCCGACCAGCACTCTCAGACAGGGAAACCGTCTTTTCAATAGCTGATTTTGCGATATTCGCATCAGCATCCATCGAAAATGAAAGATCGGAAAATCCGTCCTGAAGCATCGGAAAAGCAGCAAGCATCTCGTTGTCCGGTACGTTCTCGACAACTGATTGACCCGATACGTGATAATCCTTTCCAGCTACCAGCGTGACCGTGCGAGCCGTCCCAGATGCCAGTTCATCAGGAATAATCACTGCCATCTCATGCTGCCATAGCCTTACCAAACCGAAACCGGCCGCTCCGATAATCGCAAAAACAACCAGAACAGGTGCCGCCCTCCACAGAATTGTTCCTAATCGCCTTTCAGGTTTCATATATCCCTTTGTCATCCTGTCTTCTTTTCCTTCTTAACTCTTTACCTTATTTCTGTTCAACCAAGAGCCAATCAACCTTCACCTTGGCGGTCACTGCCTTATCGAGACGGATCTTGAAACCGACATATTCTCCGTCTTCATCCTTGATCTTCTCGATCCAACTGAACGCATTCGGGTTGTCCTTGAAGGTTGTGAAGACACGAGAGCCGTTGACCATCGGAATCATCGCCTTGGTCTTGACCTCCACATACGTACCATCCTGATCCGCTACCGCATCAGCATCAGCTATATCAATACCTGAACAGTCATCCTTGCCATCGCTATCCGTGTCCGTGACAATCGGGCAAATAACCGCCGTGCCAATGGTCTGCGATGTCTCATCAGCATTCTCAATAGCTATGCCGCCAGAAATGACACCCTCAATCAGATCCGCCTTGACAAGACCAGCCTGCACAAGCTGCGCTGTCAGGCTACCATCCAAAAGATCGACGCTACCGGTCACATCCTTCGTAACAATACTGCCGAGCTCGGTGCTCGTGTAAAACTCATACAGCGCCGCGACCTGGCTTTCCAGAACCGTCATCCGGCCATCCAATCCCACGATGCTCCGCTGCGCATCAGCAACACTATTCTTCACAAGCGCGATTTCCCCATCTTCCGGATCGATAAGCGCACTCAATCCCCGCTCTATGTCATCGACGCGGCCGTACAATTCAAGGAATGAATCTGCCGAACTCTTGAGCTCAGCAATCTCCGCCCTCTCATCAGCGAACATCGCGTCCTTCACATCCGTAAAACGAGCATACAAACCATGGACCGCGCCATCCGAAAGGTATTCATCGACATACGGGATAAGCAGTTCGCCTGGCTGCATGCGATCAGTCAAATACTCAGGGTAATGCGATACATCCTCAGTATTCTGTTCCAGAGAGCCCTCGGCTTGGGCTGTCAGATCATCCTGTGGCGCTGTCTCATAATTCGGAATCTGGAAACCGCCTGTCTTGGCGATATAGTTCCAAGCACCACCCTCGCGGAAATAGAGGCGCTCAGAACCGCTTGTCGAATCGACGCACAACGTGCCGTCCGTATCAGTCGCAAACGTCGAATCGCTGCAATTTCCAGCATTTACCTTGGTCACGACACCGTCTGCCGACGCGTTAAGCTGCCCCGTATTGACTGTCACATTACCACCGGATGCAACCGTCAGATAGGTATTGGTGCCAACTGCCGACCCGAGACCAACCTTCAGACTATCATCCGTATCATCCTGACCGACATAGTAGTCATTCGTATTGCCATCGAAAAGAACATTCTGATCCGTCGCTCCCCCATCACCAATTGTGAGGACGTTGTTGCCACTGCCACTCGGATCGATCATGATGGACCCATCACTCGCCACCGTAAAGGCCGTGTAGTTCGATGCATCATATGAGAGACGGAGCTGAGCGGTTGTCTTCAGGATATCGAGGCCAGCATTCGGAGTAGTCGTGCCAATACCGAGACGATTGTTCGTATCATCCCAGAAGAAATTGGCATTATCCTGATTATAGACTCCGGATCCTCCAGCAAAAACGATGGAACCTAAAGTAAACTGGGTCGTCGTGCCCGTACCGCCAGTCGTCACGCCAAGCGCAGAATTGACAGACCACGTGCCGGAAGAGATGGTCGGAACGCCAGTCGAAGCGGAAGTATTAAGACCAGTACCGCCGTACTGGGCACCGATGACTGTACCCTGCCAGGTGCCGGCTGCGACCTGACCGGAGCTGTTCACCTGGAAGAGATCCCCACTGCCGACGGTAAGAAGCGCAGCAGGCGTACTGTCGCCGATACCAACATTGCCACCCATGAAGTTGGCTGCATAATTGGTATCCGCTCCGGTGACGGTGACATAGAGGCCAGTGTTGATACTGGTGCCACCCGTGTCGCCGGTCAGGCTGATGTACTCTCCATAATTGCTGATCGTACCGCCCGTCGCACCGGTCCGCGTGACGGTATTGTAGACGCCATAGGTCGTATCGGTACCCGTGGTGACGATGCCGGTATCAGAGAGAGTATTGCGAACACTATATTCCGTAGCGCCTGTTGTTGAAGTAGAACCAAGCGATACATCCAAGCGGGCAGTTGGCGCTGTAGCACCTGTACCAATGCCGACATTCCCAGTTGAAGCGATCGTAAGCGCCGCGTTCCCACCCTGCACTGTAAATCCGGGACCGACCATGTACATGCCAGTGGTATGATCAAGACCAGAAAAATAATCGTAAGAAGCTCCATCGAATTGAACAGAAACATCTTGGGCGCTGCCCGTCCCGATCACGACTGCCGCCTCACTCGTATTCGAACTCGTGATTGACAAATCTCCAGTACTAGCTGTCGACAATGTCGCGTAATTACTGCTGTCATACGAGAGCCGGAGCGCATTGGACGTACCATAGATATCAAGCGACGCACTAGGACTCACCGTCCCAATACCCAGCCGGTTGTTCGTATCATCCCAGAAGAAGTTGGCGTTATCTTGACTGTAAACGCCGCTTGCTCCAGCAAAAACAATGGAGCCAGGAGTGAACTGGGTCGTCGTGCCGGTGCCTCCCAAAGTGACACCAAGAGATGAGGAGACGCTCCAGGTGCCAGAGGAGATGGTCGGGACGCCGGTCGAAGCGCTCGTATTGAGGCCGGTGCCGCCGTACTGGGCACCGATGACTGTACCGTTCCACGTCGCAGAGGTAAAGGTCTGAGCACCATCGACGGTCGCGATAACACCAGAAACATTCGGCACCGTCAGTGTCCGATCAGCGCTCAGATCCCCCACGTCGAAGATGCCGTAGTAGGTGGCTCCGGTCGATTCCATGATCTTGAGCTCAGACGAGGCGTTGCCGAGCGCGATGTCGAAGGCTCCGGTCTGGTTCCAGTCAGCCGTGAGAGCACCGAGGGCGAGGGTGAGGGCTGCTCCTTCTGATCCAGCGCTACCACCGGTGATACCGGAGCCATTCGAGACAGAGGCGACGTAGTTGCCAGTGGTATCTCCGCCGAGAGCAACCGCATCAGCCGCAATCGTAAGGACGCCAGCATTCGTAATGGTGGCATCGCTCGACATCGAGACAAACGTCGGGACACCGGAACCGTTCGCAAGAAGAAGCTGCGCCGAAGTACCTGCTGCCGTCACCTGGACAGCTCCGGTGCCGTTGCCGTAGAGAACGCCATTCGGCGTGAGCGTCGCTGCGCCGGTGCCGCCGTACTGGGCACCGATGACTGTACCCTGCCAGGTGCCGGCTGCGACCTGACCGGAGCTGTTCACCTGGAAGAGATCCCCACTGCCGACGGTAAGAAGCGCAGCAGGTGTACTGTCGCCGATACCAACATTGCCACCCATGAAGTTGGCTGCATAATTGGTATCCGCTCCGGTGACGGTGACATAGAGGCCAGTGTTGATACTGGTGCCACCCGTGTCGCCGGTCAGGCTGATGTACTCTCCATAATTGCTGATCGTACCGCCCGTCGCACCGGTCCGCGTGACGGTATTGTAGACGCCATAGGTCGTATCGGTACCCGTGGTGACGATGCCGGTATCCGTCGTGGAATTGTAGACACCGTACATCGTACCGGCGGTCGTCGTGGTCAAAGCCTGGGTCACAGCAAACTTGGCTCCGGACTGGAGAGTCGAGTTACCGATAGAGACACCGGAGTTCTGAATAGAACCGGCGCCATCGGATTCGCCATAAACAGTGAGGAGGGCGTTACCGTCAAGTTGGGCAGTGTAACTTTCCACCGTTCCAGCCGTCGCCGACGACGTCACTGGCATGTCAATCCACGATACGATGCCGGCATCCGCGTCGAACGTGGTCGCGCCAAGATTGAGATTGGCGATCGAGGTCGTCCCGGACGAATCTATAGTGAACTGGCTGGTCCCGGAAATATCCGATCCGGTCGTAATCTTGAACTTGTCAGAATCGGAATCATCGATGCCGAGCGTGAAGAGCGGTGTATTTTCCGTCAACTCGAACTGCATGATCGGATTGTAGTTACCCGCATTGGTATTGGTAATGATGATGCCATTATGCGCAGCTGACGATGAGAGGAGATCGAACTGGTTCGTCGGGGTAGCATCACCGATACCGAGGTAATTGTTCGTATTGTCCCAGAAGAACTGCGTATTGCTCGAGGACAATGCCCCGTTCGCACCAGCGAAGATGACAGACCCTACAGTCGGAGCGAACCAGGTCGGAGCACCGGCACCGCCTGAGACGAGAGCAAGGCCGGAGTTGGCATTAGCCGCCAGGACGGAAAGGGCTGAAGCCGTAGAATAAACGATGCCTCCGTTACTGGCGGTGAGAGAAGCATTGGTACCGCCGTGAGCGAGAGAGAGATAATTGGTATCGACGCTCCAGGTGCCAGAGGAAATGGTCGGGACGCCGGTCGAAGCGCTCGTATTGAGGCCGGTGCCGCCGTACTGGGCACCGATGGCGGTGCCGTTCCACGTCGCGGACGTGAAGGTCTGGCTTCCATCGAGAGTCGCGATAACACCAGAAACATTCGGTACCGTCAGTGTCCGATCAGCCGAGAGATCGCCAACATCGAAGATGCCGTAGTAGGTATCGCCGAGACTCTCGAGAATCTTCAGTTCGGATGAGGCGTTGTTGAGCGCGATATCGAAGGCACCGGTCTGGTTCCAGTCAGCCGTAAGCGCCGAGAGAGCGAGAGTGAGCGCCGCCCCTTCCGATCCAGCGCTACCACCCGTGATACCGGAGCCGTTTGAGACAGAGGCGACGTAGTTGCCGGTGGTGTGGGTGCTGAGGGTGATGAGGTCAGCAAGCGTCGTGGCGCCCGTGCCGCCATTTGCAACCGGGAGCGTACCCGTCACTTCGCTCGCGAGATCGACAGACGTGCCCAAAGTCGAGGCGATGGTAATGGTATCCGTCGCTCCGCCCGTCGTCGTAACGCCAGTACCGGCCGCGATGGTGAGCGTATCGCCCTGGTTGATGGATTGGCTACTACCCGAAGTACCGGCCGCGGTGAAGAGCAGTCCGCTCGTCTGGACGAAGGAGGCGGATGAGAGACCGTCCAAGAGGTCGGCATCAAGGGTCGATCCGGAGCCATCATTACCTGAAGTCCAGACGGTGCCGCCCGTCGTGAAAGAGTAGGTCTGGTCAGATCCAAGCGCTCCCACATCAAAGATGCCGTAGTAGGTGCCGGCTGAGCCAAGAATCTTGAGTTCAGACGAGGTATTGTTGAGCGCGATGTCGAAGGCTCCGGTCTGGTTCCAGTCCGCCGTCAGGGCACCGAGCGCGAGCGTGAGCGCCGCCCCTTCCGATCCCCCGTTGCCACCGGTGATACCGGAGCCGTTTGAAACAGAGGCGACGTAGTTACCAGCGGTATCAGTCGTAAGGACAACCGTATCGTTGGTGATCATCGTACCTGTGACGGAAGCAGTATCGCCAGTGGTGACGAAGGTACCAGTGATGTTCGGGATGGTGAGTGTGTTGTCTGCTGTTGGATTGGCGATGACCAATGTCGATTCGTTGGCATCATCAGCACCGGTACCTTCGAAGATGATCTGGTTCCCCGTAGTGACATCGAAGAAGAAGCGGGAAGCCGTGCTGGTTGAACCACCCAAGGCGACGTCATCGGTCGTACTGGTCAGGTACGTGATGGTGCCGGAGTCGGTCCACTTGCTTGATCCGGTGCCGCCAGTGTTGGCGATCCAGGTGAAGCCACCTCCTGCATCGTAGGAGAGGATGTAGCCAGCAGTCGCAGCGTTGGTGACGCTGAGGTCGGCTTCGGCGATGGTTGAGTCGACGATCTCGGAGGAAGCGATGTCGGTACCGAGGGTGGCTGCGATGGTCACCGTATCCGTCGCTCCACCCGTCGTCGTAATGCCAGTACCGGCCGCGATGGTGAGTGTATCGCCCTGGTTGATGGATTGGCTACTGCCCGAAGTGCCGGCCGCAGTGAAGAGCAGTCCGCTCGTCTGGACGAAGGAAGCAGATGAGATACCATCCAAGGTATCCGCATCCAAGGTCGAGCCTGAGCCGTCATTGCCTGAAGTCCAGACGGTGCCGCCCGTCGTGAAAGAGTAGGTCTGGTCAGATCCAAGCGCTCCCACATCAAAGATGCCGTAGTAGGTGCCGGCTGAGCCAAGAATCTTGAGTTCAGATGAGGCGTTGTTGAGCGCGATGTCGAAGGCTCCGGTCTGGTTCCAGTCCGCCGTCAGGGCACCGAGCGCGAGCGTGAGCGCCGCCCCTTCCGATCCAGCGCTACCACCCGTGATACCGGAGCCATTCGAAACACTTGCGACGTAGTTGCCGGTGGTGTGGGTGCTGAGGGTGATGAGGTCAGCAAGCGTCGTGGCGCCCGTGCCGCCATTTGCAACCGGAAGCGTACCTGTCACTTCGCTCGCGAGATCGACAGACGTACCCAAAGTCGAGGCGATGGTAATGGTGCCCGCCCCTTCCGTCACCGTGATACCGGCGCCGTCAGTAAGAGTGGCAAGCGTGTAGCCTGTCCCGTTGCCGATGAGGAGGGTGCCATTGGCAGCGGTGGCTCCGTTGATACCGGTACCACCCCTACTCGCTGAAAGCTGGTTCTCCCCGGCGATGGACGAAGTGCCGTCCCAGTAGGCCACCTGGCCAGAGGTACCGGTACCGGTCACCGGGTTGGTAAGTGCGGTCTGGAAGTAGGCAGTATCGTGGCCATCAAGTGTATCCGCATCCAAGGTCGAGCCTGAGCCGTCATTGCCTGAAGTCCAGACGGTGCCGCCCGTCGTGAAAGAGTAGGTCTGGTCAGATCCAAGCGCTCCCACATCAAAGATGCCGTAGTAGGTGCCGGCTGAGCCAAGAATCTTGAGTTCAGATGAGGCGTTGTTGAGCGCGATGTCGAAGGCTCCGGTCTGGTTCCAGTCCGCCGTCAGGGCACCGAGCGCGAGCGTGAGCGCCGCCCCTTCCGATCCAGCGCTACCACCCGTGATACCGGAGCCATTCGAAACACTTGCGACGTAGTTGCCGGTGGTGTGGGTGCTGAGGGTGATGAGGTCAGCAAGCGTCGTGGCGCCCGTGCCGCCATTTGCAACCGGAAGCGTACCTGTCACTTCGCTCGCGAGATCGACAGACGTACCCAAAGTCGAGGCGATGGTAATGGTATCCGTCGCTCCACCCGTCGTCGTAATGCCAGTACCGGCCGCGATGGTGAGTGTATCGCCCTGGTTGATGGATTGGCTACTGCCCGAAGTGCCGGCCGCAGTGAAGAGCAGTCCGCTCGTCTGGACGAAGGAAGCAGATGAGATACCATCCAAGGTATCCGCATCCAAGGTCGAGCCTGAGCCGTCATTGCCTGAAGTCCAGACGGTGCCGCCCGTCGTGAAAGAGTAGGTCTGGTCGGATGAGAGATCGCCAACATCGAAGATGCCGAAATACGTCGGGGTTGTACCGCCCTCTTTCAACTTGATTGTAGTGTTCACCGTATCGACCTCAAAAGCGGCTCCAGACTCCGTAGATGCACCGACTACGATATTGTCTGCAGTCCCAGAGAGATACGTGAACGTCCCGGCATCGGTCCATTTGGAATTGCCCATACCTCCCGTATCCGCCCATGTGAAACCGCCACCGACGTCATAGATAAGTGCATATCCCGCTGTCGGACTATTTGTCGCATTGAGATCAGCTTCCGCGATCGTGCCATCAACAATCTCAGAAGAAGAGATATCCGTACCGAGCGTGCTCGCGATGGTGATGGTATCCGTCACTCCACCCGTCGTTGTGATGCCGGTGCCAGCCGCGATGGTGAGTGTATCGCCCTGGTTGATGGATTGGCTACTGCCCGAAGTGCCGGCCGCAGTGAAGAGCAGTCCGCTCGTCTGGACGAAGGAAGCAGATGAGATACCATCCAAGGTATCCGCATCCAAGGTCGAGCCTGAGCCGTCATTGCCTGAAGTCCAGACGGTGCCGCCCGTCGTGAAAGAGTAGGTCTGGTCAGAAGCGAGATCCCCGACATCGAAGATGCCGTAGTAGGTAGCGCCGGTCGATTCCATGATCTTAAGCTCAGATGAGGCGTTGTTGAGCGCGATATCGAAGGCACCGGTCTGGTTCCAGTCAGCCGTAAGCGCCGAGAGAGCGAGAGTGAGCGCGGCTCCTTCCGATCCCCCGTTGCCACCTGTGATGCCGGAACCGTTGGTGATACTTGCGACGTAGTTGCCGGTGGTGTGCGTCGAAAGCGTGATGAGGTCAGCGAGCGTCGTGGCGCCGGTGCCGCCGTTCGCAACCGGGAGGGTGCCCGTCACTTCGCTCGCGAGGTCGACAGACGTACCGAGCGTGCTCGCGATGGTGATGGTGCCCGATCCGTTGGTGATGGTTACGCCAGACCCTTGAGTCAGGGTCGCGAGACTGTAACCGGTGCTGTTGCCGATCAGGAGGGCGCCGTTCGCGGCAGCGGAGCCATTAACACCGGTGCCTCCCCTCGAGGTGGCGACATACTGCTCGCTTCCAAGCATGCCGGTGCCGTTCCAGTAGGCATTGTAACCATTAGTGCCCGTACCGGTCACCGGGTTGGCGAGAACGGTCTGGAAGTAGGTAGCGCTATGCCCATCGAGGGTATCGGCATCGAGGGTCGAACCGGTACCGTCATTGCCTGAAGTCCAGACGGTGCCGCCCGTCGTGAAAGAGTAGGTCTGGTCGGATGAGAGATCGCCAACATCGAAGATGCCGTAGTAGGTAGCGCCGGTCGATTCCATGATCTTAAGCTCAGATGAGGCGTTGTTGAGCGCGATGTCGAAGGCTCCGGTCTGGTTCCAGTCCGCCGTCAGGGCACCGAGCGCGAGCGTGAGCGCCGCCCCTTCCGATCCCCCGTTGCCACCGGTGATACCGGAGCCGTTTGAAACAGAGGCGACGTAGTTACCAGCGGTATCAGTCGTAAGGACAACCGTATCGTTGGTGATCATCGTACCTGTGACGGAAGCAGTATCGCCAGTGGTGACGAAGGTACCAGTGATGTTCGGGATGGTGAGTGTGTTGTCTGCTGTTGGATTGGCGATGACCAATGTCGATTCGTTGGCATCATCAGCACCGGTACCTTCGAAGATGATCTGGTTCCCCGTAGTGACATCGAAGAAGAAGCGGGAAGCCGTGCTGGTTGAACCACCCAAGGCGACGTCATCGGTCGTACTGGTCAGGTACGTGATGGTGCCGGAGTCGGTCCACTTGCTTGATCCGGTGCCGCCAGTGTTGGCGATCCAGGTGAAGCCACCTCCTGCATCGTAGGAGAGGATGTAGCCAGCAGTCGCAGCGTTGGTGACGCTGAGGTCGGCTTCGGCGATGGTTGAGTCAGCAAGCATCGTACTCGTGACAGATCCGGTATCGCCGGTCGTGATGATAGTACCCGAGACATTCGGGAGCGTGTACGTCCGCGCAGCTGTCAGATTGGCAATCGTCAACTGGCCGCGGCCATCAGCATCATAGAAATAGAGCGATGTACCAGAGGTGCCAGCAGCTGTGAATGCATCACCGGTAGTCGCGTCGCCTACGGCAGTGATATCACCAGCACCCACGCCACCGACGCTCGTGCAGATCCAAGAATTGGATGCATCTTGCCACGCCAACACATTGTTATCAGAACAACCTTGAAGAAGTGTCAGTTCATTACTCGATGCCCCCTGGAACTCGAGTCCGGAGTTAGAGCTAGTAGAACCGGCGCCATCGGCCGAGTCGAGGAGGTCGATTGCGAGAGTCAGCGCTGCGCCTTCCGATCCGACGCTGCCGCCCGTGATGCCGGAGCCATTCGAGACAGAGGCGACGTAGTTGCCAGTGGTATCTCCGCCGAGAGCAACCGCATCAGCCGCAATCGTAAGAACGCCAGCATTCGTAATGGTGGCATCGCTCGACATCGAGACAAACGTCGGGACACCGGAACCGTTCGCAAGAAGAAGCTGCGCCGAAGTACCTGCTGCCGTCACCTGGACAGCTCCGGTGCCGTTGCCGTAGAGAACGCCATTCGGCGTGAGCGTCGCTGCGCCGGTGCCGCCGTACTGGGCACCGATGACTGTACCGTTCCACGTCGCAGAGGTAAAGGTCTGAGCACCATCGACGGTCGCGATAACACCAGAAACATTCGGCACCGTCAGCGTCCGATCAGCGCTCAGATCCCCCACGTCGAAGATGCCGTAGTAGGTGGCTCCGGTCGATTCCATGATCTTGAGCTCAGACGAGGCGTTGCCGAGCGCGATGTCGAAGGCTCCGGTCTGGTTCCAGTCCGCCGTCAGGGCACCGAGCGCGAGCGTGAGCGCCGCCCCTTCCGATCCGGCGCTGCCGCCCGTGATACCGGAGCCGTTTGAGACAGAGGCGACGTAGTTGCCGGTGGTGTGGGTGCTGAGGGTGATGAGGTCAGCAAGCGTCGTGGCGCCCGTGCCGCCATTTGCAACTGAGAGAGTGCCTGTGACATGACTCATCAGGTCGACTTTGCCCCAGGATGGAGCAATGCCGACACCGCCAGAGATGAGCACATTGCCCGTCGCGACATCCGCCAATCGCGAAAGAGCGGCTGCGCCGGAAGCGTAGAGGATATCGCCGATGACGTAGGTGCCGAGACCTGTGCCGCCTCGTGAAACGCTGAGCTGGTTCTCTCCGGCGATGGACGAGGTGCCATCCCAGTAGGCCACCTGGCCGGAGACACCAGATCCTGTGACGCCACCGACACCAGAAACGGAAGCACACTGCCAGACGGAAGTCGTGTCGTTCCAAGAAAGAACCTCATTGTTCGCACAACCTTGGAGAAGCCCGAGCTCGTTGGAACCAGCCCCCTGGAACTCGAGTCCGGAGTTAGAGCTAGTAGAACCGGCGCCATCGGCCGAGTCGAGGAGGTCGATTGCGAGAGTCAGCGCTGCGCCTTCCGATCCGACGCTGCCGCCCGTGATGCCGGAGCCATTCGAGACAGAGGCGACGTAGTTGCCAGTGGTATCTCCGCCGAGAGCAACCGCATCAGCCGCAATCGTAAGAACGCCAGCATTCGTAATGGTGGCATCGCTCGACATCGAGACAAACGTCGGGACACCGGAACCGTTCGCAAGAAGAAGCTGCGCCGAAGTACCTGCTGCCGTCACCTGGACAGCTCCGGTGCCGTTGCCGTAGAGAACGCCATTCGGCGTGAGCGTCGCTGCGCCGGTGCCGCCGTACTGGGCACCGATGACTGTACCGTTCCACGTACCAGAAGCGATCGTGCCAGTAGCGGTAATAGAGGAGAGATTACCAGTCGTAATGACTGTTCCCGAAACATTCGGTAGCGTCCAAGTATTGTCAGTAGTCGGATCGATCAATGTCAGGAGGCCCTCAAAAGCATCTGCTGTCGTACCCTCGAAGATGAGACCGGTCGTACCAAAGACGGCACTACCTGCAGCGAGACTCGGATTGCCGACGAGTGTGCTCGTATAATCGAATGCGAGCGAAAGCGCGGCACTTTCGCTGCCAGCCGATCCGCCCGTCAGCCCGGTCGTCGCGGAAGTAGAGACAGAGGCGACGTAGTTGCCAGTGGTATCTCCGCCGAGAGCAACCGCATCAGCCGCAATCGTAAGAACGCCAGCATTCGTAATGGTGGCATCGCTCGACATCGAGACAAACGTCGGGACACCGGAACCGTTCGCAAGAAGAAGCTGCGCCGAAGTACCTGCTGCCGTCACCTGGACAGCTCCGGTGCCGTTGCCGTAGAGAACGCCATTCGGCGTGAATGTGCCCACGCCGGTACCACCACGCGTAGGCGACAGATACTGCTCCGCCGCGATTGAGCTCGGGCTATCCCAGTACGCGACATAGTTTGTTGTCCCCGTACCGGTCACACCACCCGCACCGGAAACACTCGACCACGAAAGCGTACCAGTACCATTGGTGACAAGCACCTGGCCGGAAGCGCCGTCATCGTTCGGCAGCGTGTATGTGACATTCTGCGTCTGGGTGCCGGGCTGAAACACCGTCGTATAATCAGTCGCGCCCTGCTCGGAGAAGAGTGTCAATGTGCCATCGGTGCCATTCTGGCCGAGTTGCAAAGAACTTCCAATCGTGACCGCGGATGCGAGATCAACACCCGTTCCTGAAATCGAAAGGTTCGAAGATGGCGCAAGGAATGCGACATTGCCTGCTGAATCATCCCAGAACATGATCTGATCAGCATTCGGATCGGTGAGCGATGTCCCCGTACCACCCCGCGAGAGCGACAGATACTGCTCCGCCGCGATTGAGCTCGGGCTATCCCAATACGCGACATAGTTTGTTGTCCCCGTACCGGTCACACCACCCGCACCGGAAACACTCGACCACGAAAGCGTACCAGTACCATTGGTGACAAGCACCTGGCCGGAAGCGCCGTCATCGTTCGGCAGCGTGTATGTGACATTCTGCGTCTGGGTGCCGGGCTGGAAGGTTGTCATGTAGTCCGTCACGCCCTGCTCAGAGTAGAGCGCAAACACGCCGTCCGTGCCATCAGCACCGAGCTGAACAGACGCTGCGAGATCGATCGTTGTCCCGGAGATCGAGAGATTCGCCGCCGGCGTCAGAAAAGCAACCACGCCCGCCGAATCATCCCAGAACATGATACGATCAGCATTCGGATCAGTCAGCGCCACCCCAGTACCACCATTGCCAATCGGCAAAGTACCAGTGATTTCAGTCGCTAGATCAACGGAAGCGCCGAGCGTCGTCGCAAGCGAAATAGTGCCAGATCCATTGGTAATAGTCATGCCCGCACCCTGCGTGAGCGTCGCCAGCGCATACCCGGTACCGGTGCCGATAAGGAGCGTACCGTTCGCGGCGGTCGATCCAGAAAGACCTGTCCCTCCCCTCGCAACCGAGACATACTGCTCGTTCGCCAGCGTATCAACATCAGTCCAATAGGCGCTGTAACCGGCAGTGCCAGTACCATCGATACCGCCGGCACCTGAAACCGATCCACAATACCAGGTGGAGGTCGTGTCGTTCCAAAGAAGCATCTGGTTGTTTGAGCAGCCCTGGATGAGGGTGAGCTCGTTCGATCCTGCACCCTGGAATTCGAGGCCGGAGTTGGACGATGTGGAACCAGTGCCATCGGCTGAATCAAGGAGATCAATCGCGAGGGTAAGTGCTGCACCTTCTGATCCAGCACTGCCACCTGTGATACCGGAGCCGTTCGAGACACTCGCAACGTAGTTGCCGGTAGTGTGCGTCGAAAGCGTGATGAGATCATTCAGCGAAGTAGCTCCAGTGCCGCCATTCGCGACTGGAAGCGTGCCAGTGACATGGCTCGTCAAATCGACTTTGCCCCACGATGGCGCGATACCGAGGCCGCCAGAGATGAGTACATTGCCCGTCGCAACATCAGCAAGTCTGGAAAGTGTCGTGGCACCGGAAGCGTAGAGGAGATCGCCAATCGTGTACGAGCCTATACCCGTACCACCTCTCGAAACAGCAAGCTGGTTCTCGCCAGCAATGGAAGAGGAGCTGTCCCAGTAGGCAACCTGACCAGAAGTAGCTGAGCCCGTGACACCACCCATGCCAGAAACAGAATTGCACTCCCAGACGCTCGTCGTTTCATTCCAGGAAAGGACCTGCCCGTTCGAGCAACCCTGGAGCAATGCTAAGGAATCCGATCCAACTCCTTGGAATTCAAGACCAGAATTGGATGAGGTGCCGCCAGTGCTGTCGGCTAAGATGAGGAGCTTGAGAGACAGCGTGTGAGCGATAGTCTCGCCAGAGGAAGCGCCGGTGGTCGAGATGCCGTTGCCGGCAGCGATGGTCGAAACGTAGCTGCCGACGGTATGAGTGCCGAGAGTGATGAGATCACTCAAAGTGGCAGCGCCCGTACCGCCGTGCGCTACATCGATCGTCGTGCCATTCCACGTGCCGGAAGCGATGGTGCCGGTAGCAGTGATGCTCGAAAGGTTGCCGGTGGTGATAACGGTACCAGAGACATTGGGGAAATTGATAGTATTATCAGCCGTCGGATCGATTACGCCGATGGCCGTCTCATATGTGTCAGCTGTCGTCCCTTCGAAGGCAAGTGTCCCAGCAGAAACATCAAAGAAAAATCCTGCATCCGTCGTCGCGCCGCCGATGACCAGGTCGTCCGTAGCATCGGTCAGATATGTGTACGAACCAGTGCTCGTCCAATCGCTGGTGCCACCAGTCTTGTTGGAACATACCCATCGTTCAAGAGTAGCGTTCCACGCGAGCACCTGTTCATCGTTACAGCCACCGAGCAATCTGATACCGTCCGCAGTCGTCTCAAGACCGGAATTGGAATAGGTCGTCGCCGTAGTGCCAGATGTCAATGCATCAAGACCAAGAGTAATTATCCCGACAGCATTAGTCACTGTCACACCCCCCGATCCTGCCAATGTATTCAAGGTAAACCCGGAGCCATTGCCAATGAGCAACGACCCGTTGCTGGCAGCCGATGCATCAAGACCAGTGCCACCACGGACTGAGGAAAGATACTGCTCCGAACCGAGCGAACTCGCTCCGCTCCAATACGTCGCATACCCAGCCGTCCCGCTTCCTGCCAACCCAGCAGAAAAGCTCGTGCATTCCCAAACATTCGTCGTATCATTCCATGAGAGCCCCTGCCCATTTGAACAACCTTGGAGCAGCGTAAGCTCACTCAACCCCACTCCCTGGAATTCAAGACCGGAGTTGGAAGAAGCAGCCCCGGTACCATCGGCCGAACCAAGCAGACTGAGCGATACCGTCGGCGTTGCTCCTTCAGAACCAGAACCAGAAACCACGATGCCATTCCCGCCGGAAACAGATGCTAGATAATTCCCGACTGTATCCGCGCCAAGACTAATCAGGTCCGCAAACGATTGTGCCGGAGCGAAAACGATTGCACCCGTCATCGTTCCGCCAGCAAGTGGCAGGTAGGTTCCGCTTGAGCCGGAGGAAATATCCGCAAACGTCGTCCCATCATTCGAAAACTGCCATGCTCCCGTCGATCCATTGAAACGGATAGCCGGCGTATTGCTGGCTGAAGAAACGTTAAGCAAGAAATTGTCTGCGAGCGATGCGCCGTCACCAATCGTGAAGACGGTCGAGTCAGTTCCGATATCCGAATTCTGTTGGTGTGAATCCTGGAGGCGGGAATCATTGCCGAGCACAAGCTGCTTCGAACCCGTCCCGGTCGGAAGCTGCTTGATATCGATCTTACCCTTGTTGCCGAGCGTGAGGATATCGCCGGCACCCGTGCCAACCTGCTTCCCTCCGAGGTACTGCGAGTTGATAGCACGCGGCACTGATCCGAGACGCTTGCGCGGCACCATCTCAGAATCAGTCCCGATCCGCATGCCGACATAGTAATCCCCCTCGTTGAACGTGAGCGATTCCGGCAGCGGATTGGCCGAGCCGAGGAAAACACGGAAGACGCCGTTCTTCACCGAAACCGTCTGTGTCTCCTCCCAGAGCCGGCTGCCAGCGTCGGCATTGGACGGATACACATCACTTTCCGCACGGTCCTTGGAGTAAATCGCGAAGCGAACCTCATAGGTCCCGTTCGTGATAATACGGTTCTCAGAGTTGAAAAGTGACGCAGACAAGCCAATTCTCTGGATTGACTGTGCGTCGACAAACTGCGCAAAAACAGGTCGTATGTTGTACCACCCTAGACAGATGACCCCCACCGCTATCGCGGAGAACAGGAGTTTAGCAAATGATTTTCGGTTTTTATTTCTTACATATGACAGCATGTCTTTCACCCAAACTCGGCACCAGATTCACCTACGAATTATAGCACATTTTTCGCTTGTCAAATACCCCTATTTTTTGACAGCCCAGCCAAAAACATCACCTACCGCACCCGCGATCAAATCGAACAGTGAGACGGACTTCGAACCGGTATAAACCGCGTGCGATTCACTCTTCGTTTCGCCCCCGAAACGGTCATACGCGGTGATGAAATACACATACGTCGACGCCTGGTCAAGACCGGGTATGACGACGCTATGGTTGAAGCTGTAATCATCCTCGACCACTGTCTTTTCGGGTTGTCCAACCCCCTTGGAATAAGCGACTTCTGACCGGGCCAACTTGTTCGTCTTCCAAGAAAGCACCAACTTGACCTCTGGCCGGTTCTTCTCAGTAAAGGCCTCGCCACGGATGCCACTTACCGCGATAGGATCCGGCGTATCCTCCGCCAAAATGAACTCTGCTTCACCGCCGATAGCGATCTCTCCGACACGGAAATTCTCGCTCTGATAATTTGCATCCGAAAGAAGTGGTACGGGCTCCGAAACCGTCCTCGGTGACGCAGTCTCCGTTGTCGGAGCAGGAAGATTAGCCTCAGTTTGTGGTGTATCCTCCGTCTCAGGAACAAAATATCGCCCATAAAGAAAATACCCTGCTACAGCAAGCAGTATGACCGTAAAGATCGTCAAAAAGACGAACAACCTATTCGACCGACGCGGTCCACTATAGGCTTCCGCAATACTCCCAGAAAGCATGGGTGATGTTCCTTCTTCTGCCATATTTTTGAGGCTTATATAAGCCTAAAAAAAGAAGATGTTACTCTTCTTGTAATCTTATTTAGTATACCACAAAGAATCCCTTTCCCAAAGCAAAAACCCGGTGGAATATCCCGGGTTATTCACATATAATATTTTGATGTCTTTCAAGATGACCTACTCTTCCAAACGCTTGAAAAGATTATCCAGGTCTTCCTGGGAATAATACTCAATGACAACCCTACCACCCTTTCCGGACGGAGCGATTTTCACCTTGGTACCGAGCGCCTGCGTCAGATGCTCCGCGCGCGACAAGATATCCGGATTGATCGGCGCCGCGCTCCTCACGTGCGGCTTCACTGAGATGCTCCGCACTCTGGTCTCTGTCTCACGGACCGTCAGCTCTTCCTTGATGATGAGATCAAAAATCGCCCGCTGCTTCTCAGGATTCTCGATAGCCAAAAGCGCCTTAGCATGGCCTTCACTGATCTTCCCTTCCGCGACAGCACGCTGGATCTCGATCGGCAGATGGAGCAACCGCATCGTATTCGATACCGCACTCCGACTCTTGCTCATCTTCTTGGCCACCGCGTCCTGCGGCAAACCGAACTCATCGACCAGCCGGAGATATGCCTTTGCCTCTTCGATTGGGTTGAGGTTATGACGCTGGATATTCTCAATAATCGCCAACTCGAGCTTCTCCTGTTCCGAGGCGTCCTTCACGACGACAGGGACCATCACAAGGCCGACGCGCTTCGATGCTTGGAGACGGCGCTCTCCAGCAATCAACTCATATTTCCCGCCCTCAAGCGGGCTCACGACGAGCGGCTGGAGGATGCCGTGCTCGCGGATGGACTGTGCAAGCTCCTCAAGCTTAGCCTCATCGAAATGGAGCCGCGGCTGGTGTGGGTTGGGCACGATATCGCCAATCGGCACCTCGCGCGACGAAGACTGCGCTGCAGCCGGAACGGAAGCGGACATAGAGGCAACCGGAGCAACAGATGCCGCAACGGTTGGAGCGGCAGCCGGTGCAGCAGCACTCTCATCAGGAAAAGCTGCTGCAGCCGGCCTCGAAACCGGCTCTATCCGGAACGGTGCTGCCTTGACCACCTCGTTATTTTTCTTCGGAGGAATGAGCGATGCCAATCCCCTGCCAAGCCCATATTGCTGTGATGCCATAAGATACAAGAATCAAGAATTGAAAATCAAGAATCGCGATATGCCTTCGACTTTTTTACTAATCCACCCAAAATCTTATGTGCAACAACGCTCTGATCAGCCAATTGCTTAAACTTCTCCTTATTCAAAAATCCGACGTCTCTCGCAATAAGCAACTGATTCTGCAATTCAGTCAACGACCCAAGGGCCATAGAATAAAACTGCACTTTTTCTTTGTATGATTGTCTACTAAAACCCTCTGCGATGTTCGATGTTATAGAAACGACACATCTCCTCATCTGATTCGTCAGTGCAAAAATCTCTTTCTGCGGAAATGATTCTGTTTCCTTATATACAAGAATAACAAGCTTGTGCCCTTCTTTCCATGCTTCAAGGTCCGTAAATGATTTGATTGTCTTCTTATCTTGATTCATGATTCTCAATTCTTGATTCCGAAGAAACTCAAAGGACTTTGAGTTTCTTCTTATCCTCTTCTTCCCGAGCAATCAACTCACGCACCACACCCTTGTACGCACGGGCACCTTTGGAAAAAGCATCAAAATCGAGAATCGACTTGCCATAGCTCGGCGCTTCCGCGAGCCGGACCGAACGCGGAACGACGTTCTCAAACACTGGCCCAGGAAAATGCGTCCGCACTTCATTCACTACCTGGCGCGCCAAACGATTGCGGCGGTCATACAGAGTAAGCAGTGCACCACCGATCTTGAGATTCGGCTGCAAGTGCTCACGCACGAGCTCAATCGTCCCCAAAAGCTGCGACAGACCTTCAAGCGCATAGTACTCCGTCTGCACCGGGATGATCACTTCATCAGATGCGACCAGGCCATTGATAGTAAGGAGGCCGAGCGACGGCGGACTATCGATAAGAATGTAATCATAATACGCGCGCACCTGTCGAAGCACGCTATGCAATCGAAACTCGCGGCTATCAATATGCACCATCTCGATCTCCGCTCCAGCCAAATCCTGCGCTGCCGGAATGATATGCAGATTCTCAGTCTCCGTACGTAGGATAATCTCCTGCGGTGGAAGCCCCAAAATCATCGCATGATACAGATTCTTCTCGAGTGCCCGAGCATCGATGCCAAGACCAGACGAAGCATTACCCTGTGGATCAAGGTCAACCAAAAGCACCTTCTTGCCAGCCTCGGCGAGATAGGTAGCGACATTGATCGTAGAAGTCGTCTTTCCGACGCCCCCCTTCTGATTGACGAAACCGATTATCTTAGCCATTTCCCAAGAATCAAGAATTTAGAATCAAGAATCAAGAACAAATACACCAAAAACAAAAACCTATGGTTTTTATCTTGATTCACTATTCCTGATTCATAATTCTTCCCCTAGTATAGCCCATTGACAGGCTCTTATCAATTTCCTATGCTTCCCCTGTGCCTTCAAGCCAAGAAAAAGGCCGGGATGGCCCGCCTCGACTCGCTTCGCTTTTATCGATGCGAGGCGGGTGGAATCCTGCCTGCCGGTAGGCAGGGGTAGACACGCGGAAAAAATAGGGCGAGTGGTGGAATGGTAGACACGTTGGACTCAAAATCCAATGCTGGCAACAGCGTGAGAGTTCAAGTCTCTCCTCGCCCACAAAAGAAACAATTCGAGTCCCTGCCTGCCGGCAGGCAGGTCTCTCCCGGCACCATAGAAAAAACAGCGCTCTAACGCTGTTTTTTTTCTTTATAAACTTGATGAACTTTTAACTTTACAAACTCGACATAGTCGCCGCCTCTGCCACGCGAGCCAGGAGCGTCGCGACTGTCACCGGCCCCACGCCACCCGGCACCGGCGAGACAAACGCAGCTGTTTTCCCGACACTTTCCTGATCAGCATCCCCGACCACCTTGCCACCCTCGCTCGAGATGCCTCCATCGATAACGATCGCATCTTCTCCAAGCATCTCGCCCATCACGAGTCCGGGTATACCACACGCTGTCACGACGACACGCGCCTCTCCGACTTCCGACGCAATTGATTCTCTTGGTTCCGAAGAAAGCGTATACTCGGCCGACAGGCCTTCCATCGCAAGTGCTTGTCGCATCACCTCTCCTAAAATATTCGAATTCGCTATGACCAACCCTTTATCTCCATGGAATACCTGTCCGGATGCGCGCAGAAGGCTGATAATCGCCCGTGGAAACACTGGGCAAGCATCAAAATTCCCCGAAAGGAATCTCCGGAGCGTTTCCTGATGGAAACCATCTGTATCCTTCTTCGGATCGATATGTGCGATGATCTCGTCCGTCGGAAACCCGCCAGGCAGCGGCAGCTGCACGATGATACCATGCACATCCGGCCGGGCATTCTGTTCCTCTATGCAATGAAAAATTTCCCGCACATCAGTCGCCTCCGGAAAGAGGAATTTCTCAAAACGCACGCCGACCTCGGCAGCTGCCTTTTCCTTGAGTCCGACATACAGGTGCGACGGTGCATCATCCCCCACCAGGATCACCGCGAGCCCTGGCACAACACCTGATTCACCGATACGCGTCTTCGTATCCGCCATAATCTTCTCCGCCACCGGTTTTCCGTACAGTAGTGTCATAAGTGTTTCATGTCATTCCGAGCGTAACGAGGAATCCCGAAGCAACATCTCAAAACGAGATCCTTCGCTTCGCTCAGGATGACAAGCCTCAAAGAATAAATAGGAAAAACAAAACTGCCGCAACAATCCGATAGATGCCGAAAGCGACAAACGTATGCGTGCCGACGAAACGCAAGAAAAACCGTATCGCTGCAATAGCAACAATGAATGATACGAGGAATCCAACAGCAAGCAAACCGAAATCATCGCGAGAAAAACTCGCCCCATGCTTCAAGAGATCATACCCAGTCGCCGCGACCATCGTCGGCACCGCAAGCAAGAACGAGAATTCAACAATCGCCGTCCGCTTCACTCCAAGCAAAAGCCCGCCCATGATCGTCGCTCCGGCGCGCGAGACGCCGGGAATCACCGAAAGCGCCTGAAACAACCCGACGAAAAACGCCGTTTTATAGCTCATCTCAGCCACTTCTCCAACCTTCCCCTCTCTCCCTTTCCGAAAATGCTCGATGAGAATAATGGCGATGCCACCCAAAAAGAGCGACCAGAGCACGACGGTCTCAGACCCGAGCATCCGCCGGATCGACGCATAAAAGAGATAGCCAACGCCGAGCGCCGGTACGATCGCTACCGCGATACACTCCATGACTGCGCGGTCAAGCAAGAGCTTCCTCCAATACAGCACGACAACAGCCAGGATCGCTCCGAGCTGAATGATCACCTCAAACGATTTGAGGAATTCTGTCTCCGGAATGCGGAAGAGTTCCGATGCGAGAATCAGATGCCCTGTCGAAGACACTGGCAGGAATTCTGTCAGACCCTCCACTACGCCCAGAATGATCGCTTGGAAAAAATCCATAAGAGAGACAAATTACAAATTCAAAATCTCAATTTCCAAATAAATCATAATATCAAAATCAAAATAAGATCTCACGTTTTGAAAATTATGTTTTTGAATTTATTTGGAGCTTGTTATTTTGAATTTTGAACTTCAAAACAACGTGCCTAGCATTCCCTTCTCCACCAAAGGCGCATGCTCCGTCTTAGCCGACTCGAGGAGCTTCTTGTTGCCATGGAGCTCGGCGATGTAATCCCAGCTGCGGAACTCCGGATACTTCTCAAGCTGCTTCTCCAGGATCTCGACCGTCACCCGCACGTCACCAGCACCCGTATGCGCTGTCACATGTTCCTTGCCACAATAGAGCTTGTACGCCGCACTGAGGTTCCTCGGCGCGAACATGTCACGCGCCGACATCTTGTGATAGAGGATCTTCGCATCAAGCACCTTCTTCTGCGAAAAATCGAAGTTCTTCCCGACCGTCGCGAACTCGCCGCGCAAGAACGGAAGATCAAATCCGGTTACATTGAAGCCGCCAACATCGGAACCATCGAACATATTCCAGAGCTCATAGCAGAGCGTCGCAAAGCTCGGAGCGAGAGCAACATCCTTGTCGTAGATGCCGTTCACCTGGCTCGACTCCGGAGGAATCGGCCGCCCTGGGTTGATGCGCTGGCAGTATGCAATGATCTCGCCATCCGGCAGAATCTTCTCATACGCAAGCTCAATGATTTTATCCTCGCCAGCAGCCAGTCCGGTCGTCTCGAGGTCAAAGATAATGAGCGGCTTATCAAGCGGGAGATACTGGGGAATAGTCGTTTTCATGCTGTTTTCCGTATAGCCATTACCAACCCATTCTACCGCGAAAACGGATTTCATTCTACCCTGGCTCCAGCCTGAAAATTCCTATCGGATATCCGCTTGTTTGAGAGGATACTTTCGTATGGTCTGCAAGGTCTCAGCGAGATCACTGACATGCGTATGCGCGAGGCAGTTCCCACAATCTTCCTGGCCGGCGCGCACCAGGTGTATGCCGCAAACCGGGATATCCTCCGGCTTTTCTAAGAAATATCCACCGTGGTCATCCACGAAGATTGCCTCCTCGCCGAAAGAGAGCTCTGCACGCATAGCCGCCCACTTATCCTCGTCCGTCACGATGATCCGATCGACCAAGCCTTCCAATCCGCTGCCAGCAATCTTGTACCGCTGATACTCATCGTTGCCGAAGGTAAGAATGATCAACTCGTGCTCCGCTATCTCACGGAGAAAATCCTCCGCGCCAGGGAACACAAACCGCCGCCCATCCCTATTGAGCCCGCGCACGAAAGAAGCGAGGGACGATCCGTTTCCAGGAAACAACCTCTTGAGCTCGGCTTCGTGCCGCTCCGGCGTATATGACCCGCCAGGCATACCGCTCGCCGTCGAGAACGGCTGCTTCGAAGCGAGGTACGCCCCTTCTGGAAGCCCTTGCCCCTCTAAGGTCTCGCGCGCTTCCTTATGGAACGCATCGAGATCAAAGAGCGTCCGATCAAAATCAAGGAAAATCTTCATAACAAGGAAATCCTAAAAGAATCTTTTATACTTCTAGTATACCATTTCCGCTATTTCAAGCCATTTTTAGAATATTTCCAATCCACCGCCATTGACTTTTTCATGTTTTTGTGCTACCATAGAATGTTGTTGATTTACCAATTCTGTTCGGCCCCACACTTCACAAGGAGATTCATCGTGGAATCAAAAAAGGTTGAAACAACTCATGTCGCGCTTTGGGCAATCGCGATTACCTACCTCATAGCCGGCATGGCATTCATGTTCTTCCTTAGTTCAAAACCAGCAGCGACCAGCAAGCCAATCGAGCTGCACAAGCACACCTATCTTGTCAGCTACATGCTGAAGGATAACAACAGCAACTTCGGTTTCGGCAATGCGACCATTACGCTTTGCAACCAGCCGTTCAAAGCCGACATGCTGCGTGATGTAGAACAAAAGGTCATGGCAGAACCGAGCTACAAGACAGCCAGATTCTCGGCAGTAGCCGTCTCCCTCATCGAGGACACCATCGTGACCGAGTGCCCGAAACAAGAGTGACCGGCCTTCGAAGCCACGACCAGCCCCGACGCACAACCGCGCCGGGGCATTTCTTTTTTAGAACATAAAAAATACCAAGTACATACCTGGTATTTTCTATACTGATAGATGATTGCTTTATCCCACAACGATATTGAAGATTCGTCCAGGAACGTAGATTACCTTACGGACGTTCTTACCGGCGATATGTGTCTGTACGTTCGCATCGGCGAGCGCCTGCGCCTTCACAGCAGCCTCATCGCTTCCAGCGGCGACCGCGATCACAGCGCGCACCTTACCATTCACCTGTACGGCGACATTCACCGTCTCCTCAACGATTTTCTTCTTGTCCCACTTCGGCCACTCAGCAAGGAATATTGATTTCTCTTCCGTTTTGGATGACCCTGAGCCTGTCGAAGGGTGATTCTTCAATTGCGACCACAGCTCTTCCGCGATATGCGGGGCGAACGGACTTAAGAGGATAAGAGATGTCCGATAAGTGATGAGTGATATTTCTGGCTCTTTTTCGAGGGCGTTCACAAGAATCATGAGCGAACTAATCGCTGTATTGAACTTGAATCCTTCAATATCTTCTGTCACGCTCTTGATTGTCTTATGAAGCAACGTCTCAATATTCTTATTCCCCGTTGATTGTTGACTGTTAACTGTTTTCTGAGAAAGTCTCCAGACTTTCTCAAGGAACCGCCGCGTCCCGACAAGACCTTCGGTATTCCAGGCAATCGACTGTGTAAAAGGCCCCATGAACATCTCATAGGTACGGAATGCGTCCGCCCCGAACTCTGCGATCATATCGTCTGGATTGACCACGTTGCCCCAGCGCTTGCTCATCTTACGGCCATCAGATGCCACGATAAGCCCCTGGTTCACGAGCTTCTTGAACGGCTCCTTGCCAGAGACGATCTTGATATCATAGAGGAACTTGTGCCAAAAACGTGCATAGAGAAGGTGTCTTGTCGCATGCTCCGTCCCGCCGACATAGAGATCAACCGGCATCATCTTCTGCTCCTTCTTCTTGTCGACAAGAGCCTTCTTGTTCTTCGGATCGATATAGCGAAGATAGTACCAGCTCGAACCCGCCCACTGCGGCATGGTATTGGTCTCGCGCTTGGCCGGCCCCTTGCACTGCGGGCACTTGGTATTCACCCACTTCGAGATAGCCGCAAGCGGCGATTCGCCCGTATCGGTCGGCTCATACGACTTCACCTTTGGAAGAAGAAGCGGAAGGTCTTTCTCCGGCACCGGCACGATGCCACAGAACTCACAATGTACGAGCGGGATCGGCTCGCCCCAATAGCGCTGCCGACTAAACGTCCAATCACGCATCTTGTAGTTCACCTTCTTCTTGCCAAGTTTCTCCTTCGAGAGCCATGCTGTCATCTTCTTCCTTGCCTCTGCCGACGCAAGCCCAGTGAACTCTCCAGAATCGATGAGTACCCCGTCTTCTGTATAGCACTCCTCTCCCTTTTTCAAGACTTCCCACATATATTGGAAGTTTCTCAGTGTAAGGAATGATGTCATCTCGTCGCCAGAAATCCAGACTGCCTTATGGTTTTTTGTTTCTTCTTTGTCTGGCTCGTTCCATTTACCGTTCTTCAATTGAAACAGCATCCCAACACCATCCGCATAACGGTTCACTTCCTTGTGAGCGGCATAAAAATAATTGTGCATCGCTTCCCCGATATACTTTACAAATACCGGATTCTGATAGCCAGTCTCTTCTATAATTTCACGAGAAGCCGCCACAATCGGGTCCTCGCCTTCTTCGATGCCACCGATGATCCCCGAATGCCATCCGAATTTCTCCCAATCCAGGCAAATATATTTGTCCTCGCTCCAATGCTTGACGAGCGCATAAGCGGTCCGCCGTCGCACCGTCGGCTTGTCTTTTCGTACAGCATCTTTACCTTCTGTGTCAGAAAAAAACGGCGCCACTGAAAGCTTGATCGGCAAACTATATTTCTTCGCAAACTCAAAATCGCGCTCATCATGCGCCGGGACCGCCATCACCGCGCCTGTACCGTAGGAACCGAGCACATAGTCCGCGACATACACCGGGACCTTCGCCCCATCGAATGGGTTGATCGCCTCGACACCCTCGAGCTTCACGCCGGTCTTCTCTTTCGCCAGTTCCGTCCTCTCAAGATCAGACTTGTTCGCCGCCTTCTTTATATACTTTCTGACTTCCTCTTGATTCTTGATTCTTGATTCTTGATTCTTCAGCAAAGAATGCTCAGGCGCGACCACGACGTACGTACACCCGAAAATCGTATCGACGCGCGTTGTATACACGCGGAGCTCTTCTTCGGTCCCGACAATCGGAAAGGCAACCTCAGCACCTTCGCTCCGTCCGATCCAATTACGCTGCTGTTCCTTGATCGACTCGCTCCAATCAAGGTCCTTACTATCGAGATCCTTGAGCAACCGGTCAGCATACTTGGTCATGGCAAGCACCCACTGGCGGAGTGGCCGCTTCTCGACGACTGTCCCGCAACGCTCGCACTTCCCCTGCTCCAAATCCTCATTGGCAAGACCGGTCTTGCATGACGGGCACCAATTGATCGGTTCGTTCGATTCGTATGCCAAGCCCCGCTTCCACATCTCTAGGAAGATCCACTGTGTCCACTTATAATATTCCGGATCGGTCGTATTGATCTCGCGCTCCCAATCATAGGTGAGACCGATCTTCTCCAATTGCTTCTTGAACGTCGCGACATTCTTCTTGGTCGCGATCGACGGATGCACCTTGTTCTTGAGAGCATACTGTTCAGCTGGCAACCCGAACGCGTCCCATCCCATCGGATGGAGCACACCGCAACCCTCAAGCTGCTTGAAGCGCGCCACAACATCCGTCGCAATATATCCGCGCGGATGACCGACATGGAGTCCTGCTCCCGACGGATACGGGAACATATCGAGCACATAGAAGCCCTGCTTGCGGCTATACTGACGATACGTACCATGCTTCTCCCAATACTTCTGCCACTTCGCCTCGATTGCCTTCGGATTGTAGTTTTTTTGAGCCATACCCGGTAGTGAAACTTCGACAATTCTTTTTAAAAACTGAGAAAGCCTCCATTAATGTTTACTCTCCGAAATCATGCTTTATAATAAGGATTCCAATACCCGGTCGAAGTTCTACTACCGGGCATAGGGGTAGAATCATGTATCACCTACCCACTCTACCGGAAATGAGGCTTTTTTTCAAGAAACTATGCTTGACTTTTAAATACAATGGATGTATAATACGCTGTTGTTTGACAATATTTTTTCCGCAACATCTACAAGGAGATCATCATGCTGCAAGACGGGAAAAAAGCGTATGTCACCAAAGGATTCGCCAACAACCTTCATAAGATGATCGATGACATCACCAGGGATGTGTCATTCAAAGACCTGGCAGAACTTCTCGTTCTCCAACCGTTAGCGGTCGCTCTGCTCTTCGAGAAGGCTGTCAAGATCTGCCAAGATTCTGGAAGCCGCCTTCTCAAGCGGCCACACTCAGTCCAAAGCATCATCAATATCCTCGGATTCGATGGCGTTCTCAAAGCAATCACCCACATCGAAGAAGCTCCACACGATCATCGTGCCGCCGCTTACAAAAATGCCACCGAAACCTACGCGCTAGCATGCGTCCTCGCCAAGATGGCTGAAAAGAACGGCCACCGCCATCCGCAGGATTTCTTTCTCTACGGTATCCTCCATGGAGCCATACAAGAAAAAGCTCTCGAGGCCTTCAGTGGCTCAACTGATCTCGCACGCTATCTCAGCATCAGCAATGACGCTACCATCCCCTCACCAGAACAAGCGGCCGCCCTCATCAAAGAATTCGAGGAATTCCGTTCCACTAGCGAGACGAAGGAGCTTTTCCGGATATGGAAACAGTCTTCGACTCGCATCCGAAACATCCTCGAACGCATCAGACAGGCCGCCGACGACCCAGATAGCGCCCCGATATATGCGGAAGGAGCCATCTCCACACAATCACACGTACGAAGATAGCGGACACCCAAAGCGCGCCCATTGAAGCCTCATGGACGCGCTTTTTTCTTTTCTGAAGCTACAAGATCTATTCTCCGAGAGAGACTCCGTGCCGGCTATGATGCTTCTTGGCTACTCTCACGCGCGCCATCTCTTTCTCAATAAGCGCCGCTGTACGAGCATATTCCTCATCGTCCATATGGATACGCTCTTCCTTCAGTTCCTCGGCCCGCTTACGTGCTGCTTCAGCCCGCTCGAGGTCAATCTCCTCGGCCCGCTCAGCTGTATCAGCGAGAATCACCATCGTATTGTCATGGAATTCGACGAAGCCACCTGACGTCGCCAGGCTCTCCGGCTCGCCATTCATCTCACGGCGAAGCATAATCTCACCAGCCTTGAGCGCGCCGACATATGGCACATGCTCAGGCAAGATGGTCACTTCGCCATCCTCGACCGGAAGAGTCGCTTGGTAGACTTCCTGTTCTACCACGGTACGTTCTGGAGTGACGATTTTGAACTTTATATTCATGGATTTCATTGTTGATCCGTTAACGCGTTAACGGGTTCACGGGTTTTTCAACTCGTTAACTCGCCAAACTCGTTAACCAAACAACAGTAATTACTTGCGTCCTTCCGCGATCACTTCTTCGATCGAACCCTTCATATAGAACGCCTGCTCGGCGATATCATCGAGCTCGCCCGAGAGGATGCGCTCAAAACCAGAGATCGTGTCCTCAAGCTTCACGTACTTGCCCTTACTACCAGTGAACTGTTCTGCCACGAAGAACGGCTGCGAGAGATACTTCTGGATCTTACGAGCGCGCGCCACGGTCTGCTTATCCTCATCGGACAACTCTTCCATACCAAGGATGGCAATAATGTCCTGGAGGTCTTTGTAGCGCTGGAGGATCTTCTGTACGCCACGAGCCACGGCGTAGTGGCGCTCGCCGATAATTTGCGGATCGAGGATAGTCGAGCTCGAATCGAGCGGGTCGACGGCTGGATAGATGCCGATCTCGGTCAGAGCGCGGTTGAGCACAACCGTCGAGTCGAGGTGAGCGAAGGTCGTCGCCGGCGCCGGGTCAGTGAGGTCGTCGGCCGGCACATACACCGCCTGCACGGAGGTGATAGAGCCCTTGTTAGTCGATGTGATACGCTCTTGGAGACCACCCATCTCCTCAGCCAAGGTCGGCTGATACCCCACCGCTGACGGGATGCGGCCGAGAAGCGCTGACACCTCAGAACCAGCCTGGGTGAAACGGAAAATATTATCGATGAAAAGAAGCACGTCTTTGCCCTCGTCATCACGGAACGATTCCGCCATAGTAAGCGCGGAAAGCGCCACGCGCTGGCGTGATCCCGGCGGCTCATTCATCTGACCGAACACGAGCGCTGTCTTGTCGAGCACGCCCGAGTCTTTCATTTCATGATAGAGGTCATTGCCCTCGCGAGTACGCTCGCCGACACCGGCGAATACCGAGTAACCACCGTGTTCCGATGCGATGTTGCGGATGAGCTCCTGGATGACGACCGTCTTGCCCACACCCGCACCACCAAAGAGACCCACTTTACCGCCCTTCATGAACGGACAGATGAGGTCAACAGACTTGATACCCGTCTCGAAAACTTCCGCCTTGGTCGACTGTTCATCAAAGGCTGGCGCACTGCGATGGATCGAATTTCTCTTCACCGCTACGACATTCTCCTTGCCATCGATGGCATCGCCAAGCACATTGAACATGCGTCCCAAGACTTCCTTACCAACCGGCACCGAGATCGGAGTACCCGTCGCGACAACTTCCGTCCCACGCCGGAGGCCGTCCGTCGTGCCCATAGACACGGCACGCACGCGATTGCCGCCCAAGTGCTGATGCACCTCAGCCACGAGCTTCTCTTCGCCGTTCTTCATTTCGAGAGCATCGTACACCTTCGGGAGGACCGAGCCTTCGGCGAACTCCACGTCCACCACCGGCCCGATGATCTGGATAAGCTTTCCTGTATTCGCCATAGTGTTACTTGATTAAGGAAAAATCTTGATTAATTACGTTATGAGATACTTGTCCCGTTACATATCCGCATGTAACTGGGATTGACTTTTTTTCGTTTTTATACCAGTATGAGCAGTCGCACTCTTACCAACCCAAGACGCATATAGGAGCCGAGCATGCCACTCACTAACTTCAACCTCGTAGTTACCTTCAGAAGGGCTCATCGTTTTTCTGAGGTTCCTTCCCATACCAAGTTCATCTGCATCGCAGATCTCGAGCGAGGTGGGGTCGTCCCGCTCCTTCAGAAACTCACCACCGATGACGACGGCTACAATGCAGGGTATCTTCGTGGCACAGGAGGTTTCTGCATTATCAAGCCGAACGATCTCGTGATTGTCATCGACTGAGGCCTTCATCATCCGAACACCTGCCCTGTCGCAACCGCGCCGGGGCTTTTCTTTTTTCCAAACAACTTCCTAAATCCGAATCTCGAATTTAGAATCTAGAATTTTGGTTTTGAACTCCAAGATTCCAGATTCAAAATTCCAGCTTCACTTCTTCGCAGCAAACCCTATCTTCTTCTTCGGCTCCGTCTCTTCCTTCAGGAGCTGACGCAATACATCAAATACCGCTCTGAACCGCTTGTCATATTTCTGCTCCATTGCTTCGATCTTCTTCCTAAGCGCCTCATGTGTTACGAGCATCTTTCTCAGCTCGACAAATGTCCGGATAATCTGGATATTCACTGCAACTGCCCGCTTGCTCTTGAGTACGCTCGAAAGCATCGCCACACCCGGCTCAGTAAAAGCATATGGGAGTTTTCTTTTTCCTCCCCAACTTGAGGTCACAATTTGTGACTTCAAGATTGAATACTCTTGCACGGTAAGCTGAAACATAAAGTCTTTCGGGAATCGATCGATATTGCGTTTCACGGCCTGATTGAAAACTTTCGTTTCTACCTCATACATTTCTGCCAAATCAGAATCCAGCATTACCTTCTCATCACGCAGCCAGAAAATACGCTTGATGATGCGCTCACTCGGAATCACTACCAGATTTTTTGCTGTCTTCTTCATGATACTGTAGTCTGAAATCCTATTGTAACACCATCACCCTTCGACTCCGCAGACTTCGCTCAGGGTCTCGCTAACGCGAGACAGCTGCCATACCTGCCGACAGCTCGGCGATCTCTTGCGTGATCTTCTGCTGGCGGAGCTGGTTGTAGGCGAGCGTCAAATCAGCAGACATCTCCTTGGCAGCATCGGTCGCATTACGCATCGCCATCATACGGGCTGCTTCCTGGGATGCATTGCTCTCGAGTATCGCATGATAGAGCTCCATCTCGATGAGTCGCGGCACCATCCGGTCGAGCACGGTCGCGGGCGACGGTTCAATCGCATACTCCGCCGGAATCTTCCCCTTCCCCTCTTCTGTCATCAGTCGTCCGTCGTCAGTCGTTGGTTGCATTTCATGCATCGCCTTCTGCGTATCTTCGAGCCTGACCGGAAGCAGCGCGCGCACCTTCACCTGCTGGAGCATCACGGATACATAGTCGGTATAGATCATGACGACACGGTCTACGCGGCCTGAAGCGAATTCATCCATGATGACACGCGCGATAGGACGCATCGTCTCAGCATTCGGTGCTCCGAGTACATCCGGAAACGACGCGATGATATCGCCACCTGATCGGCGGACCGACGCATCCCCCTTCTTACCGATCGTGATGAAACATTTCTCGCGATCCGCATCTTCTTTGAGCGCCTGGCGCACTTTCTTCGCAATCTGTGCATTGAACGCTCCGCACAATCCACGATTCGAAGTGATGATCACATAGAGCTCTTTCTTGATCGGCCGCACCGTAAGAAGCGGGTGCTTCTCGCTTCCGACAGCGACCTTGAGCCGCTTCAAAAGCTCGATAGCACTCTCCGCATACGGACGGATAGCCAGTACTGCCTGCACTGCCTTGCGCATTTTGACAGCCGAAATCATCTCCATGGCTCGGGTGATCTTACCCGTGGATTTCACGCCTTTGATGCGCCTTCGGATGTCTCGTGCAGATGCCATGAGTTTCTTATTCTCCAGTTAACGAGTTTTGCGAGTTAACGTGTTAGAAATACAACTCGTTAACGCGTTAACCCGTTAATAATCAAACTGCGAAGCTCTTCTTGAACGCCTCAATATGCTTCTTCATCATTTCCTCGACTTCCGGAGTCAACGCTTTCTCTTTCACGATCGCATCGAGGACTTCCTTGCCATCATGCTCAAGATACGAGAGGAACTCGCGCTCGAATCGGCCGATCTCCTCAACCTTCACATCATCAAGATGCCCGCGAGTAAGCGCGTAGAGCACACAGACTTCCTTCTCGACCGACAGCGGCTGGTACTGAGGCTGCTTGAGCACTTCAGTCGCGCGTCGTCCGCGCTCGATCTGCGTACGGGTCTTCTCATCAAGGTCCGATCCGAACTGAGCGAACGCTTCGAGCTCACGGAACTGAGCGAGATCGAGACGGAGTGTACCCGCCACCTGCTTCATTGCCTTGATCTGTGCAGCCGAACCCACGCGGGAAACCGAAAGACCGACGTTGAGTGCCGGGCGGATACCCTTGTAGAACAGGTCTGATTCAAGATAGATCTGACCGTCAGTGATGGAGATGACGTTGGTCGGGATATAGGCCGACACATCACCTGCCTGCGTCTCGATGATCGGAAGCGCCGTGATCGATCCACCGCCGAAATCCTTGTTCAGCTTGGCGCTCCGCTCCAGGAGACGGGAGTGTACATAGAACACGTCGCCCGGGTAGGCTTCGCGTCCCGGCGGACGACGGAGAATGAGCGAGATCTGACGATACGCGACCGCATGCTTGGACAGATCATCGTAAATGACGAGCACATCCTTGCCCTGGTCCATGAAATACTCGCCGAGCGCGCAGCCGGCATACGGAGCGATGAACGAAAGCGCGGACGGATCCGAAGCGCCAGCGACCACAACCGTCGTATACTCCATCGCGCCGCCCTTGGTCAGTTCAGCGACGATGCGAGCGACCTTGGATTCCTTCTGGCCGATAGCGACATAGATACAGATGACATCCTGGCCCTTCTGGTTGAGGATCGTATCGATAGCCACAGCGGTCTTGCCAGTCTGGCGATCACCGATGATGAGCTCACGCTGGCCGCGGCCAACCGGGATAAGCGCATCAATCGCTTTGATACCGGTCTGGAGCGGCTGGTTGACACCCTGACGAGTGATGACGCCCGGGGCGATCTTCTCTACCGGGTAGAAAGCCTTTTCCTTGATATCGCCCTTACCGTCAATCGGCTGACCGAGAGCATTGAGCACACGGCCGATGATATCATCGCCGACCGGCACCGAAAGAATCTTCCCGGTGCTCTTGGCAGTCGATCCCTCATGCAGGTCGCCTGTCTCGCCGAGAAGCATCACGCCTGCCTCACCCTCTTCAAGGTTGAGGGCTACACCCATGACACCATTCTCAAACTCAACCATTTCCGAAGCCATAACCTCGGAAAGTCCCGCGACGCGTGCGACGCCATCACCGACTTCGAGCACGGTACCGACCGCCTCTGCCTTCGGCGCATGATGGAAATCCGATATATGCTTCTTCAGTTCTTCGATGAGCGGGTTTGACATACGATTGAATTTAGAATCTAGAATTTAGAATTTAGAATCTGATTCACGATTTAAGATTTATGATTCAAGAATGGAGGCTTGGACGATCCTATTCCTAAATCCTAAATCCAAAATCTTAAATCACCTCATGAGACTTGTGCGCAGCTTTTTCACCGAGGCGGCGAGCGATCCGTCATACAGCGTCTCGCTGCTCCGTATCGTCATACCACCAATGATATCCCGATCGGATCGGAACTCAGCTTCGATATGCTTACCAGGAAACAACTTCTCCGCATATCCCGTGAGGATCCCCCTCGTCTCCTGATCAGCTTCGAATGCCGTCGTGATCGCGACCTCCGTCTTATTGCTCCGATCCCGAGCGATCGTTTCCGCTTCCGCTACGATCTTCGCAAGCTTCCGTCCTTCTCCACGGCGCGAAAGCCAGAGAGCAAATCGCTCTCCGGCTCCCTTCGCCTCATCAGCACTCATCCCCTGCTCGATATCGAGGAGCGCCAACGCATATTGTCTTATGGAAAGCCTCATAATTCTTCAGAAAGTTGACTGAAATCTCAAATCCAAAATCTCAATTTCCAAATAAATTCCAATACTCAAAATCCAAATGTAACTTATATTGTTCTGGGTTTTGAAATTAGAATTTGTGATTTATTTGGAGCTTGTAATTTTGAATTTTGAATTTTGAATTTACCCCTTCAGTGTCTTCTCTATCATCTCCCTCTCCTTCGCCATGTCTACTTTCTCACGAAGGACTTTCTCGACAGCGAGCACGACCGTCTCTGCAAGTTCACTCTTAGCCTGATCGAGCATCTTCGTCCGATCCTCAGCGATCTTCGCCTCAGCATCGAAGAGAAGCTTCTTCACACGTGCCTCAGTCTCAGCCAATCGTTCTGCATCGCGCTTCTTGGCGGATTCTTCAGCGGCAGCCACCATCGTCTTGGCCTCATTGCGAGCCGCTTTCAATACTTCCTTCTCCTTCTCTTCCATCTCGGAGAGTTTCACCTGGGCCGCCTCGGCGTCCCGAAGTCCCTTGTCGATACGCTCCGTCCGCTTCTCGAGAAACTCGAGCATCGGCTTGTACGCATAACGGCGCAGAATGAACAGGAGGATCAGGAAATTGACTGCCTGAGCCAAGAACAGCTTGCCATCGATACCGAGGTTCGCAAGCGCTTCCATATTAGCGGAACAGAATCATGAGTGAGATAACGAGCGCGTAAATCGCGATCGCTTCGGTAAACGCGATACCGAGGAACATCGTGAGCTGGATCTTCGGCTGCGCCTCCGGATTGCGTCCGATGGCTTCCAAAGCCTTGCTAAAAAGAATACCCATACCCGCGCCCGGACCGATAGCACCGATTCCGATAGCGAGGGCTGCACCGAGCAACTTTGCTGATTCGACTTCCATAGTCTTTTAATTAAAACTGATTAATTTACTAACATTTGACCATTATAGAGCGATTTTCCGTATCTGTCCACCAAATCCAGTTATCCAGTTAACGAGTTTGCGAGTTAACGCGTTCATAGACCTTCTAACTCGTTAGCCCGTTAACCCGTAAACAGAAAAACTGAATCAATGTTCGGCGGGCATCGTCGCCATCTTCATGAACACCAGAGTCAGCATAGCGAACACCGCTGCCTGGATGAACCCCACGAAGATCTCAAGGAAAAGGAACGGCAACGGTACGAAATACGGCACGAGATGGAGCATGACGGTAAGTAGGATCTCACCCGCGAACACATTGCCGAACAACCGGAAAGAGAACGAAAGAAACTTGGCGAACTCCGACACGAGCTCGAGCAGTCCCACGAACGTGCCGAGCACGTACGGCTTATGGAACGGGCTCACGAGGAACTTCTTGGCGTACTTCACGATACCGAGCGCGGCGATGCCGGTAAACTGTGTCGTAAGCACGACCATGAGCGAGAGCGCCATGGTGAAGTTGAGATCGGCCGATGTGCTGCGAAGGAACGGAATGATAGTCGCATGGCCCTCTGCGGTATGATGCACGAGACCGATCGTGCCCATCCCTGGCAGAAGCCCGATCCAGTTGGAAAACAGTACGAAGAGGAAGATCGTCATGATGAGCGGAAAGAAGCTTCTCGCCTGCTTCTTATCCTGGGTCACGCTCTCGATGAATGAGAGGACGCCCTCGAAGAGAAGCTCAAAGACATTCTGCATCCCACGCGGCACAAGCGTCTTCTTCCGGACAACGACCTGCGTGACAAACACCAATCCCAAGCTCACAATCACACCGATCATGAACGCGTTGGTCACTGGAAAACTCCCTATGCCGAACAATTTTTCCGCTGCGATTGATATTTCCATTTCCGCATTCTTTCCTCCTCCCCTTCTCACCTCGCTTTCGCTCCGTCGAAGCGGGTCCAAGGGGAGGACAGAGGAGGGGTTTAGTAAGTTTGGACTAAAAGAAAAACGCCTTTCTCAGAACAAAAAAGCGCTTCTATTCTATCAGTGAAACCAAAAGACGTCAATTTATCGGTCCAAAAAAATACCAGACGGGATCATGTCCCATCTGGTTCGTCCTTCGTACCGATGAACGCCTCATGATTCGAAAAAGGCGGTTCCGTCACGCTCATCGATAAACCTGTAGGTAACGCCTTCGATATGCGACTCGAACCTCTCCCACAGTCCGAATGCTTCAGACGCATCCGAGAAAAGCTCTTCGGGACTGATAGCATGGCGGGTGCCATCGATCATTTTGAATGCCCCGAGATCATCAATCCCGTACTGAACCCCTTTGCATTCGTATGCAACGTATTTCGAGTCATGCCCGTCACATCGGCTGTACCGATACGCCAAAAGCATGAACGCCACGTCTGGATCTTCAAGGGATTCCCGCAACCAGCGAGCCTGGGTATCGCACCTCCTGTCAGACAACCGTTCGACAACGCCATCCGGACAAGGCGGCACTATCAGAGGATCCGACCTCTCCGGAAGAACCCCCAATGTGCGCAAATTCGGAATCAATGCACACCTCCACAACGGCGGTATCATATCCCACCCCCTTTCAAAGACAGCGGACTCAAAGAACAAAAGCAGCCGGATTTTCCGACTGCTCAGCATACAACACGCACACGAATTGTCAAGAACCCTCTACTCGAGAGTTTGTAATTCCTTTTCAAGCGCTGCCTTTTCTGCTGTTGCAAATTCTATGGCTTTCGGCAGATCATCCATCTGTTTCGCCAAAGAAAGCTTTTTCATGAGATCCTTTTCTTGCTTGCGTTGCGCCTCAAGACGCTCCAAACTGGCAGCGTACCGCTTCAATTCAGACTCAAGAAACGCGATCTCATCACGAAGCTTCGCCTGCTTGGCAGTACGCTCGATGGCTGATTCCATATTGGAAGCAGCATCGGTATAGACCTGTTCCGCTCGGGTAGCATCAAGCGCGCGCCCTGGAACATCGCCTAATTTCAGCTCTTTTTCATCCGCAATCGGCTGAGCCGGCTCTACGCCACGAAACGCTCCTTCACTCGCTTTTCCCTTGCTCCGTCCGACTCCAACAGATCCAAACGCCTTCTCAAGCATGTCCATAAGAATACGCTGCTAAGAGTTATTCAAATACTAGTATATCACTTTTTTAGTCATTTGTCAAATACATGCTCAAAGCTCGTCCGGAGCGCTTGATCAAGCTCTTCTCGGCTGCACCCCTTCAACTCACAGACCTTCTCAGCAGTCGCGATGGCATAGGCCGGCTCATTACGCTCCCCGCGATGCGGCACCGGGGCCAGAAACGGCGCATCAGTCTCAACGAACAACCGCGAAAGCGGCACAAGCTTCACGACTTCCGACGGATCGTCTTTCGTCCCAACCAAAGCCTTCTTCACTGAATAGGTGATGCTCCCCGCGAATGAGAAATAGACATTCGGCAATTCGAGAAATTTCTTCGTGATTTCGGTATCGCCCTGATAGCAGTGCAGGATAGCAAAAGATAAGGGATGAGAGATAAGTGATAAGTGATTTTTAGCGGATTCGTTAGCTTGTGGTTCCTGCTCCTCTGCCCGAGGGGAGCTGTCGAGTCCGCGAGACTGAGGGGTGGGAGAGTTGTTCGTTGTCTGTTGTAAGTTGTGAGTCAGGATCTGAAACAGATCCTCGTAGGCATCCATAGTGCCGGCGGAGGGCCTGGTATGGATGATGAGCGGTACACCAAGCTCACGAGCAACCTCCATCTGCGCCAGAAACCCCTCTTTCTGTATCGCTTTCTGTTTTTCAGAAACAACGGTCGTTCCGCTTTTGAGCGGTGCGTCCGCTGTTTCTTTTACTCCCTGTTCGCTGTTTTCTGTTCCCTGTTCACTGTTAACTGTTGACTGTTCGTTGCGCACATAATAATCCAGTCCGCACTCTCCGATCGCTATGACTTTGTCCGAAGATTGCGCTACTCTCTTAAGGTTGTCTACCTGCACCAGGATCCGCTCCATTATCTCCGGCCGTATGTCGTATGCCGTATGTCGTATGCCGGATCCGTCCCGATATACGATATTCGATATACTATCTACTTCTTTTTCAATCTCATCCAAAAAGCTGGGGTGTATCCCTACGGAAGCATACACACCCTCATACCTCTCGGCAACCTCTATGGCGCGCGGATTATCCTCGGGCTCCGTCCCCACGCAGATCATTTTTTCAATACCCGCGTCGAAAGCGCGCCGGATCATCTCATCGCGATCAGCGTCATAGCTCTCCCAGTACAGATGGGCGTGAATGTCTAGCATCGTATTACGTATACTGTATTATGTATCATGTATGAAATCCCCCATACATAATACAAGATACTAGATACCTAATGGCTGAAAGGCGTAAAGGAGATATCAATGCCTCTTTCTTTGCAAAACCCTATAAAAGTCTCTGTCGCAGAAGTCTTCTTCTCTGGCGTGACAGCAGTACCAACCTTCATCTGTTCGTTCGTAAACTCATACCCGCCACCGGATACGATAGAGCCGGTCATACTCGCAATCGCCAACGCAGCACCGTCTTCACGGAGATCTTGCGTCGCGGTCCGCATCATCTTTTCCATGACTATGCTGTCCGGTATGACCACCTGCGAATAAAACGTCTCAACCTTCTTCAGGTTAGAAACATCTGCCGTTCCAGTCAGTGCGTGCTTCATCGTAGCACTCGCTATAGCCGCCTCGCGCTGCTCCTGAAAATAGGGATGAAAAAAATCAACACGAAACCTCCAAACGCCTTCAGAATCCACGGCCACCACTTCAGTCGCATTGAGCAGCTTGTCGATTTCATTCCGATTATCGGCATTATCATATCTGTCCAGCCAATCAAACAAAGAAGCGGATCTGAGATCAGTAAGACTCGGCGGCATGCGCTCGAACGCACCTTCGGTCGACATCGCAGCAGCAGCCCGTCTCGATACCGCAAGAGGGTGCGTATGCGCAAATACGATTTTCTTCCCTTCGGATCTCAAATCATGCGCCTGTTTCACGATATCTGGACCAGCCACACTGTCCGTTTCGCCGAACCCTCCGAAAGCAACCTCGATACGTCCGCCTGTCCCGACCGTATAAACAGCCAGGAATTCATTCTCATGCCCCGATGCAGCTTCATGCAAAGCTTGCAGCACTTCATCTTCGCTCGAAAACTGACGCTCGCGAAATTCCTTCTCAAACGCGACTCTGGCTTGGTACTGCTCCTCACGAGCGACATACTGAGCCCATTCCTCATCCGACATCTCAGCGGTCTGCACGACCCGAGTATCCGGCTTTTCCGCTTCTGCCTGGACCGCGCTGTCCGCACCAGATGCCTTTTCAGTCTGAGATTGTCCAATCGGCTCAGCCGGCTGGCTATAGGTAGTCGGCTCTTGGATATATTCGTCCGCACGGGACATATTCGGAGACATGAGCGATATGACGGCTGCTGCTTGCGCTGCCAACCGGCGCAGCCGATTCTTAAAACGGTTCCTGACGACCATTTCCTCACGATCGACCTCTACCAGATCCTCTTCGATGCCCATCTCCCGACCAAGATTCTCGATATTCTCCTGGGAAACGCCCACGCGTTCACCATACGCCTTCATCTCTTCTAAACCTCCTCTACTTATAGAGAAATCTTTCTCTACATCAGCCGCAACCAATGCCTTCTGAAACGCCTCATGCACGCGCCGAGCGGCGGCGACATCGCCTAGTTCGGCTACGCTGATGCTCAGAGCCTCCTTTTCCATCCTTGGCGACGCGGGGACCTGTTCAGGATTCTTTGCCATATATCTTCTCTGTTATCTCATGCTGCCGCCTCTCATCTGCTGCCTTCATCCAGGATGCCAGAAGTTCTTCACGCCGCTTCCGTATCTGCTCCATATCGCGAACAAATTCCTCAGTCGCATCGGATATCTCCCGTTCAAGAGCAGCATTTTCATCGAGTGAGACGTTTCCCATATTGATACAGCAAAAAAAGCTATGCGATACGTTTAAACAACGGCTCCGTCACACCGGTTGCGAGCGCCTGGTTGATCTTCTCGGCTGTCCCGGGCAGGAGCGGCTGGAGTGCCACTTCGATAAGCGCAATATTGGCCAGAAGCTGCCGCATGACCGCATCAAATCTCACCTGATCGGTCTTCACAAGCTCCCACGGCTTCTCTTCATCGATGAAGCGGTTGGCCTCGCGCACCACCTCCCATATCCTGCCGAGTGCATCAGCGAAACGATACTCGCTGATGAATCCTGCCACGCTATCAAGCAACACTTTCTCGCCTTCGGTACTCTCAGCATCTTGCTGACTGTTAGCTGCTGACTGTTCACTGATTTTCTCCGAAAGCTTCATCACCCGCGACACGAGATTGCCGAGTCCGTTGGCGAGATGCGCATTGTACTGCTCCGCCAGACGTTCCATCGTGATGTCAGCATCGCTCTCAAGGTTGCCCGAAGCGAGCAGAAGGTAGCGCGTCCCATCGGTACCGAATTTTTCCGTCAGCTCCTCCGGCGCGATTACGTTGCCGAGACTCTTCGACATCTTCTGTCCAGCAGAAAGGATATGCCCATGGATCAGGATCTGCCGCGACGGCTCAAGACCAGCGGAAAGCAACATCGCCTGCCACATGGCCGACTGCTGGCGCAGGTTGTCCTTGCCGGCGATCTGGGTCCCCGGCCAAAATTTCGCGAAGTCCGCCTCGTTCTCCGGCCAGCCGAGCGTCGTGATGTAGTTCGCAAGCGCATCGAACCAGACATACATCACCTGACTGTCATCACCTGGCACCGCGATCCCCCACGGCATCTTCTCTCTCACACGCGAGATACTGAAGTCCTGCAATCCTTTTTCAACGAAGTTCCTGATCTCTACCAGCCGATTGCTCGGCACGACGAAATCCGGCCGCGCTGCATAGAGATCGAGGAGCGGCTGCTGGTACTTCGAGAACCGGAAGAAATAATTCTCTTCATCGATCAACTCAAGCTCCATGTTCGGATGATCCGGACACTTGCCATGATCAAGATCAGAATCCGTCTTCTCAAGCTCGCAACCCACACAGTACTTCACCTGGTACTGCTTCTTATAGATGTCTCCATTGTCCGCGCAGCGCTGCCAGAACACCTGGGCCGCCGCGATATGATGCTCATCCGTCGTCCGGACGAAGTGTGTGAAGCTCACCCCGAGCAGATCACGAAGCGCCCGGAAATGCTCCGACATCGCGTCACAGTACTCCTGCGGCGTCTGGCCGAGCTCGGCCGCCTTCTGATAGATCTTCTGCCCATGCTCATCCGTCCCGATATTGAAGACCACCTCATCCCCGGCTAGCCGATGGAACCGGGCAATGACGTCCGCCTGGATGATTTCCATGGCATAGCCGACATGCGGCTTGCCGTTCACATACGGCAGCGTCGTCGTGATATAAAAAGGCTTGTTTTCGGTATTTTCAGTCATACGCCCTTGACTTTATCTATTTTTAGGTGTATAATACACATTAGTACATTTCAACCTACTGGGAGTATAGCATGAACAATCATGGCAGCAGTTGGGGTTCGCTCAATCGTCCTCGTGCCCTTTCGCTTGAGGACATTCCGGCTCCGCTCGCAGCATTCGGCGGTCTCGCCCTCGTCATCCTTCTGATGGTCGCCGGCGGATACCTTGCCGAAGCCATCCTCCCAACCTTTCCGTTCTGACCAACGCGTCAACCGGAACCAAAAGCCCACGTCAAACGACCTCTGGGCTTTTCATTTTTCCAAAAAACATCTTCTCTTTCTGTCATCCCGGCCTTCGAGCCGGGATCCAGGTTTTCTTTCCGATAACCCGTTAACTCGTGAACCCGTTAACAGATTAATGGATTATAATAACAAACTCCCCCTTCACCGTGCTCTCGTGCTCGCAATAGTGTGCGCGGATATCACCGACCGTACCACGGCGGACCTCCTCAAACATCTTGGTCAGCTCGCGACCGAGGATGACGCGCTTCTCGGGTGCGATTGATTCTAGAAGTTCCAGATTTTTCACGACGCGATGCACAGACTCGTAATAAATGACTGGCATATCAGCGGCGGCCACTTTCTTAAAAAATGTCTCGCGGCCCTTCTTGTGCGGCGGGAATCCGAGAAACATGAACTCGCGCATATCGATGCCAGCGACCGATACCATGGCAGCGAGCGCGGACACACCCGGGATCGGCACGACGCGGATACCAGCTTCCGTCGCCATCGCGACCAGCCGATTGCCCGGATCGGAGAGTCCCGGCGTCCCAGCGTCAGACACAAAGGCAAAGCACCCGCCAGCGACCATGCGTGCGACGAGATCGGCGAGCTTGCCCTCATCTGTATGCTCATGGCACGAGATAAGCGTCTTCTTGATCTCGAAATGCATGAGAAGCTTTCCAGCCACGCGTGTATCCTCGGAAAGCACTGCATCGACGATCTTGAGCGTCTCAAGCGCCCGTAATGTAACGTCACCGAGATTCCCTATCGGAGTAGCAACGATATAGAGAGTACCAGATTCTTTCATAACTATTTTAAATTCAAAACTCAAAATCTCAATTTCCAAATAAATTCTAATGTTCAAAATCCAAAAATCGCCGGTTTTCTGTTTTGAAATTATGATTTGAGATTTATTTGGAGCTTGTAATTTTGAATTTTTGATTTAGTGTAGTCAAACCTCCCGTTTGACGAGCATGTCTTCCACAAATACCGAGAGGATCATTGCGGTCGGGACGGCCAGTATGATGCCGAGCGCGCCAGCGAGCTCCGCACCAATCAGGATAGCGACGATAAGCACCACCGGGCTCAGGCCCGCCGAATGTTTCATCACCTGCGGCGCCACGATATGTGCCTCCACCTGGTGGGCGATGAGATAGAAGAGGAGCGAAAGCATCGCGAGCGATGGTGACACAAGCAGCCCGACGAGCACCGCCGGGATGGCGGCGAGCACCGGTCCAATATACGGCAGGATCTCCATCACACCACCGAAAAAGGCGATGGCGAGCGCATACGGCACGCCGAGGATGAGGAGTCCGATATAGTACATAGCGAAAGCGATAAGCATAAGGATCGCCTGACCAAAAAGCCACTGGCTCACCTTGCCCTGCATGCGCGAAGCGATGGAGAGGGCATGCGCATGATATTCTTCCGGCGTCAGCATGAGGAATGTCTTCTCAATACCTTTCTCCTCGAGCGAAAGGTAGAGTGCGAGGAAGAAGAATCCGATCAGATGGATGAAGCTCTGGAACAGATTGAATGTCGTTGTGAAAATGCCCGAAAACCCGGTCGCGATATTTTTCTCGATATCCAGGAACAGCTGGTCCTTCTGAAAATCGATACCAATAGCCGAGAGATATGATTGGATGCCCGAGAAGAATACATCAAGACGCTTGGTATACTCTGGCCAGTTCGCGAGGAAATTCTTCACTTCCGAAAAGAAGAGCGGAAGGAATACAGAGATGAGCGCGATGCCACCCAAAAGCACGACGGCATACGTGATGATCACGGCGCCAGTGCGGGACAGTCCCCACTTCCGCAGCTTGGCAATCATTGGCGAGAGCGCCGCCGCCGTCAGAATAGCAAACAGTACGACGAGCACGACATCACGGACGAGATAGAGCACATAGGCCGCCACAGCCAAAAGAGCCAGCCGCAAGGCTATCTTCGTCCCGATATTCACTTGCTCGTTCATAGACATATCTTTTTCAAATCCAAAATTCAAAATCTCAATTTCCAAATAATTTCAAAATAATCAAATCCAAAAAACAAAACTGGGATCAAGAATTTGAATTTTGAGTTTAAGATTTATTTGGAGCTTGTAATTTTGAATTTGGTGCTTCATAACGAAAGCAATTTTTCCAGCCTCTTTTCATTAACACGCGGACCAATGACGGCTAAGTTCAGCTTTTTGTTCACAAAGATATCCTTCGCCACGCGGAGCACATCGTCCGCTGTCACCTTGTCGATCGCCTTCATGCGTTCCTTCGGCAAGATGATCTCATGACGCAAGGTCTCCTGCGTCACCAGATAGCCGACAATATCATCCGACCCTTCGAGGCCAAGCGCGAAATGCCCCTTGATATTCTCCTTCGCGCGAGAGAGCTCTTCAGCACTCACTTGCTCAGTCGCAATCTTCTTGTATTCGTCAAGGATGACTGTAAGCGCCTTCTCAAAGTTCTCATGTTCCACACCGCACTGCGTCGCCAGATAACCGGCATCATGGTACGTATCGACGGATGTCGAGACATGATAGGCCAGTCCGCGCCGCTCGCGCACTTCGATGAAGAGACGGGATGACATATTGCCACCCAAGATATTCGAGAGCACCGCAAGCGCAAACCGATCCTTGTGATCCATATCATACGCCCGCACGCCGAGGAGAAGATGCGTCTGATCGGTCTTCTTGGCATACACCGAGACCCCCGGCTTCGCCTGGACCTGCTTCACCTTCTTGAAAGCCGGGCGCTTTCCCGTCCGGATGCCCGCGAAGTGCCGCTCGATCTCCTTCATCACCTTCTTCTTGTCGATCTTGCCCGCCACACCCACGACGACATTCTCCGCGGTATAACCGCGATTCAGATACTTGATAAAGTCCGCGCGCTTGAACCGCTTAATATTCTCCTTCGGTCCCAGGATCTCCCGGCCGAGCGGCTGCTCACCATAGAGGAGCTTCTCAAAATGCTCGCCTACGCGGCGCGCCGGCATATCCTCATACATGTTGATCTCTTGGAGGATAGTCCCCTTCTCGCGATCAATCTCGTCTTGTGGCAGTTTTGAATGAAGGAAGATATCGGACACGACATCGAGCGCGGTCCCCCAGTGGTGCGCCTCGACTTTGGCATAGTAGGCGGTGTGGTCCTTGGCGGTATAGGCGTTGTACTCAGCACCGATTGCATCGAGCTCGCGCGAGATATCGAAGGTATTGGGGCGACGCTCCGTCCCCTTGAACATCATGTGCTCGAGGAAGTGAGCGAGGCCGTTCTCCTGCTCCGTCTCATAGCGCGATCCCACGCCGGTCATCACAATGACCGTTGCCGTCTCCGTCTCCTGCATCGGCGCGAGGATGACCCGCAGCCCGCTCTTTAGGGTGTATTTCTGGTATTTCATTTTAGTAGAATATGGAATTTAGAATCTTGAATCTAGAGAATCAGATTTCTTCGAGCGGATATATATCAAATGCAACTTCTTCGTACGGATGTGCTGCTTTCATTTTCTCGATTACTTCCTTCAAAATACTTCGCGGCACGACAGTTTCTATTCTTTCTTCCTCGACTGACTCGTGTTTTCCCGCCATACCAATGACTGGATTCGATTGTTCATTCCCACGATAGCGTCCAGTACCTCTGGATGAGAACGAACAGAAATCATAATTACCGATCTTCCCAGCACCCGCTTCCCCAAGCGCCTGCCTGACAGCATCCGCATGTGAGAGAGGAACAAAAACAACCAATTTTACTTTTTCAGACATGTAATTTTAAATTATCACTACAGCTGCTCGGATGCCAATTGTAGCACCTCTTCTATGACGGTTTCCAAATCTTCTTCGGAGCTGCTATACAAATGCATGTCGTATCCCCGAAACTTATCCTCGACATCGCGGAACCGCTTCTCCAAGGCTAGAAGCTCTTGCGGCTGCAGCTGATTGAGCATCTCTCCGTTCTTCGGAGTTTCCTTCACGAGATTAAGCTTCTGGCACAACTTCACTATCACATCCCATTCCTTGCCATACATTTTCTGAAGCCACTGCAGTATTCTTGTCTTCTCGGCTTTGAGCCGCTTTGTCTCTGATTGCCTGTCAGCAATCTTCTTAGCCTCAATCCACTGGTCTACAACTGCGACATCGACGGCTTCCACTTCTTGCAGTATCTTATCAACCAGCTCGAACGAATACTTATCAAGGGCACTCTGATCTTTGGATACATCTAACATTGCAAATAGACCTCTTTCATACGCATCATCTTCTGCTTGATGCATATTGAAATATGCACGCAAACGATCCTGCCCGACCTCTACCATCCTCTTCTTCAAAGAACCGACTATTTCCCTTCTTTTGCCGATAGCAACTTCGATATCGGTAATAAGCTCTCGATATCTCTCTTCTCCACCCATCCGATCACAGGCATCAGATATACTGAACCAATCGTCCCCAAGTTCCACATATCGCGCTTCCAGACCAGGCGGCAACAGACGAAGGGTTTTCTTGTCAAAAGAAAGGAATTTCTCGAACAACGTGAACCGATCAGGATTCTGTGCCCTTAGATTCTCCTTTACTTCCTCATTCTGCTTTCTTATCTCCTGCTCTTCCTCCGGAGATGGACGCAGAAACTTAAACTCAAACGGCATACGCTGTGCGGATTTATTTCAGATTCTTAGCAAGATACTCTTTCAACTCGGCGATCGGGATGCGGACCTGCTCCATCGTGTCGCGATCGCGGACGGTGACGGTGTCCTTGAGATTCTCTTGCTCTGAGCTTGTCGAAGAGTCACCAAGAGTATCGAAGTCGATGGTCACGCAGTATGGCGTACCGATCTCATCCTGACGGCGGTAGCGCTTGCCCACGTTGCCATTATCATCGAACTCACACTGCCACTCGAGCTTGAGTGCGTCGTAGACCTCGCGCGCCTTCGCAACGAGCTCAGGTTTGTTCTTGAGGAGCGGGAAAACCGCGACCTTGACCGGCGCGAGCGCCTTCGGAAATTTCATGACCGTGCGGATATCCCCTTCTTTTACTTCTTCCTCTGTATAGGCATTATCAAGCACCATGAGGAAAAGGCGCGCCAAACCGACAGACGTCTCCATGATGTGCGGAATGAAACGCTCATTCGCCTTCTCATCGAAATACGAGAGGTCCTCGCCGGAGAACTTGCTGTGCTGCGAAAGATCCCAGTCACCACGCGCGTGGATGCCCTCTACCTCCTTAAAGCCGCCGAGGCTCGCGTAATCATACTCGATGTCATACGCCTCGGACGCATAGTGCGCGAGCTTGTCATGCTTGTGAAAACGGATCTTGTTCTCCGGGATACCGAGAAGCGCATACCATGCCCATCGTGCCACCTTCCATTCCTCGTACTTCTCCTTCGTCATAGAAGGATGATGGAAGTACTGCATCTCCATCTGCTCGAACTCGCGGGTACGGAAGATGAACTGCCGCGCTACGATCTCATTGCGAAACGCCTTGCCGACCTGCGCGATGCCAAACGGCAACTTCACGCGAGCAGAGTTCACCGTATTCTTGTATTCGAGATAAATGCCACCACAAGTCTCTGGGCGAAGATACACGACATTCTCCTCAGAGAGCGCTTCGGTCGGTGATCCAAGATTGGACTTCACCATGAGCGAGAAAACCTTGGCATCAGTCAGATCCTTCGAGCCGCAGTTCGCGCATTTCAGCTTGTCCGCCTCACGCAGCTTGCCGAGCTCAGCGTTGATGAACTCAATAGTCGCTTTGTCAGCATCGATGCCAAACTCTTCGAGCAGATGGTCTGCCCGGAAACGCGCCTTGCACTGCCGGCAGTCCACCTGTGGGTCGTTGAAGCCATCCACATGGCCCGAAGCCTTCCAGGCCATCGGATGCATGAAGATGGCGCTATCCAGGCCCACGACATCATCGCGGAGCTGCACCATAGCCTTCCACCACAGGTCGCGGATGTTGTTCTTGAGGAGCGTCCCATAATGGCCGTAGTCGTAGATCGCTCCGAAACCACCATAGATCTCAGACGACGGGAACACGAAGCCACGGCGCTTCGCAAGCGATACCAGTTTCTCGAATGTTTCGTTTTTCTTCTCGGCCATAGGTAAGGTTGACAAAATATTGTATCTTCAGTATTATAAGCCAATTCTTTAACATCTCAATACTACAGGTGTTTCCCTGTTTTTTCAACCTTTCCAGCCAAAAGGAGGCTACCATCATGGACCCGAGCCACATCGATCCCTCGAACAGCTACATCCAGTTTCTCATCATTTCCACCATCATCGTCGGCCTCGTCTACGCGTACGCATACTGGAAATCTGGAGCGAACAATGAGTGGGAATAACTGGCTTGAACTCATATTCGTTCTCAGCACCATCTCCATCCCATTCGCGTTCGCCTGGTACCATCACCGCAAGCAATCGAAAGGAGACCGTCATGAACGGAACCATACCCCCTGAAGAGAAGACGCTGGCATGCGAAGCGCTCGTGGAATTCGCGAAAAATGTCGTCCTCTTCTCGCCGGAATTCGACGACTTCATCCGGAAAATGCTCCCGGAAGATACGGGGCTCATTGCGACCCTTGTCACGCACGAATTCACGGCCGGCCACCTCGAGACGGCTCATCATGGCCTCCAGCATGAAGTATGCAGCCTGAAAGCCATCATCGAGGCCGCCAAGAACGGCACGCTTGAAGATCTCGTCGCCAAGGCCTACCTCGCCGAAGCGCTCGGCATCCTCGCGCTCCGCTGCCACGACGCCGAATCCGAAGCACCCATCGTCTGACGGCCACGCCCGCCAAACGAAAAGCGCCCCTCGACCATGTCGGCTGGCGCTTTTTTCTTGACATATACTATACCGATCTGATAGAAAGAATATCACTCTTTAACATACCCCTGCCGAACAGAAGCTCTCGCCAAGATTTCAACTGTTTCATCAACATCAACCAAGGAGGAAACATCGTGTCACAATTGCTCTCGGAAGTTTTTGCAAAACTCGGATTGACGAACATCTCAATAGGTGAGAGAAGCAGCACCATCGTCGTCGTCAAAACCATTGGTGGAGCTCCCGTCGAAGTCGGCTTCCTGTCGGAAATCAACATCATCAAAGTGGTATCGGAATACCACGTCCACCTACGCTGCGTGGAAAGAGCGATCGTTCTCTGCTATTCCACCGGGAAAGACCCCGACGGATGGTTCTGCCTCAACGATCCGAATTCCCACGACAAAGAAAACAGCTTCCCTGTCTCGGTCGAATTCATCCCCAATAACTAACCAAGGCCAGCAAGACCAAAGCCGCGCACAGTACTCCTGTCGCGGCCTTTTTTTATTACCAAACGAAGTGAGAGAAATGAGAGCAAGCTCTCATTTCCGAGCGCAGTGCCGGTAAAATCGGGTATAATACCCCGCGGCTTGCCGCGGAAAGAAACGAACATCAGTTCGTTTTTGGGTCAAGGGCTTTCCCTGGGGTGAATACCCGTTATTCTCCGCGCAGCCGCTCCATGAGCCGAGCGTAGAAGCGGAGATTATGAAGTGAGGCGAGACGGCCAGCCAGCGGATCCGCTACCTTGAAGAGATGCTTGAGATAGCTCCTCGTATGCTTCGTACACAGCTCACAATCGCACGTCGGATCGACTGGCGAAAAATCCTCGCCGTACTGTTCATTATTGATATTCAATGTTCGATAGAAAGATCCCTCTTCATTTTGGTCATTGAGATTTTGATCATTATTTGGAAATTGGAAATTGGAAATTGGAAATTCCGTTTGCTTGTCATTCATGACAAACAAACGGCCATGCCGTCCTTCTCTCGTCGGTATCACACAGTCAAACATGTCCCAACCGAGAAGGTGGCAGCGCACGATATCTGACGGCGTCCCGATGCCGAGCGCGAACCGGAGCGCATCCTTCGGGATAGCAGCCGCGGTCTTCGCAACGATCTCCTCGAGAAAAACGCCTTCCTCATCGATATGCCGTCCACCGAAACCGTACCCATCGAAGCCGATCGCCGCAAGCTCTGACGCGCAATGCTCGCGCAGGTCCACAAACATCCCACCCTGCACCACACCGAAAAGGAGCGGCCTCGTCTCTTCGGTCAGCCCGCGCTCTGTGACTTGCTTCGTATATTCATCTTTGCAACGCTTCGCCCAGCGGAGTGTCCGCTCCACTGCTTCTGCTACCTCGGCTTCCCCGGCGCTATTCGGACGCGGGTCATCAAGACACACCATCATATCAACCCCAAGATCAAACTGGATCTGGATCGCTCGCTCCGGCGTGAGCAGGTGCTTCGAGCCGTCGAGGACCGACTTGAACTCAGCGCCATCCTCAGTGATCCGACCCATCTCTGGATTCCTATGGATAAGCGAATACACCTGGTATCCGCCAGAATCCGAAAGTGTCGGACCAGCCCAGCCCATGAACTGATGAATCCCCCCGCCTGCAACGCTATACCAGTCCGCATTGCTACGCAAAGCGTTGCTGGCGGGCGTAGCATTGCGGGCAGGTCCTGCTGCCTTTTTTATCAGCGCTTCGCCAGGTTGTAACATGAGGTGATACGTATTCACGACGAGCGCCGAAATGCCACTCGCCCTGATTTCATCCGGCGTCACGCCACGCACTGCAGCCCTCGTCGCGTCCGGCATGAAAAAAGGCGTTTTTATGGTTCCCGATGCCGTAACAATCACACCTCGACGATACGCACCCACGACCGGCTCGAGACGAAATCTTGGTATACAGCCTGCCATCATACTCCGGAAGACAACACCATGAAACCCGAAGACCCGATTGATGGATCCTCCCTGAGAAAAGTCGTCTTCATGCCAATTGATGCACTCGCCTCCGATTCCGTAAACGAATCGATTCCGGAGAACGAGACGTTATTGACAAGAATCGCCTCCTTGCCCGCCTGATTCGCTGCAGGAATGATGCTTATCTGAAATGAAAGCTCGCGCTTCTTCCCGGAAGACAAGGTTCCGACCTCCCAGACAAGCTCATTCGTCCGCTCATTCCAAGAAATAGTTTCGCTTTCCGGCAAATGCTTCCTTTCGTACAAAACTCCTGTCGGCAGCGATACGGAAACCTTCGACTTCGTCAGATCGCTCGAAAAATTCTCCAGTACCAAATGGAATGAATATGTCGTCTTCTGACCAACGACCGGCGGTATCGGACCACTGTTCGGCAGATTCGGATCACTATAGAAACCTTGGAGATTCATCGCCACCACGGCATTGAGTTTCGCGTAAAGCATGCTGCTCGCAATCCCCTTGTTCGATCCGATCGGTGTCGGGACATCCGGACTGTCGATCGTCGCCCTGGAGCGGATAGAAATGTTCTTTTCTGACCCTATGGCTGCCGCTTCCTTCACCGGAACAGAAAAAGAGACCTTCCCCTCCTCCCCCGGATCGAGCCGCGAAAGCGCCGGAACATCGGAAGCCTTCCAGACTATCATGCTACGTGATGCGTCATACGCTCCTCCGTTCGGAAGCCGCAGGCGCGAGATATCGACATACTGCCCCCCTATTTCGAGAGTAATGATGGCATCGCGGAGACCGAGAGAAGAATCGTTCCGATACGCTATATCATACCAAAGCATCTCGCCTGGAGAGACATTCGCTTCGGACAGTCCATTGATCGTTTGATAGATAGAGAGCGGCGAAGAAACCATCTTGGTCTGGCGCTCATTGACGTTATACGCGATGAACTGGCCATCCCCCTGCAGATAGCCAATCAACCCTCTCACTTTCTTATATTCATCTCGCGTCCCAGCCAGTGTGCCACGTATGATTACCTTTCTGCTACTGTTTCCAGCAAGATTCCCGACATACCATACCGACTCCCCTTCGGACGGACGCGGTTCCGCGCTAGAGAACTTGAATCCGGCAGGATACTCCATCGACAGCCTGATGCCAGAAAACTCCGCCGCGCTATCATTCCGATAATCCACTACGTATTCAACATCCTGTCCGGTCGCCATCTCAAGCGGAGCAGTAATCTCAAGCGAAAGCGGCGAAGACGCAAGATTCACCCCAAACTGGACATCTTTCTCGAAAGTGGCAGAGGTATTGCTCGGCGTATACCGGAGCGTCACACGCAGATAAGCTAATTCGCCGCGTGATCCATAGAACTTTCCCGAGATAGATGCTCGACCACTTCCTCTCCGCCCGATATCACCGAGAGCTATCTCGGCACGATTACCAGATGTTTTAACCTGTACGGAAGACTCCGGATGGAACGAATCAGGATAGGACACAACAAGCGTCGCGTCGTGGAGCGCCGCCAAATTAGCGTTGGTATACGTAAACGTATATGTGACCAGCTCGGCGCTCGCGACATTCTGCGGACCGGAAACGGAAAACGCTACCCGATCCTCAGCGAACAGCATGCCACGGATTGCAAATGCAGCCAAAATAGCGAGAGTTATAGCGATGATGGAAACGATACCGATGATAATCCGGCGGCGGCGAAACATTCCTTCTGCGGACAATACGATATCCGATGATGAAGGAGGTCTTTCCGGAGTCCACTCTTCCGTGCCAGAAAACCCATCGACACTGGCATGTGCAACATCCGGATCATATCCAGACCGCTGCTCCCGGCCAAGACCAGCATCGGCATCACGGCTGTGCAGCTTCTCGTTTAGTTCTTGGAGAGACATAGTATAGGATATTTTTGTATCATTTACTGTGATTCTAGCAGAAAAACCCCCTGTTCACAACGAAATAGAGCTCAAGCAAAAAAAGATCGCCTCCCACACGGATGTGATAGGCGATTCTGAATATCGGGTGTTACCCGAAAAACATTTAGGCGGAAAGGTACGCGATGGTCTCCTTCATCTTGCGCACATATGGATGCTGCGCCGGATCAAAGGATGGGTCTTTGAAAGCCTTATCGTTCGGGCCTTCCTTAAATGCGTAAAAGGCCTTGTCGATATCACCGTCCTTCTTGTGGAGATAATCCCAAAGGATTTTCGTGCCACCGAGGACATTCTCCCGCGGGTTGAAGACATTGCCTACATTGAAGTGTTGAGCTGTCCTATCGCAGATCTGCATCAGCCCCTTGCAATTCTTCGGACTGATTACATACGGGTCTCCCTTCGATTCTTCGTAAATCATCGCTATGATGACGGTTGCGGGAATTCCGTAAGTAGCCGATGCTTCACGGATGATATAACCGAACCGTGAGCGAATCATTCCCACCACCTGCCAATCGATCCCTCGATTAATACCTACCGGGCGACGGGAAGAAGCGACTGGGCGCTCTTGGGATTTCTTGGGACTTGTTGCTTGCTTGTCCCGAGAAGTCCCACCTACTACAGCAGACCACTCCGGAGAAGCGCTCTTCTGGATACGGTTTTCACGTGGGGTAAAGCATCCCAAAGCCATGAGAACCGCTACGGCGATAACCGACCAAAAAAGCATTCTGGCCACAAAGTCCCTTGATAAAGCCATTTATACACCTTCCTTTTTTAAGCTACTAGGAAAATATATTATACACCTTCTTACATGTTTTGTCAAATATACATTTTCCTCATTCATCACGTTTGATAACAAAAAAAATCCTGCTGTTTGCACAAGCAGGATTTGGCCTGGAATTTTTCCAGAAGATTCTACAATAGAACGCGACCGGATGCAGAATATCTGCACACTAAGAGGATCGTTCTCCGCCCCCTACCAAAACACGTTCTTCGTCTACGCCAGGGTCGATAGCCCTTAAGACTTCCCTTACCTGACGGACATACACAAATCGCGAAGGATCAAAGCTGGGCTTCTTGAAAAGTTTCGAGTGAGGCCCGGCATTATAAGAGACTAACGCACGATCGAGGTCGCCGCCAGCATGATGGTTGAGGTAATCAGCGAGCACTTTTGTGCCGCCGAAAATGTTTTTCCGTGGATCGAAGGAGTCGGTCACTCCATACTTCTTTGCCGTCCCATCCTCGAGTTGCATGAGTCCCTTACAATGGGATTCTGGATGTTCCGCACGCGGATTGCCTTTGGATTCGACGTAAATGATGGCAGTGATGATGAGTGGGTCGATACCGTGGATTTTCGAGGCTGCATCGATGAGATGGCCATACCGCACACGTATATCGAGGACCGTCTTTTCGATATGTCGAGATGAATAGAAGGTTTTTACGATGGGTTGTTTTACTGTTTCCGACGCCGGAATCGTAGCCATTGCCTGAGGAACAGGCTTGAGAGTGGTCGGGGTTTCCGACAGTGAGCGATGCTGCTTCACGGAATAAGGTGTAGTAATATGCTTGTCCCGAGAAGCTCCACCAACGACGGCGAACTTCTCCGGAGAAGCATTTGCTTTCGCATATTCCGGAGAAGTCCAGTTGTGACTGAACACGATGGTCTGACCAACATAAATGAGGTCAGGATTCTTGATATGGTTCGTTTGCGCTACGGATGCGATCTTGGAAAGATCTCCGTTGTAGAAACGCTTCACGAGGCTCGTCAAGGTATCGCCGCGACGCACAACATATTGCGTGCTTGCGGGCGTTTGTTGGATTGGTTGTGGTTGGACGCTTTGATTGATAGGCTTATCGCCAGCTGGTTGCAGTTGATCTTCATGCACATGCATGAGATTCATCAGCAGGAAGACAGCAGTAATCACGAATACCCACCAAAGCGCGACTTGGTTCTTGATTCCAAGACGCCTATTTCCCATTGTTTCAGACTCCTTTCATCGACGGTTCACTGGCTGGTTGTAAAGATACTAGGAAGTTATTTATACACCTCTACAGAGATCTTGTCAAGGCTCAAAGAGCGACATTAACGCTCTATCCAAAGGAAAAACCGCGAAGAGATCGTGCGAAGCTCCCGAAGCTCACGTTCCGTCGCCTGGACCTTTTCCAGACTTTCCAGACGGTTATTGAGAAACAGCCGGATATATTTGATCGCTGTCTCGGAGATGGGAAACGTATGGCCATCGCCATGATGATGCCCGCCCGCGAGCACCCCACCCTGGCTCGGACTGAAGAAGTGCTGCTCGCCGGAACGGAGCTTCTCCCCCGAGACCGCGCACGTCCCCGTCTCGATGCGATAACCGAGATGCGCATAGAGCTGCATGAGGAATCCTTCCGAAAGAAGCTCGATCTTTTCGCGCCTCTTCCCTTCTGCCAATCCATCAGCAAGAAGCAGGTACTCCAAGAGGAGCCGGAAGAGATCCGGATCCGACTCATCCCATCCGACGAGACGCTCGAAGACGTTCACCGTATCGAGGACCCTCCGCAAAATATCGCCGTCCGTCCGAAGATGCGGGAAAACATTTTCCGCTACTGCTCCGGCGATCTTGCCCGCGCCCTTCCCCTTCACCACAATGACCAGCCCATGCATGAGCGTCTCGAGCTGACCCGCGAGCTTGGCCTCCGGCTTGCGCACGCCTTTCGCTACCGTCTGCACCTTGCCATGCTTCGAAGTATACAAAGTGTAGAGACGGTCAGTCTCCCCCACTTCTTTCTTCTTCAGGATGACGGCGTTGTAGCGGAGCTCCATGTGCATGTATCAAGTATCCCGTAGTATGTATCATGTATCGGATACGGAAATATTGCCTAGCATCATCTATTTTCCGCTTTTCTCTAGCTTTTGACAACCTGAGTCAAACTTGCTAAAGTGCCGTGAAAATCGTTATTTCCCAACCGAATACTGAGAAAGGAGTCGTCATGAACATCGCTTTCCTCACCAAACGTCCGATTTCCCATGTCATCAGGCATATCATCGTCGGCATCATGATGCGGGTCGAACATCGAAAAGCAAAGATTTATTCGATAGGACGTTGGGGACAGTCCACCCTCGAGGAATACAAGCAAACAGTTTTTTCCTCGTGGAAGGATCAGCATTGCTTCAGATTGCACGCACAGACCTCCCAAAAACGCTCTGCGATCGCATCAAGCTCTACGAAGCGCATCGACGCAACGTCGCATACCTTCGCTGAAGTCCCTTCGCGTTGCCCAATTTGTGACACTCCTCGTATGGAAGGAACTACTCCGATTATCGTCGGACAATACGGCGGATGGAACAACTCCAACGGCCAAGATATCGGCCTCATCTGGTGGCACTCTCTCTGCACCCGATGTGGAAACGAATCCGGACACGGGAAAGCGCCAGCAAGCATCGACCCATTCGGACTCTTCCATCACTTCAAGCATGGATCACCACCGCTCCGCCTATCGACAGCAAACAAGCAGCGGCCGGAAATCATCGCGACGAAATACATCCAGTCCGGCACATCCGCACACGAAACCGACGCATACTCCGTCTGTCCATATACGGAATGGACCGATGCAACCACTGGAAAGGTCGTCGACTCTTGGGAGAAATGCACGGCCTTCTATTCCAAGATGGAATTCCCAAGGACGCAGCTCCGAACGATCGAAAGCGCCTATGCCGACAAAGCTCTCTGCCTCGATTGCGGCAAGCTCTGCAAAGACCATCCGATTGCCGAAGGCTTCATCTACCACGACGATTCCCCTGTGCCGCTCCGCCGCCTCTGCGACGGAACGCTCGCGGAAATCAGATAGCCCACAAAATCAAAAACCCGCCGACTACAACCAGTCCGGCGGGCTTTTCTTTTTTCAAAAACAATTACAACAATCCGAGGTGATCAAGGCAGAGATAGCTGATTTCCACATCCGTCATCTGACCGGTATGGATATGCGTCCGGAATTCATCGAGTGACATGAGCGCGACCTCGACTTCCTCGCCATTATCCTCGAGCTTCGGTTCAGCCACTTTCTCACAATCAAGCACGACAAAGGCGTTCTTGAACGACTGGGAATAGGCATCAGGAATGATACTCGTCAGAAATTGCGCTTTCCCCTTATAACCGGTCTCTTCCAGAAGTTCTCGTTCCATCGCCTGTTCCAAAGATTCGCCAGGATTCAGCCCGCCGCCAGGAAGCTCCAGAAGCACCTTCTTCGGACCTGGCCGAAACTGCTTCACGAGGATTACCTGCTGGTCTTTCGTCAGCGCCAAACAAGCGATGCTGTCATGACCGGAGCGGAGATAGAAATCAGACTCATTCCCCTTGGGCAGACGAAAGCGCACACGCTCTATTCCTCGTCCGTATTTCTTGAATATCTCTTCCCGTTCAAGCTCCTGCCAATTGCCGATATCGTTGCTCATATTCTTTTCAGACTGAATGAGAACTCTTCACCTTCGATCGTGACGGTTTCGCGATACTCGGCATCGGCGAGGTCACCCTTCGTGACGGAGGTTGCGAGGACTTTCTTCGCGATCTCGTCGCCAAACTTCTCGAAGACCTTCTCCTTGCCGATGTAGCCGAGCGTGATGCGATCTTCCACATTGAAGCCCGCTTTCTTCCGCCCATCCTGGATAGCACGATTGATCTCGTTCATCTCACCTTCGAGCTTGAGATCTTCGGTAAGATTGATATCAAGCGTTATATCCTCCTCCATCTTCAGGCTCTCGGCAACACTAAAGATAACATCTTTAACATTCAGTTCATCCTTGATGATATCCCTATATTCTGCCGGCAAATCAGCCAAGATGCTCGCAGATGCCAATGGCTGTCTCACCTTTATTCCTACTTGTGTACGCTTCTGAAGCCCCTGGGTCACCAGGTTTCGCGTTATCATCATTCTCTCGTGCGTATCATTATCAATCAACTTCTCATCAGCTACCGGCCAATCGGCGAGATGTACAGATGCTTCGCCGGTCAGGTTGCGGTAGATCTCTTCGGACAAGAACGGCGTGAAAGGAGCCATGAGCTTCGAGAGTGTCACGAGCACGTCGTAGAGCGTCTGGTATGCTTGTTCCTTATCGCCATCATCTTCGCTCTTCCAGAAACGCTCGCGCGAACGACGGATGTACCAGTTCGAGAGATTGTCGATAAACGGCGTGAAAAGGCGCGCCGCTTTGTTAATCTCGTACGCTTCCATCGACTGATCGAGATTCTTGATGAGCATCTGCAATTCGGAAAGGATCCACCGATCCAGCAAGTTCGTTGGCTGTTGACTGTTAACTGTTGGCTGCCATTGGTCGACGCTGGCATACGTCATGAAGAATGAATACGAGTTCCAGAGCATGCGGAACGCGTTGCGTGTGACCTCCGAGAGATCGCGCTCGGAGAAGTTGAGATTCTCCGCTGCGACGACCGGCGACGAGAGGAGATAGAGACGGAGCGCGTCGGCGCCATGCTTATTGACCACCTCCATCGGATCCGGATAATTCTTGAGCTTCTTTGACATCTTCTTGCCATCTTCAGCGAGCACGATGCCGTTCACGATGACATTCTTGAAGGCAACGCTCCCCTTGATCGCCGTACCAAGAACATGCTGATAGTAGAACCAGGCGCGCGTCTGATCGACGCCCTCCGCGATGAAGTCCGCCGGGAAGCTCTTGCTAAAATGCTCCTCGTTCGCGAACGGATAGTGCTCCTGGGCATACGGCATCGAGCCGGAATCAAACCACGTATCGAGCACATCTGGGATACGCTTCATTGCAGCACCGCACGTATCACACGGCACTTCGATCAGATCGACGACATGCTTATGGAGATCTTCAACTTTCTGCCCGCTTGCTTGCTCAAGCTCGGCGATAGAGCCGAACACACGAAGCTCGCCGCACTCACACTTCCATATCGGCATAACGGACGCCCAATACCGCTGGCGGCTGATGGACCAGTCACGCGCGCCTTCGAGCCACTTACCGAAACGCCCTTCCTTGATATGCTCCGGCGACCAATGGATGCCCTTCGCGAGCTCGAGTGCCTGCTCCTTGAGCTTGGTCACCGAAACGAACCACGACGAGGTCGCGTAGTTGAGAAGCGGCGTATCGCAGCGCCAGCAATGCGGATAGCTGTGCTCATATTTCTCCTTCGAAAAGAGCAGTCCGTGATGCGCGAGATATTTAATGATCTCCACATCCATCGACTGTGGATCTTCCTTCGGCTTGACCGGCTGACCAGCAAAATCAGTCACTTCGGCTTTCATTGTGCCATCAAGATGCACGTGCTGTACGAACGGCAGATTCTTTTCCTTGCCGAGGTTCATGTCATCCTCACCGAAAGCCGGCGCGATATGCACCACGCCTGTGCCATCCTCCGTCGTCACGAAATCCGCCGCATAGATCTTCCAACCATTCGTATGATTCGGAAGCGTCGTATCCTTGGCGTAATAATCGAACAACGGTTTGTAAGATCTGCCAACAAGGTCGGCGCCACTCATCTCTCCAATGACCTGGAATTCCTTATTTTTCAAAACATCCTCGACTCTATCCTTGGCGATAATGAATGTCCCGTCTTCATCCGTAATACGTACTACGATATACGATATACTTCCTCCCACCGCCAAAGCCACATTGCCCGGCAGCGTCCACGGCGTCGTCGTCCAAGCCAAAACATACGTGCCCGGCTCATCAACCAGCTCAAACTTCGCCACGACAGAAAGATCCTTCACATCCTGATACCCTTCGCTTACTTCCTGCTGCGAGAGCGTCGTCTCACAGCGCGGACAGACATGCATCGAACGGTAGCTCTCATAGACGAGCCCTTTGTCCCAGAGTTCCTTGAAGACCCACCACACGCTCTCCATATACTCCTTGTCCATGGTGCGGTAAGCGTTCTTCATATCTGCCCAGCGTCCGATGCGCGGGATGATCTTCTCCCACTCAGCCGCATACTCAAGCACTTTGGAACGGCAGAACTCGTTGAACTTCGCCACGCCCATCGCTTCGATATCTTTCTTGTGCTTGATGCCAAGCTCCTTCTCTGCGATGTTCTCGATTGGCAAGCCATGGCAATCCCATCCCCACTTACGTTCCACCTGGTACCCGCGCATGGTAAAGTAGCGCGGCACGGCATCCTTCAGGATGTTGCCGACGATATGACCATAATGCGGTGTCCCCGTCGCGAAAGGCGGTCCGTCATTGAAGCTATACTTCGGGGCACCAGCGCGATTCGCCACCGACTTCTCAAATATCCCGTTCTCCTCCCAATACTTGAGCGTCTCTTCCTCGAGCTTCGGGAAACTCACCTGCGACGGAACCTTCTGGAATGTCATAGATTTGTCTTTAAAAACAAAAAACCTTAACACGAAAACCGTGCTAAGGGCGTGAGCGACTCCGAGAGTCGAACGCGGTACCACCTTGCTTTAGTATCAAGTATGAAGTATCAGGTATCAAGTATAGAGGCTCATCCCCATACATAATACATAATACAAAATACAAAATACCCTCTTCACTGCTATTACGGGCATACCCGGCGGATTCTACCAGCCCTATCAGGCCTTCTTTCCGCGGCTCTGGAATGATGGTTCCTTCATCGCCTTTCCTTGATTTGTAAGGAAAATATAGCACTGAAGCGCAAAAAAATCAACAAAGAACCCCGCCGAAGCGGGGTTCTTATATCCTCCTGACGATCTACTTCAACCCGTGCTCGTTGAAGCAGGGTCCAAACAGCTTATCCATGCCCATGATGTGATCGATCAGCCAATCTTCAAGGAAATCCATCAACTTGAACGGATCATCCATGATATCTGTTTTCTGCTGCTGGAGCTCGGCAATCTGATCGATAAGCGCTTTATGCGCCGTCTTGTGTTCCTCAGCTCCCTCATACTGAAACTCATCGAAATACCGCTCCTCTGTCTGGAAGTGGAACTGGGTGTACGCGACGAGCTGCTTGAAGATGTTATCAAGCGCCTCTTTATCCTTCTTGGTCACGATCGCCTCGTAGAGCTCATTAACGATACCAACGAACATCTTGTGCTGGGCATCGATTAGCTCAACGCCGACGCTATATTCATCTTTCCATTCGAGCTTTACCATACTTGCTTGTGATAATGATAATCTCAACAAGAACCTACTTCAGACCATGCTCATTGAAGCAAGGACCGTACAACTTATCCATACCAATGATATGGTCGATGAGCCAGTCCTCGAGGAAATCGAGCAGCTTGAAAGGATCCTGCATGATATCGCTCTCCTGCTTCTGGAGATCAGCGATCTGATCGCAGAGCCTCTTGTGCGCTGCTTTGTGTTCCGCCGCGCCCTCATAGCCAAACTCATCGAAATACCGCTCTTCCGTCTGGAAATGGAACTGCGTATAGGCAACGAGCTGATTGAAGATGTCATCAAGCACATCCTTCTCTTTCTTTGACATGATAGCCGCATACAGCTCATTGATGATGCCGATGAACATCTGATGCTGTGCATCAATCATCGCCACGCCGACGCTATACTCATCCTTCCACACGAGACCGCCTGCCATATGATTAGTATTAGATGGATTACCCTCTTTCGAGAGGTACCTCCATTATACACCCTTCCAGACGACTTCCGTACAAGATCCCTTTTCCGGGTACCAGCCAGTCGCCGAGCGGCCCGGTGCCTCCTCTGTCAGGATGCCGTGCAGCTGCTCGAGCGTATCCCCGTGCGACACGATGATTACTTTTTTTCCAGCATGCTTCTCCTCCATATCAGAAAGAAACGTCGTCAGACGCGCCCGGATATCGAGATAACTCTCGACGCCATCGGCCGGATCAGGAGAGAGACGCATTTCCGCCTCTGGATACTTCGCGAGAAACTCTTCCTGCTGCCGCCCATTGAAGACACCGAAACGCACCTCGCACAGCCGGTCATCGATATTCACCGTCAGTCCAGTCGCCTGGGAAATGATTTCGGCCGTCTGTCGCGCCCGCAGGATTGGCGAGCTCCAGATAACATCCGCTCCGCTCCCGGCAAGACGAGCAGATGAAACAGCCACCTGCTCGCGTCCGCGCTCAGTCAGCGGATACTCGCTCTTTTCCGGCAAAGAATTCAGGATGTGACGGACATTGTTCTCGGCTTCCCCGTGCCGGACGAGATAAAAAGTGATCATAACTCTAATGAAATAACCTATACATATCTGCGCCTATAGCACACATGAAAAAAAGCGAGGCCGATCCGACGACCTTCACAGCGAACTGCACCAGCTCCTCATCCCAACTCGGCTTCTGCTTATATTTTTCTCGGTATTTCCGCGGTATTCGATTGATCATTTTTCAAGACTTTGATTTTTTATCCTTCGACGTACCCTTCGACAAACTCTCTTCGAGTCTGAGCCTGAGGGCTCATCCCTCAGAGTCGATGACAGGGTGATTTGCTCCGCAAATCACATCTTCTCCGGGGCATCGATACCCATGAGATGGAGTGTCTCTGCCAACACAGCCTTCACCGCTTTGATGAGCTCGAGACGAGACAGCGACAATGCCCTATTCTCGGCATCCAGGACACGACAGGCATCATAGAAGGAATGCAGCTTGTCAGAAAGCCGAATCGCATACTGCGGCAGCTTGTGGACAGCATAGTCAGCTGCGACTTCCTCGACAAGCTCCGGAAAGAAAAGCAGCTCACGAACGAGCTCGCGTTCCTTCGGATGGACAAGCAGGGAAAGATCCGCACCCTCCCCGACGAAGCCCTCTTCTTCAGCCTTGCGGAGCACGCTCGCGAGACGGGCATGTGCATACTCCACATAGAAGACCGGGTTCTTCTGTGACCGTTCCTCGGCCAGCCCGAGATCGAAATTCATATGCGTATCCGGCGCGTACATAAGGAAGAAAAAGCGAGTCACATCGGCACCGACCGATTCTACCAGTTCATCGATCGTCACGACATTGCCGGCACGCTTGGACATACGGACCTCTTCGCCATCCTTCATGAGCCGAACCAGCTGCACGAAGACAAAGTCAAACTTACCTGCAAAGCCGAGCGCCTGCGCTGCCGCCAAAAGCCGCATCTTATAGCCATGATGATCCGCGCCGAGCGTCAATATGAGCCGCGAGAAGCCTCGTTCCATCTTGGAAAGCAAATAACCACAGTCTGATGCAAAATACGTCCGCGACCCGTCGCCCTTCACGAGCACGCGGTCCTTATCATCGCCGAAGTCCGTCGTCCGGAGCCAGAGAGCGCCTTCTGATTCGTAGGTAAAACCCTTCTCTTTCAGGATTCCGAGTGCCTTGTCGACATAGCCCTTCTCGACGACCTCGCGCCGCTCCGAAGTGAAAACGTCGAACGCAACATGAAGCCTCTCCTCAAGCGTCGGCTTGATATATTCATCAAGCACGATCTCCGCTGCCCATTCCCCCGCCTCGCGGACAATCTCTTCTTGTTGTTCGTTGTTCGTTGTTCGTTGTTCGTTAAAACGCTCTGCGAGCGTTTCAACGTATTCACCGTTATACACAGCTTCATCATCTTTCAGGACGCTATGACCAAGCTTCGATACCTGCTCGCCAGCATCATTCACGTAATATTCGTTCGTGACATCATACCCCGCCTTACGGAGCACACGCGCAAGCACATCGCCGAAGATGCCACCGCGACCATTGCCGATATGGAGTGGACCGGTCGGATTGGCCGAGATGAACTCATTGTTTATCTTTCCATCCTTCTTCGTATCAGCATCCCCATACGCCCCGCCTTTCTCCAAAACCTCCGACAAAACGCCACGCAAGGCAGACTGCGAAAGATAGAAATTCAGATGTCCCGGCCCCGCCACCTCGATTTTCTCAAACAGTTTTTCCTGCTCCCCTGCCCGAGGGGAGCTGTCGAATCCGCGAGACTGAGGGGTGGGAGATTCCATATTCAAAATTCGAGATTCTATCAGCCCCGCTATCTCTCGAGGACTCTTCCCAGCCAATTTTGCCAACACAAGCGCCACATTGGTCGTATACTCGCCAAACTGTTCGTCCTTCGGCTGGGTGACGCGAATCTCAGGCGCCTCAAAAACAGGCAGAGCTCCCTCTTCCTGCAACGCGCCTATAGCCGCACGTATTTTCTGCTCCAAAATCACTTTCATGTTCTTTATCATAGCCCAAAAAAGCCAAAAAGCAAAGAAAAAACCGGGGCTGACACTGTCAGCCGCCGGTAATAGTGAACAAAGGCGCATCGCTCAAATCAGCGACAAATTTCAGTTCTCCACCCTTGCGATGCCGCGGAGCATCGAAATCCCAAAGACCCTTCTTGAAGTACTTGAGGGTCGAGATGCTTCCGCCACACTGGCCATGCACAGGGCAAAGCATCGGCACAGTCTTATTGCGATAGCAACCACTGCAGAGACGATTCCCGAGGAACCAGATCGCGTGCGACAATTCAAGCGGCGACCATCCTTCTTCGAGACAGAATCCGCACAGAAGCTTCCGCAGTACTTGCTCCACATGCTCATTCACGACATTCCCCGTGCATCTGATGATGCCCGTAGAGATCGCGAAGCGCTGCACATGGACGTCGACCGGAAAAGCATCCGGCGGCATCTTCATCAGCCCGAGCTCTTCGAAAAACAAAGAGAGGAGTGAGAGGATCTTGGGACCGAATCCAGGCAGCGGATCCATCTTCCTGCTCCGCTTGAACCGGAGCAATGCATCGATACTGCCCTCCCAATACAGATGGAGTGGATCGCCACCGAACTCACCGAACAGCGTCTCAACGCAACGCGGCCAGTACTTGGCCGATTGTCCTGGTGATCCGACGCGCTCTTTTCTAAGGAGCACCTCAATCTCACTCGGCGCCATCCTGAGGACGTCCCCCGTATACAGCTCCGGATACCTTGCGGCAAGGTGCTCATGGCTTGCATACACCTGTTCGCTCACTTCCCGACGGTCCGTCATGACAGTAGGGTAAAGCCAGCGCCGATGGCCGAGACTTGCGACTTTCACGCCTGGCGGAAAATGCTTCCTCTGCGGCGCATGTTCATGGCGGTTCACATACCGGAACAGTCCCCCGTCCCGCATGTATGTACCGTAGAGCGTGCCGAGGACTTCCCTGGCCCGCTCCTTATCGACGACAATTTCAGAACGGGATTTCGTACTGAGCACGATAGCTCCTTTCAAGGATGACTTCAAATATGGCGCAACCACTTGCATGATTGCCTGGACGGCCTTTCGGCTGATGTGGAACCCTATAACAATGCGTCGCGGTCATGCGCGGCAGACGGCCTTTCGGGCTGTTCCCCCACACGAGCTTCGACTCATCAGTTTCCTGATTGAGACCGAGACTGAATGCCTCGCCGATCAACTCCGCAAGTTCCCGAACCTTCGTTCCCTTGCCAAGCGAGCGAAGCAACACCTGTCGATAGAACGGATTGTCATACCGCCCGAACAGCTCAGCGACTTTCTGCGCACCGGAAAGGCTCTTCAGCTTCTCCTTGGGATAATGCACCCATCGATAGCCTTTCAACCAAAGATCGACGCACGACGCATGCCAACCGATGTACTTCATCCGCCGATAGCGGATATCCTCGACAAGCATCTGGCGATAAAGCGACTGATCGGATTTGCTGAACGTGAAGTAAATACCACGTTCGACTCCGCAAGCACCATCAACCCACCAGGTTCCTTTCGTATTCCACGACTCACGGCACTCGAGCACAATCTCAGCCATGCACTTCAGGATGATCGGGTACGCGAGGACCAACTCTCCATCGGTGATCTTCCTGCTACGGAGACGCCCCTTGATGAACCACTTGGGCGTCCCGTTTCCGCCGATATATGATCTGCTTTCGATCTGTGTATACGGCCGGGTACGGGAATACCCGATCTCGAGTACATCCGCATGTGGTATCAGCTTACCGTCATATTCGCAGGGAGCGAGCACGGCGACCAGCTTGGCATATGGCAATCCATCCTTGCGGCGGAATCCGTTGTCGATCAACTGTGGCTTCCCGTCGATGAATACGATGGCAAATCGAGCATACTCGAGTAGGTTCCTACCGTCACGATCCAGCTTCTCGAGCGTCACCGCCCGAGGAACATCTTTTCCCGATGGCATGATGACTCTCCTCTGATGTGAAAGAACGATAGTCAAATGTAACAAGTATCCCACGGTGGCGCAAGCCCATAATTACGGAAAAGTTGCTTTTTCAAGCCATATATGGCATAGTCAGAGCATGCCTACGATAGCCACCAACAAGCGAGCAAGTTTTGATTACGCCCTCTCCGACCGGTATGAGGCCGGCTTAGTATTGACTGGATCGGAAGTGAAATCGCTCAAAACCGGCCATGCGAGCCTCAAAGGAGCCTTCGTGACCGTCAAAGGAAGTGAACTCTACCTGACCAACGCTCTCATCCCCCGCTACCAACATGCCCACAAGGATACCAAGCACGACGACACACGATCGAGGAAGCTCCTCCTCCGCAGAGGGGAAATCCGCTCCCTGATTGGAAAATCGCGCACAGAGGGCTTGACATTGGTCCCTATCCGGTTGTATACTAAGAAGCAACTCGTGAAGTTGGAATTTGCCGTCGGCAAAGGAAAAAAGGCTTTCGATAAGCGGTCCGATATCGGTAAGCGCGAAGCGAAACGCAGGATCGAACGCGCCATGAAAACTTCGTAAGCACCAAGTGACAAGTCACAAGATACAAATAATCATCAAGGTCCAAAATTCCAATATTTGAAACTTGGATATTCGGACATTAGAAATTATTTGGAAATTGGGATTTGGAAATTGGTCATTCCCGCCGTTTTTCAGAAGCGTACCTCAAAAAACCATTAGACCACTGCCGCCCGCGACCCTTCTACGAAGCGTCACGGGCGGGGGTTGTCTAGATTCGACAGGTTGTACTTTCAAAATACGCAAGCCGATCTCGGGAACATGATCGTAAAACTCGTTCCCACGATGATAACTGCAAACTTCATCACTAAGGCCAAGAACGCATTCGCGCAAGCGTTTGCTCCGTCTTTCGCCCCTGCTCTCGCTTAATCGCCTGAGCCATCGGACCCCCTATTCTCGATACGGGTCCTCCGGTGTCATACTATCGAGACGGCCCGGGAATCTTCCTCTTCTTCATTTCCGACCACTGTTGCAGAAGAACCGACTAGCAAGGGATTTCGTCCGCTTCTACCCTTCCTTTTCACACCAAGCGACACTAAGCTTGTAGACTATTTTGGAAAAACTTCTCTGGACATGGGTGCGATTCCCATCAACTCCACATCGATACGAATGATCCGAATTGAATCCGAATTACCCGAATGAGGGGAAATTCGTGGCATTCGGATGTTAATCCGTAATATTCGGATCGCTATAATACAATGAGACGAAGACGACACAACCGGCCGAAACCGAAAGGTACAGGTCAAGGACCGCTTGCGGATCAACGAGCAGATCCTCGCCCCGCAAGTGATGGTCATCGACCTGAATAACGAGAACCGCGGCCTCATGGATACTGCGGCCGCTATCGCGTCTGGCCCGGGAGCAGGAAGCCGACCTCGTCGAAGTCTCCCCACTCGCTGTCCCGCCGGTCTGCAAGGTCACTGACTACGGCAAGCTCCAGTACAAGCAGGCGAAGCAGGAGCAGCAGCAGAAGGCCAAGCAGAAGAAAGTCGAGACCAAGGGCATCCGCATCGGCTTCCGCACTGACAAACATGACCTCCTCTTCAAGAAGACCCAGGCTGAAAAGTTCCTCGGGAAGGGCCACAAGGTCCAGGTGGAAATCCTCCTCCGCGGACGAGAGAAAGCGATGCAGGACAAGGCACGAGAGAATCTCCTCGCAGTTCGTAGAAAGCCTCGCTATCCCACATCGTTTCGAAGAAGCCGTGAAGCGCGGACCGAGAGGTTTCAACGCCACGATCGTCCCGGAATAAGCAGGGTGCCAGATCTCATAATCCACACATCATCCCAAAGATATGCCGAAGCAGAAGACAAAGAAGTCGATATCGAAGAAAGTGAAGGTGACCGGCAGCGGCAAGCTGAAAGTCCGCTCGACCGGCCACAATCACTACAATACGCGCGATACCGGCAAGGCGACCCGTGCCAAGCGTCTCGACCAGAGCGTATACCCGGCCGTCGAAAAGAACCTCAAAAGGCGCTCAACGCATAAAGAATGAGGTAAGAGGCACGAGTCATGGGACATGAGCGCTCCCCCGTTACACCGCTCATTTCTCAGATTCGTTTCTCATACATCGTAACTCATACACCATAACCCACTACTCCATATGTCCAGAGTCAAACGCGGCGTGATGACCAAGAAGCGCCACAAGAATATCCTGAAGGCCGCTAAGGGCTTCCGCTGGGGTCGCAAGAACCTCTTCACCAAGGCCAAGGAGGCCGTGATCAAGGCCGGTAAGTACGCCCACCGCGATCGCCGCGCCAAGAAGCGCTCCTTCCGCCGCCTCTTCATCACCCGCCTCAACACCGCCCTCCGCCAGCATAGCGTCCGTTACAGCGACTTCATCGCCCTCGAAGCGAAGAAGAACATCGCTCTCGACCGCAAAGTGCTCTCCGAGATGGCAGTGGAAAATCCGGAAGTCTTCGCGAAGTTCGTCGAAGCAATCAAATAGCAAAAACTCCCGCCTCGGCGGGAGTTTTTTAATACCCAATATCCAATATCAAATATCAAACCAATACCAATTCTTCAATATATTCGGATATTTCAGTATTCATTTAATATTTAGTATTTGATATTTTATATTAACCCTTCTTTCCATTCCACTTTCTAAAAACAAGCAACCCGACAACCATAAAGATAATCCCTATCCCATCTATCGCCACATCCGTCATTTTGGCACCACGGCCGAAAACGAAGAACTGATGCAGCTCATCGGTCGCAGCATACGCGAGCGAACACACCATAGAAAGTGAGAGCCATCCCAGAAAGACATCCCGAGGAAAAGCCCTCCGAACAAAACGGAACATGAGCAGCATGAGCACGGCGTATTCGAAGACATGGGCACTCTTGCGCTCAAGCACATACCAGAGCGGCGGTTCAAAATCAGCTCCCGATCCCGGAAGCGATGAGAAGAAAAAAATCACTCCCATCCAGAGAAGGAGCGGGAGGAGAGCTACGAGCAGGGATTGTGTTGCTGGTTTTAGGGCTATCATAAGAAGCTACTTTCCGATCTTCTCGCCAGCCTCACGGATCAGGCGGAAAAACGCATAGAACGGCAGCCAGATCCACAGCGTCTTCTTGAGGAAATTATCGAAAAATTTGTTCAGATCCATACCCGGTAGTGAAACTTCAAATGTTATCTTAACTGATTCTTGTTCTTTGGTTGGTTCTTATACACCATATACCCATTTCCCTCCAGCCTCAAACTTCCTATATGTCTTTGAAGTTCTACTACCGGGCATACTCTCAGATTTTCGGCGTTAAGAAACATTCTGGTGTGATTTCATAGATCACGTCCTTCTTTTCCACTACTACCTTCCATCCTCCCTCCACCGCCGCCGCCTTGAGGCCCTGATTCGGATTGAAGGCTATCGGATTCTCCACGACCTTGAGGAAGCTGATATCAGATTCCGTATCACCGATACCGTACGACCCCTCGAGCGACAGTCCATGCTCATAGACATACTGCTTCACCAGATGTCCCTTGTTCTTGGATGGCTCAAAGGTCGCTCCTCCAGTGTAATGATCCGTGTCATCCAGCTCATAAACGCTGCCGAACGCGTGGTCGAACTTCAGATAATGCCGATTGTATTCCTCAACAATCTCGATCGGTGACCCGGAGACCGCGATCAGATGATACCCCTCCTTCCGGAGCTTCTTGATAAGCTGCTCAGCGAAAATGTAGGTCCGCTTGGCATGGAACGGAATAACGATCTTGCTCGCCTTGATGACATCTTCCTTGGAACAACCTTTGATATGCTCAGCATAGAGCTCGACGAGCGCCTTGCGATAATCCTCGTACGTCCCCTCATGCTCAGTCCAATTCGAATAGACTTCTGTGAGCCGAGCACGGATGCTGTGCGGGAATATCTTCATCCACGACAACTCGTTGATGAGCTCAAAATGAAGATTCTTACGAAAGATCGTTCCGTCGATATCGAAAATGGCTATCTTTTGCTTTTTCATATGCACAGACTTACACAGACTATACGCAGACCCATACGGACCCGCACCCTATAATAATACCAGAATTATGGGTCCAGAAACAGCTCTGTCCGCATTAGTCCGCTCAAGTCCGTATCAGTCAGCGCGTCATCGCAGGTGGTAGAGAGCAATGCCCGCTGCGACTGATACGTTGAGCGAGTTCTTGGCACCGCGCATCGGTATCTCGATAACCACATCAGAGCGCTCCAAGGTCTTTTCATCGACACCAAGCACTTCGTTCCCTACGATAAGTGCGACCGACTTCTTCGGACGGTACCGATCATGCCGGATGCTCCCCTCACGCTGCTCAAGCGCCGCGATCTCATATCCTTCCTTCTTCAGCTTACTGATGAGTCTAGCAAGTGACGCGACTTTCTTCCATGGGACATATTCCTCCGCGCCGAGAGCAGTCTTCTTGAGCGCCTTATCAGCCGAAGAGAGATACAAGGCACCCCGTTTCGGTGGCACAGGCGTAAAGCCGGAGAGGATAATCTCATCCACACCCGCCCCATCGGCCGTCCGAAACATCGAGCCGACATTGTGTGCGCTCCGGATGTTGTGAATAACTAGAATCAATCGCTTATTATCTACCATATTACAGAAGCACCAAATTCAAAATCTCAATTTCCAAATAAATTACAAATCCAAAAAAACAAAACCAAAAAACGACCGCTATCTGTCTTATTTTTGATATTTTTTATTTTTGATTTATTTGGAGCTTGTAATTTTGAATTTTGAATTTATTCACTACCTACTACCCGGCCTTGCTCGCGGAAAAGCTCCTTCCCTGTCTCCCATACCGCCGGATAGTCCTTCTTGACCTTCATCCAATACCACCACTCACCGCCCCAAAGATAAATATCCCGAAAGCCGACCCGACGAGCATACTCGACATTCTCACGCAGCTTGTCTTCCGTCATAGTCCGGAACTGCTCCTCAAGCGGTATCTCCGCTATCCATCCGCTCGCCCACGGCTCGCCCTGGAGTTCGATGACCGAAAAGTCTTCTTGGTCAGTCAAGAGCCGGACCAGCTGTTCCTTAGCTCGGAAAAAATTCGGACCGATCGGATACGTGAAATAACCACCGACATTCTTGCTATAGATATCGCGATACAGCGTCGTACCAAACATGTCTCCGCGCGACGCCGGCGCAACCCAGAGCGAAAGCTCGCCGCTATCCGTAAGCAGCACCGGCCGCGACGGATCAAGCGCCTTTACAAACGCCACCTCCTGATCGAGGAAGTCCGCATCAAACGGCGGGCAGATGCCGAATGGCAAAAATGGCTCATTCTCAACCTGCCAGACAACTACTGACGGATGACCCTTATACCGCTCGACTGCCTTCATCATAAAGCGAAGGAGCGCACCATGGCGAGTATCAGTATCATCGCCGACCCAGCCCGGAATATGACATTCCGGCCAACGCGGCACCTTGAGCCCGATTGAGAGGATCACTTCGGCATCGCGCTTCTCAGCCTCCGCGAGCTGCCAATCAATATCCGACCAATCATACGACTTCGGCTCCTTCTCGACAAGATCCCAATACACTGGGATACGGAGCTTGCGAACGCCAACCTCGTCAAGGAGCGCGAGATATGTCTCTTTCCAATCAAGCCCAAGACCACTCGCATAGCGATGCGAGAAGGTCATGCCGAGCTGCACGTCCTCGCGCGGATCCGGGCCGGGCAGATTGAAATACGCGAACAGGAGAAGGATGACAATAAGGAGCGCGAGGAGAACGAGACCAATCCCCTTCAGAGCATACCGGAGATAACGCATAAGCAAGTTTCTAAAATAAAAAATTCAAAATTACAAGCTCCAAATAAATCTAAAATAACAAATATCAAAAAATGAGATAGACACTGGTCCGTTTCGAGTTTTGTTGTTTGGATTTGTGATTTATTTGGAAATTGGGATTTTTGATTTTGGATTTCTGTTGATGTGAAACATCTTTACATCAACAGTTTTATGCCACTTACCGATGCGACCCAGAATCCGAGGCCGATGATACCAATCGCCGCGATCTTCTGGAACCAGTCCCAAAAAAGAAGCTTCTCGCCGTAGATATCCGGATGGCGGAAAGAGAGCGGGAAGGCGATCGCGAGCAAAAAGACATACTGCATGCCAGAGAGCGCCTGGACGAAAGATACGGATCCGATCGAGATCGCATACGCGACCAGGAACGTCCCGACGCCGGCGCAGGTCTTGTTGATAATGAAGTACACTGCCGTACCAGCCGCCCGCTTCGGTGCGGATGTCGACTCGTCAGTATGACCGAAGATATCTCGACGAAAAGCCGGAATAAGGAGGAGTGAAAGACCACCCAAGAACATACCTATCCGTGACCAGACGAGCCCGGTGGTGAAATTGCTCGCCGCATACGCCTCCTTGAGAAGAAGAAGTGAAACACCCATACCGATACCGGCCGCGAGCACCGGAAGGATCGGAATGTGCTCACCGCGGCGAAGCGGCAGATCGAATGATATGAGGAGTCCACCACCGATAAGGAGCACAAGCGAAAGAGCGACGAGTACACCATCCCCAACCTCACTAGAAAAGAGCGCAGCCGCGAAGACCGTAAGCGACGTGACCGTACCGACGAGCGGCGCCACGCGTGAGACTTCGTGCCGCTTCACTGCCGCATAGAAAGCGACGAGCGCGTAGAGGAAGACGAGACCGGAAAGGATTGAGATACCGGCCGCTACGCCGTTCGACCACTGGAAATCCCCCCTCAGGATAAAGCCGAGCGCGAACAAGCTGAACATCGAGACATAAAAGGCATACGCTGCCGGCGCCTTGATGCGATCAGAAAGGAGGAATTTATCGAAGATGGCCGCGACAGCATTGAAGAGGTAGCCCGCGAGCGCTACAAGTAGCCAGGACATGAGAATATTCCATGTATTACCTTTCTATTATACCCGAATGCATCAAAAAAAGCTCCATTCTGATGGAGCTTTTGCAAAAATCATAGTCAATTCTTCGCGATCTTGCGGTAATACATGTCGACATCACTCACCCACTTGCGTACACTCTCAGGGCTATGCGTCGCACAGCTTGATCCACACTTCCAGACCGTCAGATTCTTCGGCTCACTCGTCTGACGCAGCTCTACGAGCTTCACGAGACGATCACCAACCGCCTTGACCGCTTCTTCACGACTACCGAAACAACCATGGCCCATAGCGGTACCGCGCGCTCCAGCACCTTTCCACCCCCAATAATTGAAACAGTCCTTCCCCTCGGCATCGAGCGGCACATGCTTACCCCAATTGCTCTCCTTCTTGGCGATACCAACAATGAGCGCCGCGACCTCTTTGTCGTACCCGGCTATCGTTCCCGCCATCGCCTCAATCGGATGGCCAGCCGTCAATTCGCGGATAGCCGAAGCAAGATCATTATTTCCTGATGCCGCAGCATCCCGATCCGATTCGGATTTCTCAGGTCCTTGCTCCGGTACTTCACAAGGCACACCTTCCTGCTCAGCCTTCCGGCCGTCACGAAGCGCTGAAAAGAAAGCGACATCGCGCTTCCAGCGGCAAAGCTCATCAGCCGCCGAAACAGCTGAGATCGGTCGGTCGGTAGCCTTTTCAACAGAAGATTCAGCCCGATCAGCTGAAAAAACAAGAAAAGCGGGCACGAGCATGCCCACAAAAACAGCCGCGGCAGGCAAGGAACGCCCGACACGACGGAATAACGAATGATAAATATTTTTCAGCTGCGGAAGGTTTCTTGAAAAAACCGTATCACTGCCGATTGCTCCCATAACAGACCCGCTCCCCTTTCGCTTGCGCGACCCTCCGGAACAGTCCTTTAGAGATTTACCGTTTCCTGGCCGGATTTCCACCCCATTTGGCGAAAACGTTCCAAGGAACACGTTCTCCATCATACCCGAAAGATGGCTTTCCGTCAATGGTTTTTAACGATTAATGGCTATTTAAAGCAAAAATACAAAAGAAAAAGCCACATATTTTGGGGCTTTCCGTTTTCTACCAAGCGAAGAAGCTACTGCTCTTCGTATTCGTCATAGTCATCGTCGTTGAGACGACTGAAGTACATATCCACGTCGCTGATCCATTTGAGGACGCTCTCCCGACTATGGCCAGCGCAGCTATAACCACATTTCCAGACTACGAGCTTTTCCGGGGTATTGAGTTTCTCGGAATTGATCAGCTTATCCAGACGGACGGCCACGGTATCCACGGCATCCTTGCGGCTATTGAAGCACGTGTGGCCACCCGAGCCCATCATCCGGCGCACGCCGCGGTAGCCCCAATAATTGAAACAATCCTGGCCATCGAGCACTGGGATGCGCTTGCCCCAATTACTCTCCTTCTTGGCAATACCAATGAGGAATGAGGCTGTCAATCGATCCTTCTCAAAAATATACGGGAGCATCGCCTCAATCGGGTACCCCTTCACCATCTCGCGGACCTTGTCCTGGTATTCCTTGTCGGCCGCCTCGCTGAAATATTCAAAGAAGATATCGTTCCGGCCGTCATACGCCTGGTTGCTCTCCTCCGACTGGTCTTCGGCCCCCAAAACCGCCCGCCCCTGTATCTCGACATCCGAGGAACGAGCGAAGACGCCAGGCCCGAAGTAATGTTCCATAGTCGCCATCGTCACCATACCAAACGCTACGCCGCCGATGAGCGACCCATAGAGCATCTTATGCGGAGCAATGTCCGGCATGAGGCGCATGAAACGCCGCCTCGCGAAACGAGCATAGAGCTGCGACTTGCGAAAAAACCGCCAGCACGCACCTTCCAGGCTCCGGCGCTTCAGATGAGCGACAGGGGTCGGCGCATTGAGCAGCCCGTCAAGCGCCCGTCTCTTAGACAAAAGCCGCTCCGAAGTCTGCATCGGAAAAACGCGTGCCGGACGGACAGGCTGAGCTGGGCGGCGCGACACCATATCAAGCGCCGGACGCCGGGGCGCGCCCATATTCTGCGTTGTACGAGGATCCATCTGCATGATAAAAGATGTTTGTCTCTACTATTATTCTCCAGCCGTGGCGATACCCGCCTTCTCGCTGAAAAACTTCTTCACATCGGGCTCACCGACATAACATTTGCCATCACCACCATAGACGAACGGTACACCGATCTCTTCCGGCTTGATACTGCACGCTGTGGCACGCGCCTCGAGCTCCTTTGCATTCTTTCGATCATTCCAGACTTCCTTCTTCTCAAACGAAACCTTGGAAGCAATATCATTGGCATCGAGGAATTCCTGGACTACCTTACAGTGCGGGCAGCCGTCGCCATAGTAATAGACGATAGCATTCGGATCAGCCGCCGGCGCCTCTGGTTCCCCTTGGAGTCCCCAAGCCACGAAGCCGATGATGATTGCGACAGTTCCGACAAGAATGGCGATGTTTTTCTTATCAAGCATAGAAAGGAAACGGAAAATATCACTTCTGCCCATAAATTGTACCATCATTTCTCTTCTTGAGCCACCACGATCCATTCCCGAAATCGCTAGTGATAACACGTAATCATGCCTCAGATCCAGCTGCGACTTACACCGTTCCTAATCCTGATTTTTCCTTGCAGAATGGGACGAGGTAAGTCCATAAAGTGTCATCCCGAGGAGCAGCATGGCTATCGAAAGCCACTGCCCCAGGCTAAATCCTCCGGAGAGGAGCCCGATCTGCAGATCCGGCTCGCGGAAATACTCTGCGACAAAACGAAGACACGCATAAACAATAAGGAAGACTGAAAAAAGAGCGCCCGGAAAACGACTTGTCCGCTGATACGCGAAAAGGATCATGAAAAGCAGCGCGCCCTCAAGTGCGGCTTCATAGAGCGCCGAGGGATGTCGGAGTGCGCCGATCGGCCAAATATACGGAAAAACCATGCCCCATGGCTGTTCCGTCACCCGGCCATAAAGCTCCAGATTGAAAAAATTTCCCAGACGACCGAAAAAAAGCGCTATCGGAGCGGCAAGCGCAAAAAAATCCGCCGTCTGCCAGAATGGCAGTCCCCTTCTCTTAACGATCCAGACAAAGGCGATCGCGGCACCAATCAACCCACCATGAAAGCTCATGCCGGATAATCCCAACCAGCCAACCGGAGCATCATATGGCCAAATGATCCGAAGCGGCGACTCGAGGAAGAATGCCGGATTATACAGAAAGACATAGCCGAGCCGACCACCAATAAGCGCGCCAAGGAAGAGCGTAAGGAGCGTATCGATGAGCTCCTCCTGCGAATGGAAACCGGCGGCTTCTTTGCGGAAGCACCCCAGGCAGAAAGAGGCAGCGGCGATGAATCCTCCCATGAAAAAAATCGCATACCAACGGATGGAAAAAGACCCGACCGCAAAAGCGATCGGATCGAGATGGCTTGGAATTTGCTGCCAAACGATAGAGTCCATCAAGTTGAAAGTTTATAAAGTCCTTAAAGCTAGAGGGATTCTTTTCTGCTTTATGGACTTGATAACTTGATAACTTTACAAACTCACTGGTTGTATTCTTTCAGCTGATCACGGAATTCGATACTATAGATCTCCGAAAGCGCCATAAAGAGCGCAACGATGATCGGCCCGATAACGAAGCCGGACAATCCGAAGAGTGAGATGCCGCCGATTGTCGCGAAGAACACCATGAGCGGATGCATCTCGGTATCCTTGCCGACCAACTTCGGACGAAGGATATTATCGATGACCGAGATGACGCCAGCGCCGACAGAAATAATGAAGATACCCTCCCAGATATGGCCGAGCGCTATCATAATGATGCCGGCCGGCAGCCACACGATACCGGTCCCAACCATTGGGATAACTGAGAAGAGCACCATGACAAACCCCCAAATGGCTGGCGATGGAATCCCAGCAATCCAAAACACAAGACCACCAAGAAAGCCCTGAACGATACCGACGACGAGTGTCCCCTTGAGCGTCGCGCGGCTGATAGAAATGAACTTGCGTATGAGTAGCTTGTCATGCTCATCACGGAGCGGCGAGAGGTCCATGAGCGCCCGGAGTGCCCGCTTGCCGTCAATGAGAAAGTAGAAGAGCGTGAAGAACATGACAAACACCCAGAAGATGAAGCTCGTGATGCCCTGATACGCCGCCTGGAGAAGCCCGAGAGCGCTCTGGCCGAGCTGCTTGACATCATCCAAAACCTGCTTCTGATCAAGCGTCTGCGAACCGAAAATCGCTTCCGAATAAGGCAGACCGCGTACCGCCCGGATTCCTGTATCGATGGCTCGCTCGATGGATGATTCCTGTCCGAGCGTATGATACAGCGAATTCGCCTCGCTGATAGCCAGGCTGAGCACCGAGAATACCGGCGTCACGATGACAATGATCGCTACGATACAGGTAAGGAAGGCACTCCACCCCCTGTGCCCCCGAAACCACTCTTCAAATTTGTGATACGTCCCCTTGAAGAGAGCTGTCAGGATAGCGGCAGCAATGATGGCTGTCAGGAACGGCTCAAAGATGAAATAAACGACCGTACCGACGCCCACGAGAAGCGCGAGAAAGAAATAGACATTGAGGGAGTGGAGCTGCATACTGGATAGCTTTTAGCTTCTTAGCTGCATTAGCTTCTTTAGCTTTTCATGCTTTCATTATACCCCTCGACGACATTTTTCGGAAATACGGAAAATGACGGGGTGCCAAGCAAAATCTGCGCGTTCACGAAAAGCATCGACTGGCCCTTAATGAGCTTTTTCTCATGCGGCGGGCGGACCGCGAGCTGGAGTCCGTATTTTTCGAGAAAATACTTCTTGATGCCGGCCCGCGTATTATATCCGGACGGCAACACAAACGGCTTGTATTCTTTCTTAACCGATGAAAAATATTTCTTATGATTCTCATGCAGGAAAACAACCGCTTTCGCTTCTCTCCAATCGATATCCGTATGTCGTATGTCGTATGTCGTATGTCGGATTCCTCCGCGATTTCCGTTTCCCGTTATACGAGATACAGGATACGATATACGTCGTTTGTTCTTTTCTACCGCTTCTAGCTTCCCGCCGTCCCTATAAAAAGCACAGCGCTGCCGCAAAGAGCACGCTTCGCACTTCGGACGCGCGACGCAGAGGGCACTGCCGAAATCCATGAGCGCCGCGTTCATCGACTTTTTCGGCGTCACAAACTTGTCTTCCCAGAACGCTTCGCTATTATTTGTCATCCCTCCCTCCCTCTTCCGGCTCCCCTTTCTCGCCTCGCTTTCGCTCCGTCGAAGCGGGTCCAAGGGGAGCTGTCGAGTCGTCGAGACTGAAGGGTTCGAAAAAAACGCACTCTTCGTCCCATAGAAGAACCGCCCGATAACACGATGAAGATTCGTATCCCAAGCCAGATGGTCATCGCCATACGCGAAACTCATGATGGCTGCCGCCGTATACGGTCCGATACCTGGGAGCCTTCGCAGGGCTTCGGCATCCCGAGGGAATCTTCCTTGATGCTTCGTTGTCACCTCCTTTGCGGCCTTGAGCATATTGCGCCCGCGGTTGTAATACCCCAAGCCTTCATAGTATGGCAAGAATGCTTCCCATGTCGCGCTAGCGAGCGCTTCGATGGTCGGAAATCTCTTGAGGAATCGCTCATAATAGCCGATGACGCGTACGACCTGCGTCTGCTGAAGCATAATCTCCGAGACCCACACCTCATAGGCCGAGATACGCTTCTTCCGCCATGGCAGATGCTCCCGCCCAGCCTTCCTAAAGAAATCAGTTATTTTCTCCTCAAAAAAGCTGATTGATTTCGCAGAAATCTTCATGTGTCTGGGATGATTTATGATTTTCCCTGTCTGCCGACGAGGCAGAGATTTACGATTCATGATTTTCATTCTTAAATCCTAAATCACACATCCTGATTCTTCAAAACTTCTTTCCTGATTGACATATTTCTAATTCCAAACTACCATGCTTTTCAGCAGCATGAGACTTAGCCGGGTTTCTTGCTTCTTCCAGAACATTGGAAGTGACGACGCTAGGCTACCACCAGAATCAGGGCGAGTCCTGCAACGCGGACTCCTGTACACGCCTCCCTGATGCAGTACTGGTGGTTTTTTCTTGGAAAAATTGACTTTTCCCACCCTGTTTCCTATACTGCCACTTCATGTGATTCTACATGAAGTCCCAGCAACTTACCAACCGAAAAGGAGACGATTGTGGACGCTTTGTTCATACCGACAGCCGTCAACATATTCAAAAGAAACTGCACTGCCGCCCCGGCTGAACATCCAAATAGCCACAGCTTCAGACTCGAGATGCGTGACCTCATCAACATCAAGATTAGTGATGGCGAAAAGGACCAGTCTCATTTCGCTTACCCAAGCGAAGCGCTCCGGATCATCAAGGAGCATTTGGGCCTTAATCACTACGTCGACATCCTCGCCGAAGATATCAACTGGACCGGCCAGAACAAGATGGCTCTGTGGTCCCGCGACTGCTACATCCTCATCCGGACAGACAAAAAGGCGAAGCGCGCAATTCCCGTCTAGCAACCAGAATTCGAACTCACCAGAGAATGATTCCTTCTCAAGCAATACCCACCGTCACGACCACGCTCGTGACGGTTTTCTTTTTTTTGATTTGAAACCCGTTAACTCGTGAACCCGTTAACTTTCTAATATTGTTCCTCCTCCTAAGCAATACTCTCCATTGTAAAAAACAGCAAACTGGCCCGCGGCGAGCCCTGGGTCTTTTTCTTTAAGTGTCACTTTCAATCTATCACCCTCCAAAGACTCGATCGTCGCCTTATACATCTTGGCACCATGGCGAATCTTGACCATCACATTCATCTTCTTATTCCCCCATTCCTCTCTTTTCCTGCTCCTCTTTCCAAGGGGAGCTGTCGAGTCCGCGAGACTGAGGGGTGAATTACCAGAAATCCAGTTCAATCCCCCGACAATGAAGATATCCTTCGCCAAGAGCTCATGATGCTCGCCATGAGAAATAAAGACTTCATTCATCTCTGGGTTTTTGGCCACCACATACCATGGGCCACCCGAAAGCCGGATGCCACGACGCTGCCCGACCGTATAGTAGAAAAAGCCGTCGTGCTCGCCCATCACTGTACCAGTCTCATATTCAATCAACTTGCCCGGCCGCTTGCCAAGATGAAATTCCAAAAACTTATCAAACGGGATCTTGCCAAGGAAACAGATACCCTGACTATCCTTGCGCTTGGCATTCGGCAAAGCGAACTTCTCCGCCAAAGCACGCACTTCGTGCTTCTCATACTTCCCGATTGGAAAAAGTGCCTTCGCTACCTGTGCCTGCGAAAGCTGCGAGAGGAAATACGTCTGATCCTTGATCGGATCAGGAGACATCTTGAGTCGGAAAGCGCTAGGCAAAGCAGAGCGTTCCTTCGATACACCCACCGCTATATCAAGGACGGTCCTTGACGTTATCAAGGACCGTCCTTGATATAAATTCTCAACCTGTGCATAATGCCCAGTCGCTACCTTATCGAAAAGGAAGCTGTCATTCCGAGCTTGTCGAGGAATCTCATTATGTATATCGTTCGACATAGATTCTTCTCCGCCAACTGGCGGATCAGAATGACCTGAGTGAAGAAAATCCAGAAACGCGCCGAACTTGATCCGCGCATTGCAAAGCATATCCGGATTAGGCGTCCGCCCATGCTTCACTTCGTCGATCGTATAGCTCACGACGCGCTCCCAGTATTCTTTCTGGAACGGCACCACCGTGAGCGGCACCCCCGCCTCTTCGCAGACCGCGCGCACGTACGACAAATCATCCTCCCAAGGGCATTCGCCCAAAAAGGACAGCTCGTCTTCTAGCCAAATTTTGAGGTAAAAGGCGTGCAGTTCGTGCCCCTCTTCCTGAAGAAGCCGGAGCGCCACCGAACTATCCACCCCACCCGATACCAAAACCGCTATTTTCATACCCGGTAGTAAAACTTATACACATCGATTTGCTCTGCACACTTCACCACGACCGTTGTTCCGTATGCATATATGAAACCTTCACAAAAAAAACGACTCTGAGTGCCCAATCACCTTAAACCATTGTGCCAAAAAAGAAAAGGCGTACCCTGAGGTATGCCTTTCAAAACCGGACCGTTGCCCTACTTCTTCCGCTTCGCCCAACAGATCCTGTTGTCCAGGCTGTTCCGAAGCCGCCCGAGAAAGAGCAGCATATCCGCCCGATACAACGAATATTCTTCGAGGGGTTTCCCTTCCAGAAGCCCGTAGAAACACCGAGCCAGACAGCTCGTCGTAGAAGAATGCTGCTTCACGTCAAATATCTCGGCTGCCCGATCCATCGCTTCGCCGATAGCATACACATCCGGCCGGAGCTTCTCGTCTTCATCGCTATGAAATTCGTTGAACGCCATGACGAGACGATTGAGATCATCCCACTCGGGCTGCTTACGCTTCCGACCCACGATGAACGTCTTGTTTCTCTTGGCCACATCGAGCACGCGTACCACACCATCACGGAATTTTACTACGCGCTCAAGTGCTTCTCCTGTCAGAGCCATTCTTTCTCTCCTTTCCTGTCTGAGAAAATCGTAATACATGGCGACACCGATATCTATGTCCTTCCTGGACAGGGCGATATCGAGCTCTGCTATATTATCCCTCATGCGGCGAAGAATCGCGAGGAGCTCTACCGCATGACTGTCATCGCCCATCCGGAGAAACCGCTGCCACTCACGGAGGAACACTTCCTTCCGCCGTCCCAGACAGTCCGCCTCAGATAGAGCCAGACCGACGATTACATGCAGCTCCAACCAGAATTCCCGGCTTCGGTACTCGCCAGAAATGATTTCCGTAACCGAAGAGAGAACCTTACCCTCTCCCGGCTTTCTCCTCGTCTTCCCGCTCCCTTTGGATCCAATCTGCGCGATGGCGGCATCGAGAATCCGCAGGATATCACGCTCCGCCTCCGACATAGACCGCTCCATGACATTTTCCTTTCAAAAGAACCAGACTGGCTATAGTACACCGAGAACCGGAAAAAATCAATGTTCGCCGTGCACGACCGTTTCGGCCGCTATATCAGCATGTTTCTCCAAAAACGACATGACTATCCCTTCTACCGACTCCGCATCATGACAGTTCATGAGTTCGATACGGAGCTCTTTGGCCAGCGGGAAATGATTCACATACGCCTGATAATGCTTCTTCATGAGCTCGAAGCTCTTGGTATCTTTCCAGGTTTCCTCAAAGAGTTTCGTATGTTCGACTGCTGCTTCTAGTCTCTCTTGCACCGTCACCTGAGTCCATCCCGCACCGTCATTATCGCTACCACGACGAGCGCGGGCCACATCGGCAAACAGCCACGGATTGCCGAACACAGCTCGTCCAAGCATCACACCATCGCAGCCAGTCTCACGGACCTTCGCTTCAGCATCCGCGAGATCTCGCACATCGCCGTTACCGATAATAAGCGTCCCCGAACCGCGCGCGATCTCTACCGCCCGCTTCACGCGTTCCCATCTCGCCGGCACCTTGGACATCTCCTTCTTCGTCCGAGCATGCACCGTGATCACGGCCGGCTGCATCTCAAGCAAGGCCGGTAACCACTCTTCCAGAGTGTCTTCGTTATACCCGAGCCGCGTCTTCACCGAGATCGGAATCTCCCTACCGGATGCCTTCACACCTTCCTGTGCCGCCCGAATGATCGCTTGCGCCAACTTCGGATCCTTCATAAGCGTCGCGCCGGCGCCCTGCTTCATGACATTCTTGTCCGGGCAACCCATATTGATATCGATCCCATCGAACCCGAGTGTTGCCACGAATTTCGCTGCTTCGAACATCTTCTCGGGATGTGCCGTAAAGAGCTGCGTCACGACCGGTCGCTCGCCTTCGGTGTACATAAGGTCACGAAGGAGTGCCTCCCGCCCAACAGGATGACACAGTCCGTCCGCTGAGACGAACTCCGTCCACGTCACATCAGGTTTGCCATACTTCGCAATGACACGACGAAAAGGAGCGTCCGTGACATTGGCCATTGGCGCTAGGACAAAAAACGGTTTCTTCAATTCTCCCCAGAATCCCAAATACGGCTGCATAATCATGAATATACCGATTGTCTTTCAAGTTTTACATGATATCATAAAAATTCAAAATGTACTTCGTGAATCAACGCTATCCCTTGACACCCCCCATATCCCTGCTAGTCTACACCCGTTCTTTCACAACCTAAGGAGAATTATCATGAAATCCTAACGGATTTTTGTTTGTTTGTATCTCCATCCTCATAATCTCTGAAACGAAAACCAAGGAGTCTCACATGAGAACGTTCATCTTGATCCTCTGCCTCCTCTGTTCCGGCCTCGCCAATGCTTTCGATTGGAGCCGGCTGCCTCCTCCGAAACCGATCCCGTTCACGGAGAACGGCGTCACCTACGACGCCTTCGTCCAGACGAGGCATCCGTGGTACCACCAGAACTACACCGTCTACTATCCGGAAAACATCCCTGAAAGCCTGAAGCCGGTCGCCGTCGACTACAACCAGGGTCCTCCCTACCAGCACCTCTGGATCCTGCTCAATCCGCTTTCCCAAAGCCAGGCGTTCGACAGCTTTGACTACAATCCGAATGTCATCATCTACAGCTGCTACGAGAATCAGGATGGCAAATGCGAAAACGATACCTGGGGCAATCCGGTCTCGATAAACCAGAGCCGCTTCCGGTCATATACCTGGTTCGACTGGACCTACGCTGGCCCGACTGGGTACGATCTCCAGAACGACCTGGTTAGGGCGGTTGGCATCGATATTAAGGTCAACTTCGGTTACAACTGGGATGGGCAGTTCGGATTGCCGAGCCTTTCGGCGGGGGATATCCTCGTTGGAAGCTACACGCGGTTTCCGCTTGCATTCACTCCGGAAAATCCCAACGGCTGGACGAAGAAGAAACAGAGCTTCGGGTCGTTGAATAACTATGACAGCGTACCACACGCTGCGGAAGACTGGAACAAGGGTGGAACCTGCGACGATTCCGGTGAGCCGCTCTTCGCGATTGCCAGTGGAACAGTACGAGACAAAACGTCCATCAACGATGCGTGGGGCAGAACTATCCTCATCCAGCACGATGCGCCGCAAGGGAAATACTTCCTGACCGGTACCGGGCAACTGCTCTCTACGGTGTATTCGCTCTATGGGCACATGCTCAATTCGTCGCAGACGGGATACATTGCGGAGAAGGATATCCAGCAAGATGTCGACGAGCCGATTATGAAGGGTAATCCGGTCGGGCAAGTGGGTGATGGCAACGGGTATTATTCGAATGCATGTCATCTTCACTTCGCAATCCTGACGGACGGAAATCTGGCTACTAGTTATCGTAGTCAGGATCCGTACAGTTGGAGCGCGCTTGGTAATTTCACTGACCCGTCCGAGCTCATTGCAAACGGCCTGTATTCAGATCAATCGACGACGTTTACCATCGTTGTGCATCCGTATGAGTGCAACGGCGCGTTCCAACTGAGCGGTACGACTCCGGGATGTTCCAGTCCGTCGAGTACGATCGGGAACTGGGCGAGACAGGGGGCGACCTATGATCCTGGTGGTTATGAGCTCGGCTATAGCGGTATCATCTACAGCAAGGAAGCCAACGTCGCAGGGACGGTAACCTGGACACCCAATCTGCCCAGAGATGGACAATACAAAGTTCAGGTGTATGTACCAGACGAATATGCGAGCAGCCAATCGGCGGCATATACCGTGAGCAGCAATGGCACGAACTACACAGCTCAGTCGGTAGATCAAAGCAGTAGTCAGGACAGTTGGGTCAGCATCGGCACTTACAACCTCTATGCTGGCAGTACTTCCGTATCTCTCCAAGGAAATACTGGTGAGACAGGAAAAGTAATCGCTGCCGATGCTGTGAAGTTCGAGTACGTCGGTCCGATCCAGTAAATAGTAAAGGAAAATTAAAACGCCTACCAGCAGAATCTTGCAGGTAGGCGTTTCTTTTTACAGGAAAAAAGCCACATCATCACTGGTGGCAAAGATAGGGATTACCCTTCTAATTTAATCAATCTCTTTGAACGTTGAATAAATTCCTTTGAATGTATCGCTAAAATAGGTCTCAATCCACTCTAGGTCAGATGATATAAAATATGTTTTTTTATATCCAACTATATATATAGCATCTGAATATTGATAACTTCTATAATATAATGCTGATTTACCATTAATAAGTATATATTTCTCGGACCCCATAGTCACGTAATTGCCTTCGAGCCTCTTTTTGATTTCGGTTAAGGAGAAATTGTTTGGCTCTTCGAATACTGTGATAGTAATTTCGTGTGGATGTGTTGGGAAATTACAAGGAGGTTTGGGGCAGCCGCCATCTCCTGGATACCCTTTATTGCTAGTTATAGTGAGGGTCTCTGGGGAAGATGTTCCTTTTTTGTTTACAACAAAATAATTTTGTGGGTATTTAAATTCATACCCATACTCCGTATCCCGATACGTTTGCCAGTCTTTGGTCAGGGCTGCAAGACGGGCTTTTTCAGCCGGATCCATTTCGGGGAATTGTTGCGGGGTATTCGCCACTGTTTCCTTTCCGGTATCAGTTTTCTGATCTTTCTTAATAGTTGTTTGGATAATTGTGTCTGTTTCTATTGCCCCCTGATTCTGTTCGTACACCCACACAAAAGCTCCCGCCGTGATGGCCATGACGACGAGAATAGCTGTTCCGAGACAAGTCGGGATTTTTTTGTTATCCATACGATTTTTATTTTTATCCTTCTATTTATACTGTTTAGTATACTCAAAAGTCAGTAAAAATAAAAGAAGCATCTTGATCGATGTTTCTTTTAAGATATTAGCTGAGACCCTAGAATGAAGCTAGGGCCTATATAGATTTAAAGGAATAAAGCACGGTTTCGAGAATTGTTCTTAGAAACATAGTCGAATCATTGCCGTATATTGTTATTACATTTTTACCATTAATAAAAACTACTGCGGCATTTCTATCATCGTGAGAATTAACAATTGAGAATTTTTTGGCTGGTTTCCCATTAATACGAGTATCTGTATTGATAATAACACTCTTCGGTGCGGATTTTTGGTATCTATCCAATTCCTCACCGAAAGCCTGCTCGAGAGAAAGATCATCTGTATTTTCAGAAACAGTGACCTTAATTATCCATGGATCGCTTGAATTATCGCTCAAGCCAAGGACATCGTCGGTCGAACCCTTTGCAACTGAAAGTCCTTGTGGATATTTGAATTCAAATCCATGTACATTGTTTGTGTATATGGACGTTCTTTCTTTATATATAATCGGGTCTGATTTGTCATCTGAAAACACCTTCTCTCCCCCATCTTCTTTATCATAACAGCTGTCTACTATGTCGTGAGGGAAATCAGTTACTTCCGAACATGGCGGGATATCTTGGCCACTCCAAATAATTTTCCAATCGCCATGTATTTTTTTCCCATACCATGCTGCCCACGACATTAATCCTTTGGAAAAATTACCATCTTGTTTTTTGACGCAAAAATATTTCGTAGTTCCGGTTCCAAATACTCCAAGAAATGTCTGAAATGTTTCTTGGTCTTGTGACGTGTATTTGGCGCATGAGAGATTAAAATAATCCTTTTTTAAATTTTTAGGATTTGGATCAGATGTCGCCTCGCTCCATCCGAATGAGCATTTGAAGTCATCTTTTTCAAAACCAAATGTTTCGCCAGGAATACTGAGCCCATCCATTCCTTTTAGATTTGAATTGGTGTTATTTTTACTCTTTGAAAAGCCGTTATTTACAAAAAAATCTTTCAGTATATCGACGTCATCGTTTATGGTTGAAAGACTTGGGCGAACAGTCAATATTCTCCATCCGTCAAAACCGAAACTGATATCATCTTTAATTTTCCAATTAACACAATCATACTGTCCTATAGTTGTATTGATGTTATTATTTGATTTAAAAATTGCGTTATAAATATCGACCACGAGTGATTCCGGAGTCGCTTTATCAATGTTGATTTTATTGAGAGCTTTCTTTTCTGCTGATATATCGTGCGTATCGCTTATGTATTCTTCGTCTGGCGTTTGCGTTGTTTGGGCTATTGCTGATTTTGTATCAGCAGCCTTCTGTTGAGGATCATTGCAAAGAGCAGAAGACTGCACTGGCTGTTTTTGAAGATTATTTGTTATTAGTGACAAAGTTTTTTCTTGTCCTTTTTCAGTACACCCACACAAACAAAAAAACTGTCACGGCAATGATGACGAGTACGATAGTTCCGATACTGGTAGGAATTTTCTTATTGTCCATTTTTTATTTTTGTTGACTACACTTCCAGTATAAAGCCAAAATAAAAAAACGCCCAGATGGCGTTTTTGTTTTGTGGTGAATTTTTCCGGTATCAATCCAATCTAATAATCCCGACCGGGCAGGCGTCGGCGGCTTGTTTATTCAAATCGTATTCATCCTCATCAATCTTGGCCACCATAAATTCCTCTCCATGCCACTGCCCATCCCGGAGATCAGCCTTTCCATCGGCAGCGCTCATCACGAAACGATCCGGCGAAATCATCGCACATGATCCGCAGCCGATACAATCGTTACGTTTGTGGCAAATTGTGATTCGCTTTACACCCATAACAAAATAAATAACAAATCCAAAATCTCAATTTCCAAACAAATTACAATATCAAAATAATAATTTCAAAACGTTTCAAATTTTGTATTTGAGATTTATTGGAACTTGGTGCTGATTCTTGGGGATCTCGGGGACCTCCCCGACGGCCTCGATCTCCTCGCCGGAGGCAGCCAGCCGACCGTCCACCTCGAGCCGCAGCGAACGCTCGACCAGGGGCGGCGGTCGGTCGGCCCACTGGTCATACAGGCGGGGACGGTCCTGGCGGGCGATCTCGATGACGTCGGCGAAGCCCGTGGTGGTGACCAGGGCGGTCTCGGCCAGGGTCCCCTCGAGCAGGGCGTTGGTGGCCACGGTGGTGCCGTGGGCCAGCAGGTCGACGCGGCGGGCCCGGAGCTCGGCGATCCCCGCCCGGACGGCCTCGGTGGGGTCCGACGGGGTCGAGAGGACCTTGGCCACGCGGCCCCGCTCGTCCACCAGGTCGGTGAAGGTGCCCCCGGTGTCCGACCCGATCCGCATCCGTGCGGAATGTACCCGTCGTCAAGGCCGGGTCCCGGCGGCCGATAAGGGACTCATGACCACCACCGGGAGGCGGGGCCGCCTCTTCCGGCGCGCGGAGGACGATCTCGACGACCGACACGCCGACCTCAGCGAGGACGAGCACGCCTGGTGGGCCGCCCGTGAGGAGGTGGCCGGCGTCCCCCGGGGTCCTCAGCACGAGGACGACCCACCCCCGCCGCCGCCCGGACTCGCAGTTCGCCGACTACTGGACGGCCGAGTCGCTCTTCGAGGACCAGGCTCCCCCACCGCCGCCCCCCGTCGAGGAGAAGGTCGAAGCCGACCTCGACGTACCGGGCGGCATGGACCTCGACTCGGCCCACCTCGTGCTGCAGGTCGACATCGGGGCCGACTGGGAGGCCGTCACCCGGGCCCACCGGACACTGGCCAAGCAGTACCACCCCGACCGGCTGGTCGACTACTCGCCGACCGCCCAGGAGATCGGCCGCAACCGCATGGCGGAGATCAACGCCGCCCACGCCACCCTGCGGGCCCTGCACTTCCACTGACCCCCTGCCGGCCGACCAGGCCGGACGGTTCGGTCAGGCCAGCTCCCCGGGGTCGACGATCCAGACCTCGTCGCCGACCTCCTGCTCCAGGGCCTTCACCTGCTTGGCCAGGAGGCTGTCCTTGCCGTCCCACACGACCACGGCGGCATCCGCGGCCCGGGTCAGCCAGGCGTCCCGCTGGCCCATCGCCCGGCGGACGTCGCCCGGGCTGCGCACGGCCTTCTTCTGGAGGAGCACGACCTCACGGGCCTGGTCGAGCAGTTGCCGGTACGCCGCCCGGCTGGACGACGGCCACTTGCTGTCCGGGTCCGGGAAGGGCTGGACGACGACGAAGGGCACGCCGCGGTCGACCGCGGCCTCGGCCGCCAGCTGCTCGGCGCCGAGCTGGAGGCCGGTGAGCAGGACCAGGTCCTCGTCGAGCATCCGCTGCGCATCGAGGATGTCCCCCAGCCGGCGTTGCACCGCGGCCTGCAGGAAGTTGGGCTCATAGCCCCCCAGCTCCGGGGGCCGGTGGCCGAACACCGCCACCAGGTGACCCGTCGGTCGGTTCGCCGCCGGGCCCTTCGCGGCGGGTGCCGACGGCGCCTCGGTCTCCGGCGGCGCCCACGACCCCAGGCCCGACCGCGTCGGCCACCCCGAGCACCTCGGGCGGCCGGTCCCCCGACCGCCCCTGCTGGGTGGCCGCGGCCTCGACGGCGAGACGGTCGGCCACGTCGTTCCACTCGTCGCCGCTGTGGCCCTTCACCCACTGCCAGGTCACGTTGTCCCGCTCCAGCACGTGGTCGATCAGGGGTCGCCACAGGTCCTGGTTGGCCACGTCCTCCTTCTTGCGCGTTCTTCCAGCCCTTGGCCTTCCAGCCCACGTACCACTTCTTGGTGAAGCAGTGCACGACGTAGGTGGAGTCGCTGACCACGGTCACCGGCCCGTCGATGGCGTAGAGGGCCTCGGTGGCGGCCTCGATCTCCATGCGCTGGTTGGTCGTGTGGGCATCGGCGCCGCTGGCGAAGGGGCCGTCGGGGACCACCCAGGCCCAGCCCCCCGGTCCGGGGTTCCCCGAACAGGCACCATCGGTGTAGACGATCGTCGGCATCCGGGGCATGGTGACAGATGTGACCTTCATCGACGGGTACGTGCACCAGCTGCCCGACACCGACCCCGCAGGAGACCCAGGAGTGGCTGGACTCCCTGGACGCGGTGGTGGGCGCCCAGGGCGAGGCCCGGGCCCGCTTCCTGCTGTCCAAGGCTGCTCGAACGCGCCCGCCAGCTCGGCGTCGGCACCCCGGCGTCGGTCTCGACGCCCTACATCAACACCATCCCGGCCGAACAGGAGCCCTGGTTCCCCGGCGACGAGGACATCGAGCGCCGCATCCGGGCCTTCATCCGCTGGAACGCCGCGGTCATGGTGATCCGGGCCAACAAGAAGGCCGACGGCATCGGCGGCCACCTCTCGACCTTCGCCTCGTCCGCCGCCCTCTACGAGGTCGGGCTTCAACCACTTCTTCCGGGGCAAGGACGACGGCCAGTCCGGCGACGCCGTCTACATCCAGGGCCACGCCGCCCCCGGCATCTACGCCCGGGCCTTCCTCGAGGGCCGCCTGACCGAGGACCAGCTCGACCGCTTCCGCCGCGAGATCGGCGGCGGCGGCCTGTCCAGCTACCCGCACCCCCGGCTCGATGCCGGACTTCTGGGAGTACCCCACGGTCTCGATGGGCCTCGGCCCGATCAACTCGCATCTACCAGGCCCGGTTCAACCGCTACCTCCAGAACCGCCAGCATCGACGACACCAGCGGCGTCGCGGGTGTGGTGCTTCGTCGGCGACGGCGAGGTCGACGAGCCCGAGACCCTCGGCGCCATCTCCCTGGCCGCCCGCGAGGGCCTCGACAACCTCACCTGGGTCGTCAACTGCAACCTCCAGCGCCTCGACGGCCCGGTGCGGGGCAACGGCAAGATCATCCAGGAGCTCGAGGCCATCTTCCGGGGCGCGGGCTGGAACGTGATCAAGGTCATCTGGGGCTCGCCGCTGGGACGAGCTGCTGGCCCAGGACGTCGACGGCGTGCTGCGTCAACAAGATGAACGACGACCGTCGACGGCGAGTTCCAGCGCTACGCCGTCGAGGACGGCGCCTACATCCGCGAGCACTTCTTCGGCCCCGACCCCCGCCTGCGCGGACCTGGTCGACCACCTCTCCGACGACGACCTCCGCAACCTGCCCCGCGGCGGCCACGACTACCGCAAGCTCTACGCCGCCTACAAGGCCGCCACCGAGCAGACGGGGGCGCCCACGGTGATCCTGGCCAAGACGGTCAAGGGCTGGACGCTCGGCCCCGGCGTCGAGGGCCGCAACGCCACCCACCAGATCAAGAAGATGACCAACGAGCAGCTGCAGGCGCTGCGGGACCGCCTCCACCTGCACGAGGAGATCCCCGAGGACGCCCTCGACGCCGAGCGCCCCCCCGTACTTCCGCCCGGCCGAGGACTCCGTCGAGTACCAGCTACCTGATGGAGCGGCGCCAGGCCCTCGACGGCGCCGCTGCCCAGCCGGGTGGTGCGCGACCGGCGGCCGCTGAAGCTGCCCGCCGCCATCGGTCTTCGACGAGTTCGCCGCCGGCTCCGGCAAGCAGGCGGCCTCCACCACCATGGCCTTCACCCGCCTGCTGCGGAACCTGGCCCGCGACGAGTGCCTCGGGCCCCGGGTCGTGCCGATCGTCCCCGACGAGGCCCGCACCTTCGGCATGGACTCCCTGTTCCGGGAGTTCGAGATCTACGCCCCGCTCGGCCAGCTCTACGAGCCGGTCGACCACGCCCTGCTGCTCTCCTACACCGAGGACCGGGACGGCCAGATCCTCGAGGAGGGCATCACCGAGGCCGGCGCGCTGGCCAGCTGGACCGCCGCGGCCACCTCCTACGCCAACCGGGGCGTGCCGATGCTGCCCTTCTTCATCTTCTACTCGATGTTCGGCTTCCAGCGGGTGGGCGACCTCATCTGGGCCGCCGCCGACGCCCGGGCCCGGGGCTTCCTGCTCGGGCGCCACCGCCGGGCGCACCACCCTGCTGGGCGAGGGCCTCCAGCACCAGGACGGCCACAGCCTCGTGCTGGCCTCCACCGTGCCCGCCTGCGAGGCCTACGACCCGGCCTTCGCCTACGAGATGGCGGCGATCGTCCAGGACGGCATCCACCGCATGTACCCGGGCGGCGACGCCGCCGGGCGAGGACGTCTTCTACTACCTGACCGTCTACAACGAGAACTACGCCATGCCGCCGAAGCCCGAGGGCGTCGACGACGGCATCCTCGAGGGCCTCTACCGCTGCGCCGCGGCCCCCGAGGGCCCGACGCACCCGGCGACCGTGCTCTTCTCCGGCTCGGCCCAGGGCGCGGCCCGGGCCGCGCAGGCCGAGCTGGCCGAGCACTACGACGTCGGCGTCGACCTGTGGTCGGCCACCTCCTACAAGCGCCTCCGGGAGGAGGCCCTGGCCGTCGAGCGCTGGAACCGCCTCCACCCGGCCGACGACCCCCGCACGCCGCTGGTCACCGAGCGGCTGGCCGAGGGCGCCGGGCCCGGTCGTGGCCGTCACCGACTTCATGCGGGCCGTGCCCGACCAGGTCGCCCGCTGGTCGCCCGCGGCCGTGGTCCTGCGCTCGGCACCGACGGCTTCGGCCGCAGCGACACCCGCGAGACGCTGCGCCGCTTCTTCGAGACCGACGCCGCCCACGTCGTGGTGGCCGTGCTCGCCGGCCTGGCCGCCGACGGCGCCGTCGACGCCGGCGGTCGTCGCCGACGCCATCGCCCGCTACGACCTCGACCCCGAGAGCGCCCCGCCGTGGACCCACTAGGCCGCCGCGGGCGGTAGCTTCCGATTCCATGGCCGAGCCGACCTTCCCCATCACCGGCAACCCCGAGGACGACCAGCTCCTCATCGACGATCCGCTGGCCCTGCATGCTGGGGATGCTGCTCGACCAGCAGGTGCCGATGGCGTGGGCCTTCCGGGGCCCGGCCCGCCTCCGCGAGCGCCTCGGCGGTCGCCTGGACGCCGCCGAGATCGCCGCCATGGGCCCCGACGTGGTGGCCGAGCTGTTCAGCCGGAAGCCGGCCCTGCACCGCTTCCCCGGCTCCATGGGCAAGCGGGCCCACGCCCTGTGCGAGCACCTCGTGGAGCACCACCACGGCGACGCCGCCGACGTGTGGGAGGGGGCGGCCGACGCCGCAGGACCTCTCGGCGCGGGTCAACGCCCTGCCCGGCTTCGGCGAGGAGAAGTCGATGATCTTCATCGCCCTGCTCGGCAAGCGCTTCGGCCGGGCCCCCGAGGGCTGGGAGGCCGTCGCCGGCCCCTTCGCCGACGACCAGCCCCGCTCCGTGGCCGACATCGGCTCCGAGGCCGACCTGCTCGACGTCCGGGCCTGGAAGAAGGCCAAGAAGGCCGCCGGCAAGCCGAAGACCGAGTGATCCTGGTCAGACATCGTAAGTTGCGAACGCCTCGTCGTCAATCCACAGGGCAATGGGTACGGCGGCTCGTGGCCCTCGCTGCTCTGTGCCTCATCGCCTGTGGGCAGAAGGTCATGTCAGCGCCAAGCGGATTTCCGAACCGTGTCGGCACGGATTCCTCTGGGGTCCTGCTCCTCGGGGACTCGGTAATGAACCAGTTGTCGCAGGCAGGCAATTGTCCCGGCCCTCGAGGCGCAGGGCACCGCGTCGGTCCAATTCCTCCTGGCAGCCTCGACGGGGTTCGTATTGGACAACCCCTCGGCTGATTCGCAACCAGCCGGAGACCTTCGATCCCGAAGTCGTCGTGATCATAATGGCCGCCTGATGGAGCACAGGATCATCACGCAGCGCTCCCGCCACACAGAGGACGACTGGGTGAGCCGCTACTCCACTCGACCTCCTGAACCGGCGCTGAACGCCGTGACCCATTCCGGCGCCGAGGTGGTGTGGGTCGGCTTCCGCCGACTGGCCACGCTGGCTGGTTGAACGTGATCGCCGAGACCGGCCTTACGTTCAAGACATGAACCAGGTATGCGTCGACCACGTCGCCGAACGGCCTGGGACGATCTACATCACCCGAACCCGCGTTGCTCGCGGACGGCAAACGGGAACTACCCTTCGAACGTCGCACGAGCCTCGACGGTCGACCCGAGTTGCTACGAGCGTTCGACGGCCTGCACTTGCTGTCCCAAGGCGTGATTGCGCTGGCAACGCCGATCTATCAGCGACGCGATCCCGAAAGAGCAAGGTTGATCACCACACCGACGTCTGGCGGACACCGACCTGGTGGAACGGCGCGCCACCGGGCTCGGCCGGAACTACTCCGCTGCCACCGATGATCAGATGTGGGTCTCGCCAGACCCCAACGTCGGACCGCTACCCAACTTCTTCGTGATTGGCGCGGCAAAGTCGGGCTCCACCACCCTGACCGGACTTTGGCCGACCATCATCAGATCGACGTGCAAAGGTCAAGGAGACGTACCCACTTCTTGGATCCCCACCTCTACGCCAAGGAACCACCTACTACTCGGCACCTTCTTCAAGAGATCCCGGTCGGTGATGGCCAGAGGAAACAGCACCCCCTCATACCTGTACTCGACTTCGGTGGCTCATCGAATCGCGAACGACCTCCCGACTGAGTCACCGGTTCATCGGTGGCCATCCTCCGCGACCCGGTCGAGACAGGTCTGATTCAACTACTCGGCACATGGTCCGAGCCGGGGCTCAATCGGGCATCATCCACATGAAAGTCGCCATTGAGCGAACGACCAACCCCGTCCCACCGGGATTAAATCCATACCTTGTGCCACCGACTACCTCGGGGCCGCCCGTACGGCCATCACCTTTCTCAGTGGCAAGAGATCTTCCGATCACATCTCTTCACGTACTTCTGCCTGAAGACCTCATCCGGGACCCATCGGGGAGGCGATTCCTCTCACCAGACCTCGACGTCGACCCCTTTCCCTACGCCTCCCCGGTTGTCGGTTGAGACGTCGGCAGCACCGGAGGTCTCGGCCGCTATCCGTCGCCAACCGACTGCCGGCGGGACTCCGACAAGGATGATCAATGGTGCCCCATGCCACCGGTCGACACGTGCTCTTGCCCTCGGTCGACTCAATCGGGGAGGAATCCCTATCCCGCCCTTCCCGCCCAAACCGCGGCAAGGACCGAAGCCTCCTGGCCGACGATGTCGGCGTGCTCGAGCAACTGCATTCATCGCGTGCTGAACCATTGGCTCGAAGCCGGAAGCGGACCTGACTAAGCGGTCGACCACGACGCGCTCTGATCGGCCGAACAGGACCAGGGCGACAAGCAATACCACTGCTGCCAGTCGACCGGCAGCATGCGCCGTCTCTCTCGCCCCGGCCCATCCGAAGTAAGAGCGGCGCGAGCGATGGCCCGAGGGGGGGCGGTGAAGACCACCGCCAGCACAATGAGCCCGAGCGCCACGAGAGCAGAGCGTCCGGGGCCTGACGTTCCGGTCGGGCGACTAGAGCAGGAGCGTGAACCCTGCCACCATTACCCCTGCGAGCCCGCCGATCAGCACCGCCCCGATCAGCAGGGCGACATTGCCCGGCCACGGACCCCAGTCCCTGCTCGCCCGCGGCCGAATCGGGGTCGACGCCCCGCCGGCTATCCGCCCAGCGCCACACAGAAGATCAGCGACCAGCCAGCTCAGCACAACGCTGTGCCCCATTCGCCGCCTGTACGGCAGGCTCGATCTTCGACGTCCGCGAGTTCCTGGACGTTGACCACCCACGCCGACTGCGTGTCCGCCGGACGGTTCAAACCGATCTCGGCGTCCGGACTGACCGCCTGCCATCGATCGTGAACGCGATGCCGAAGCGCAGGAGGACCTCGCCGTCACCCT